>JANMQT010000202.1:0-11238 GCA_031370675.1 Verrucomicrobiota bacterium
AAGTCGATTTGCGCGAGGAACTCGTGCACGTCCTGCACCTTGGCGACAAATTTTCCGGCGCGTTCGTGCCAGGCGTGATCCTCGTGCAAGAGATGCGCATATTCCTTCAACGTGCTGCCGCAGCCCGCCGCGTTGACGATGATCGCGTCGAGTTCCGCGAGCCCGCCCTGTTCGAAGGCGGCGATGTTGGCGCGGGCCAGTTCCCGGCCTCCGTCGAGATCGCCGCCGTGCGTGTGCAGCGCGCCGCAGCATCCCTGGTTCGGCGGCAGCACCACCTCGCAGCCGTTTTTCTGCAACACCCGGATGGTCGCCTCGTGCACGTGCGCGAACGCCGTGCTCATGATGCAGCCCGGCAGCAGCGCCACGCGATGACGCTTCGTGCCCTCGGCGGGAAAGACCTGTCCCTTCGGCACGGTGAAGCTCGCCGAGAACTTTGGCAGCATCAGTTCCATCTCGGATGTGCCCATCAGTTTCAAAATCCCCAGGTTGCGCGCCAGCCATTGCGCGCCGGTGACCTGGTAGATTTTCATCAGCCAGGAAAACCCGCGGAACATCGCCATGTTCTTGAACAGCCGGCCAAAAACGAACGAGCGGATGAGCCCCACCGCGGCACCCTGCGGGCGGATGGCGCCCGTGCCGTTGGCCTGCTCGCGCGCCGTCTGGATTTGCGCGCGGCTGGCTTCGACGATGGCGCCGTACTGCACGCCGCTCGGGCACACCGCCTCGCAGGCGCGACAATTCAAGCACTGGCTCATCTGGCCCTGAAAGATCTCGCTCGCCAGCGACATCCGGCCCTCGCTGACCGCCCTCATCAGATAGATCCGGCCGCGCGGCGACGACATCTCAAGTCCGGTCTCGCGATAGGTCGGGCACGACGACAGACAAAGCCCGCAATGCACGCAGGTGTTGATCAGGGCGGGTTCCGGCGAGTCTTTGCCGGAAAATCCGACGAGGGTTCGCGGGGGGGCGGGAGCGGGAGCGACAGCGGTGGACATGAAAATATTTCAACCGGCTTCTAAACCAGGTAACGACCCGGGTTCAGGATGTTCGCGGGATCAAACTCGGACTTGATGCGCCGCATGACATCGAGCCCGTTGGGAGACCGGCCCCAGACATTGATCGACGGTTCGGGGGTACCAAGGCCGAACGTGACCAGCGAGGCATCCGGCAGCGCCGCGAGCGCCGCCTGGTGAAACGCCCTCCACTCTGCGCCCTGCGCGCGGACATAGGCGATGCCGTTCAGCGCGCGCGCGCTGATTTGCAGGCGCAGCGGGGGTTTCTTCGCCAAACCTTGCAGGGTGATCAACGCCGCGCCCAGCAGCGACGGCAAACTCGCCACGCGAATCACCATTTCATCCGGCGCGAGATCAGCGGTCTGCGAAAGGTCGTTGATGCGGCGCCATAGCGCGGTGTGTTCATCGCCCTCGAGCACGTGCGAGGCGCGCGCGCCGGCCTTCTGCGCGAGCGCGGGCACGTCGCGCTTGTGCCGCGCGACCGCCTGTTCCAGCCCATCGGTCGCGATGCAAAGTCCAAAGCCCTGACCGCCCTCGGCGCTGACCAATTCGCACGCCGCCGGGAGCAACTTGCTCGTGTGCAACGCATCGACCATGGCAAAGACCGACTCGAGTGTGTCGAATTCACACGCGATCGTGGCCGCGGCGCGGGGAATAGGGAGCAACTTGAAGTTCGCACTCGTGAAAATGGCCAGCGAGCCCATGCTGCCGATGTAGAGCTTCATCAGGTCGTAGCCGCTGACATTCTTCACGGTCATGCCGCCGGCCTTGCTGACGCGCCCGCCCGCCTCGACCACCTGCGTGCCGAGAAACAAATCGCGAAAGGTGCCGTAGCCCAGACGGCGCGGACCATCGGCCGCGCAAGCCAGCGCGCCGCCAATCGTCGAGCGGTCCGGCAGCGCCACATCCATCGGCAGCATCTGGCCGTTCGGCCGCACCGCCTGGTTGATCTCCTCAAGCGTCATCCCCGCGCCCACCGAAATCGTCATGTCATCGGGCGTGTAGTCGAGGACCTGATTGAGCCGCGTGGTGCGCATGGCCACGACCGGGCGATCGAGCGCGACCGGTGGCGTGCCGAGCGCCTGGCGCGTGCCGCCGCCCCATGGAATCACCGCGGCGCGGGCCGCCGCGGCGACTTTCATCGCCTCCGAAAATTCCGCCACGCTGCCCGGTGCGACCACGAACTGCGGGGCCATCCCCTGCACTGAGAGCCCGCCCGCGCCCGGCGTGACATGCTCGGGACCGACGGCGCAACCCAGCTGGTTCAAAAGATCGCTCATGGCCTAGATCCACACTTTCTCGCCGTGCTTGGCCACGATGGCGGCCAATCCCTCCGGCACCGTGCCGGCCGGCCGGCGGGACGCAGCCAGCTCGTTCGGATTCGTCTTGCGCGGAAAAATCTTGCCCGGGTTCAGCAGATCGTCCGGATCAAAGGCCTGATGCAAGGCCGCCATCGCACCGAGGTCATCGTCGTTGAACATGTACGACATGAACTCCTGCTTCTCGATGCCCACGCCGTGTTCCCCGCTGATCACGCCGCCGTATCCGATCGACAACCGCATGATCTCCTCGACCGCCTTGTGCGCCCGCGCGTTTTGGTCGGGGTCGGTCGAGTCGAAAAGCACGATGGGATGAAGGTTGCCGTCGCCGGCGTGAAAGACATTGGCGATCGGCAGGTTCACCTCCCTCGAGATGCGCTTCACGTCGTCCATGATCGCCGGCAGTTTGGTGCGCGGCACGACCGTATCGACGAGGTGATAGGTCGGCGCGAGGCGCCCCATGGCGCCGAACGCGTTCTTGCGCGCGGCCCAAACGTTGACCTGTTCCTGCGGCGTCTTCGCGGGTCGCACCTCGATGGCGCCCTTGTCCTTTGCGATTTGGACAATTTCGGCCAGCAGGTCGTCGAGACCATCGTCCACGCCGTCGACCTCGATGATGAGCGCCGCGCCGGCGCCCGGCGGAATGCCCATATTGTATGCATCGTTGACCGCCTTGAGCGCGAGCGTGTCCATCACCTCGAGCGCGGCCGGGAGAAATCCGCCAGCAATCACCGCACTGACCGTCTCGGCCGCGGGCCGGATGTCGTTGAACACCGCCATGACGACGCGCGTGGCCTCCGGCATCGGCAAAATCTTCAACCAGCACTCGGTGATGACGCAGGTGGTTCCTTCCGCGCCGACGGTGACACCCGTGAGGTCGTACCCGGGCTGCTCGACAATCCCCTCGCCGGACCAAAAGATGGATCCGTCGGCCAGCACCATCTGCACGCCGAGCACGTGCGAGCCGGTGACGCCATACTTGATGCAATGCGGGCCGCCGCTGTTGTTGGCGATGTTGCCGCCAATCGTGCACGCCTTCTGCGAAGACGGGTCCGCGGCAAAATGGTAGCCGCGGCCCTTGAGAATGGCCGTGAGCTCAAAATTGATCACGCCCGGCTGGACGCGGCAGCGGTTGTTGCGCGTGTCGATCTCGAGAATCTTTTCCAGGCGCGACGTCACCAGCACGATGCCGCCGCGCATCGGCGTGGCACCGCCGGAAAGTCCCGTCCCCGCCCCGCGCGCGATCACCGGCACGCGCTCACGCGCCGCGAGCTTCACCACGGCCACGACCTGCTCGGTGGAGGTCGGCAACACCACGACATCCGGGTCGTGCGTGTCCATGACGCAGCCGTCGGCGTTGTACGTCATGAGCGCGTCCGGGTCGGACACGACTCCACGTTCGCCGACGATGCGTCGGAGCTCCGCGACCAGTTCGAGGTGGGTCATGAGGGGAAGACTAAATGGTAGTACAGCAGGAAAATGGAGGCGACGCAATGCGCGAGCCTCACGGGACGGCGGCGCGCGGGCGGGTCCGGCGCGACGGGGCCAGACCATAGCCGAGGGCCTGCGAGACCTTGGCGGCGCACCGCACCAATTTCTGCGCAAAGGGAGCGACCTTGTCCGGCGAAACGCGGCTCGCCGGACCGCTGATGCTGATCGCTGCAACGGAAATTCCGACGCTGTTCAAGATCGGCGCGGCGAGGCAGCGAACACCTTCCTCAAATTCGCCGTCGTCGACCGCGTAGCCCATTTCGCGAATCTGCGCGAGCGCCGACTCGAGCCGGCCAAGTGACGTGATCGTTTTCGACGTGTAGCCCTTCAATTCGAGCTGCGCCATCAAGGCGCGGGCCTCGGGCAACGGTCGAAAGGCCAACAGCGCCTTGCCCGCGCCCGAAGAATGTACCGGTGCGCGGTTGCCCACCTCCGTGAACATGCGCACCAAGCGTTCGGGAGCAACTTGGTCCGCGTACACGATTTGGGTGCGATCGAGGATGACAAGATTCACCGTTTCACCCGTCTCGTGCATCAAGGTCCTCATATGCGGCCGCGCCACTTCGAGCAATTGATTGGCGCCCACCCGCGTGGCCCAGTCCATGACCTTGTAGCCGACCGCGTAGGCCCGGCTCTCTGGATCCTGACGGGCGTAGCCGCGAGCGGTCAGCGTCGCGAGCAGGCGATGCGTCGTGCCAAGCGGCAGGCCCGCCCGCACGCTCAATTCGCTAAGCGGCACCGCCTGCCCGGCTTCCACCAGCGCCTCGAACAGGTCGAACGTCCGCTCGACGGACTGCACAGATCCCGGGCTGCGTTGGGCATGAACAGTGGCCATCCGTATTTCCATAATTTGGAAATTCTATATCGTCCAGTGGAAAAATGAACAAAGTATTCCTTTCTGAAAGCCAGCCAAGACTGCAAGCCCGCTCCGTCCCTTAAATGGAATTGCACGGCCTCCCATGCCCACTGCGTCATAGTTCCACATAGTCTATCGACATGTAGGTATTACTCTTTAGGGTCCGCTTGCTTCGCGATAGGCGCGAGGCAAACGGGTACTTACTATGTCAAAGCAAACGGTTGAAGAGGTGAAGGCTGAAAGCCACGGTTTGCGCGGGGAAATCGGGCAGACCCTCGCGTCGGACGCGGCGCGGTTTTCCGACGAGGATGCCACGCTGCTCAAGTTTCACGGCACATACCAGCAGGACGATCGGGATCGACGCAAGGGGGCGACCGCCGGCGACAAGGCCTGGATGTTCATGGTGCGCACCAAGCTGCCGGGCGGCGAACTCACGGCGGCGCAATACCTCATCCACGACGACCTCGCGGGCTCGCTCGGAAATTCGACCCTGCGGCTCACCACCCGGCAGGGCATCCAGTTGCACGGCGTGCTCAAGGGCGGACTGCGGGAGACGATCGCGCAGATTCGCGCCGCGGGCCTCACCACCTGGGGCGCGTGTGGCGACGTCGTGCGCAACACGATGGCGCCGGCGGCGCCCGTCGCGGATGCGGTCCACGCGGAAGTGCACCGATTCGCCCGGGCGCTGAGCCAGCGATTCCTCGCGCGGTCGCGGGCGTACAGCGAGATCTGGTTGAACGGCGAACGCGTACCCATCGAGGCGGAACCCCAGACGGGCGCTGAATCCGATCCCATCTACGGCGAAGTCTATCTGCCGCGAAAATTCAAGATCGGCATCGCGGTGCCTCCCCAAAACGATGTCGACATTTACTCGCAGGACCTCGGCTTTGTCCCGTTTGCCCCGCACGGCGAAGTCGAGGGCTACACCGTGCTGGTCGGGGGCGGATTTGGCATGACGCACGGGATTCAATCCACCTTCCCCACCCTCGCCCAGCCGCTTTTCTACGTGCGGCGGGACGACGCCGTGGAGGCGGCGGTCGCGGTGGTGACCACCCAGCGCGATCACGGCAATCGAACGGATCGCAAGCGCGCGCGGTTGAAATATCTGATTGAGGATCGCGGTCTCGACTGGTTTCGCGCTGACGTCACGCAACGGTTGGGCCAGCGACCCGTGTTCGAACCGAGGCCGCTTGAATTCACGACCGTCGCCGATCGACTCGGCTGGCACGCGCAGGGCGATGGTCGCTGGTTTTACGGCGTGCACGTACCAGGAGGCCGAATCCTCGACAACGAAAAGGCGCGCTATCGCAGCGCGTTCCGCGCCGTTGCGGAGCGATTGGGATTGACCGTGCGCCTCACGCCGAACACCAACCTCTTGTTCGCGAACGTCGCCCCCGACCAACGCGAAGGGCTGGAGCAAACGCTGCAGGAATTCGGCGTGCCGAACGCGGGTGGCCTCACGGCCCTGCGTCGCCTGGCGCATGCCTGCGTGGCGCTGCCCACCTGCGGACTGGCGTTGTCGGAAGGCGAACGCATTCTGCCTGAGTTCCTCGATCGGATCGATGAGGTGCTGCGCGATCTAGATCTCGAGGAGGAACCCATTCTCTTCCGTATGACCGGTTGCCCAAACGGCTGTGCGCGGCCGTATAACGCTGACTTCGCGCTGGTTGGACGCGCGCCCGGCCGCTACGCCCTGTTCGTAGGTGGATCGATCGCGGGCGATCGGCTGGCGGGACTTGAACAGAAAACGGTGTCGACCGCCGATGTGCCGGCGGTGGTACGCGGCTACCTCGAGGAATTTGTGCGCGGTCGCGAAACCGGCGAAACGTTTTCCGCCTATTGGGGCCGGACCCATGAAAACGGGCCCGCGCCGCACCCGCAACAATTCCACCTTGAACTGGCCAAGCGCGCCGCCCGGGCCGAAGCAAAGGAAGAAGTGGCATTTGCCGAATGATCGCATCGCGGGAAGTATCCGCTTGTGAAACGCGTCCCGATCCTACTTGCCGCGCTCCTGGCCGCCCGTGCGCTCGCCGCGGCGGACGTCACGCTGCTCAACGTTTCCTACGATCCCACCCGCGAACTTTATCAGGAGATCAACCAGGCCTTCACCAAACATTGGAAGGCGCAGACCGGCGAGACCGTTACCATCCAGCAATCCCACGGCGGCTCGGGCAAGCAGGCGCGCTCCGTCATCGACGGCCTGCAGGCCGACGTCGTCACGCTCGCGCTCGCGTACGATATCGATGCGCTGCACCTCAACGGCGATCTCGTCCCCGCCGCCTGGCAACAGCGTCTGCCCCAAAACAGTTCGCCCTATACGTCCACGATTGTTTTCCTCGTGCGCAAGGGTAATCCAAAGGCGATCAAGGACTGGGATGACCTGATCAAGCCCGGCGTGGCGGTCATCACACCCAATCCGAAAACTTCCGGCGGCGCGCGCTGGAATTATCTCGCGGCCTGGGGCCACGCGCTCCGGCAGAACGGAAACAACACGGCCGCCGCGCGCGAATTCGTGGCCAGGCTTTACCAAAACGTCCCGGTCCTGGATTCCGGCGCGCGCGGCTCCACCACCACTTTTGTCCAGCGCGGACTTGGTGACGTGCTGATCGCGTGGGAAAACGAGGCCTTTCTCGCGCTCCGGGAATTCGGACCGGACAAATTCGAAATCGTGGCCCCGACCGACAGCATCCTGGCGGAGCCGCCGGTCACGGTGGTCGACAAGGTGGTCGATCGGAAGAAAACGCGGAAAGTCGCGGAGGAATATTTGCGCTTTCTCTACTCGGAAGAAGGCCAGAGGATTGCCGGGAAGAATTTTTACCGGCCGCGTCTGGCGTCGGTCGCCCAATCGTACGAAAAAATGTTTCACCGCCTCACGTTATTCACGATTCAGGAGGTCTTCGGCGGCTGGCCGCAGGCACAGAAGACTCACTTCGCTGACGGCGGCGTCTTTGATCAAATCGCGGTGAAGAAATAGCCCCGATGTCGACCGCGAGCGCCCGACGCGTGATTCCCGGCTTCGGCCTGACGCTGGGTTTTACGCTGCTTTATCTCTCGCTGGTGGTGCTCATCCCGCTGTCCGCGACGTTCCTCAAGTCCGCGACGCTGGGCTGGGACAAGTTCTGGATCCTGGCCACGGCGCCGCGCGTGCTCGCCTCGCTACGGCTCACCTTCGGCACGTCGCTGGCCGCGGCGGCGCTCAATCTGGTGGCCGGACTGCTGGTCGCGTGGGTGCTCGTGCGCTACCGGTTTCCGGGCCGCCGGTTCATGGACGCGCTGGTGGATCTGCCGTTCGCGCTGCCGACGGCGGTGGCGGGCATCGCCCTGACGGCGCTGTACGCGAAGAACGGCTGGATCGGCTCGTGGCTGGATCGCGTGGGCATCAAAGTCGCGTTCACGCCGCTCGGAATTTTTGTGGCTTTGACGTTCATCGGCCTGCCGTTCGTGGTGCGCACCGTGCAACCGGTGCTGGAGGATCTGGAACTCGACTTCGAGGAGGCTGCAGCGAGCCTTGGGGCCACGCGCTGGCAGTCGTTCCGACGCGTCGTGCTCCCCGCGCTTTGGCCCTCGCTATTGACGGGTTTCGCGCTCGCGTTCGCCCGCGCGGTCGGTGAGTACGGCTCGGTGGTGTTCATCTCCGGCAACATGCCGATGAAGACCGAGATCACCCCGCTGCTTATCGTCACGAATCTGGAGCAATACGACTACGCCGGGGCCACGGCGATCGCGGTGTTGATGCTCCTGATCTCCTTCACGCTGCTGCTCGTGATCAATCTGCTGCAGTGGTGGAGCGGACGGCGGGCGGCCACGCATTAATTGAAGCCATGATCGCGCCCACCCGACCCGCCACCACGGACGCACCCGCCGTCCGGCGCATGCTCATCGGCATCGCGCTGCTCTTTCTCGCGGCGTTCCTGCTGCTGCCGCTGGCGATCATCTTTGCGGAGGCCTTCGCCAAGGGGTCGAAAATGTATTTTGCCGCGCTGCGCGAACCGGACGCGCTCGCCGCGGTGCGACTCACGCTGCTGGTCGCCGCCATCGCCGTCCCGGCCAACACGCTGTTTGGCCTCGCAGCGGCGTGGGCGATCGCGCGTTTTGATTTTCGCGGCAAGACCGTGCTCACCACGCTGATCGATCTGCCGTTCTCCGTTTCGCCGGTCGTCTCCGGGCTCGTCTACGTGTTGCTCTTCGGCGCGCAGGGCTGGTTTGGGCCCTGGCTCAAGCTGCACCATCTCCAGGTCATCTTCGCGGTGCCGGGCATCGTGCTGGCGACGATTTTCGTGACGTTTCCGTTTGTCGCGCGCGAGCTGATTCCACTGCTGGAGGCGCAGGGACGCGACCAGGAGCATGCGGCGTTGAGCCTGGGGGCGAGCGGCTGGCAAACGTTCTGGCGCGTGACCCTGCCGAACGCCAAGTGGGGCCTTCTCTACGGCATCATTCTCTGCAACGCCCGCGCGATGGGGGAATTCGGCGCGGTGTCGGTGGTCAGCGGGCACATCCGCGGTCAGACCAACACCATGCCGCTGCACGTGGAGATCCTTTACAACGAGTATAATTTCGTCGGTGCCTTCGCCGTGGCCTCGGTGCTGGCGCTCCTCGCGCTCGTCACGCTCGCCTTGAAGAGTTTCATCGAGTGGCGCTCCGGCCGGGCCGTTTGAGCGCCCGCTACACTTCGCGGGACGTGCCCCGCTCGAAAACCAATTCGCATCGCAAGACCTTCGTTTTGACGTGCCCCACCTTTGGCGTCAGGTCGCTCCCGCCGGTCGCCGCACGCCATCACATGATAGCAGCCGCCGGGCAACTCGATGCGCAGTTGCCTTGGCATTCCCGCCACTCCAGCAGTCTCCCGCCCAATATCAAGTATCTTGTCCCGATACCATCTCCGTCGTTGTGCATAAGCGAGCGGAGCGAAGGAGCAGAGCGAAGCGAAGCGCGCTTGTGAACAACGCGGCGGCGCGTCAGTCTGGACGCGGCGACGACGACTTGGTCCTGTCGCGATCACGGTCCTTTTGTCCCCTTGCTGCGAGCAACTGGGTCAGAACACCGGGCGCGGCAGAGGCCACGGCCACGAAGTCTGAGAGAACCCCATCCCATGAGGATCGCTGTATCAGGAGGACTGGCCGCCGTGGTCACGCGCAAGTCGCGCGCCGTAAACCCCAGACGAACATGACAACCTCATCGCCAGAGAAGACGATGTATTATGCAGCGTTGGATTGGGCCGCGGATCATCACGACGTGGTGGTCGTCGATGAGCGCGGAGCGATCGTGCTGCAGGAGCGGATCACGCACAGCGCCGAGGGCTGGCAGAAGCTGCACGAGCGCTTGAGACAATTCGGGACCGGCATGCCAGTGGCCGTGGAAACCAATCATGGGCTCGCCGTCGAAGAGCTGCTCAATGGCGGCTACACGGTGTATCCGGTGCAGCCGAAAAGCGCGGCGCGTTATCGCGAGCGCAAGGCGCCCAGTGGAGTGAAGAACGACGTGCTCGACGCGTGGAGCCTGGCCGACGCGCTGCGGGTGGATGGCCACCAGTGGCGGGCGCTGGCACCTGAAGATCCCATCGTGCAGGAGTTGCGACTGCTCTGCCGCGATGAGGTCACGCTCATCGAGCAGCGCACCGCGCTGGTCAACCAGTTGCAGGCGGCCTTGAGGGAGTACTATCCCGCGGCGTTGGAAGCCTTTGAGGACTGGACCAAGCCAGGAGCCTGGGCGCTGATCGAGGCGTTCCCCACGCCGACGGTGCTGGCCCACGCCGGGAAAAGACGGTGGGAAAAGTTCCTGCACACGCAGCGACTGTGGCGACCCCAACTGCTCGATCATCGGCTGGAGATTTTCGCGCACGCGAACGAACTGGCGGGTAACGCCGCGGTGAGCGCGGCGAAGAGCCGGCTGGCGCTCACCTGCGTAAAGCTGTTGCGCACACTCGAAGCGCAACTGGCAGCCTATCGCACCGCCATTGAAGCACTCTTCGATCGTCACCCGGACAGCGGCATGTTCGGTTCGCTACCGGGAGCAGGGCCGAAGCTTGCGCCGCGCTTGCTCAGCGAGTTAGGCAGCCAGCGCGAGCGCTTCGGCGACGCGCAGGCTCTCCAATGTTACGCGGGCACCGCGCCGGTCTGCTTTGAAAGTGGCCAGCAGAGGCGCGTGCATCTGCGCCATGCGTGCTCGCGGCCGCTGCGCCGCACGGTGCATCTGTGGGCGGACTTAAGCCGCAAGAAATGCGCATGGGCGCAGGCCTACTACCAAGCGCACCGCGCCAAGGGCCAGTCGCACGCCACCGCCGTGCGCTGCCTGGGCCAACGCTGGCTGAAGATCCTCTGGACAATGTGGCAGGCGCGCACGCCGTACGACGAATCCCTCCACCTGCGCAACCAAATCAAACACGGCAGCTGGCTGCTCTCGCTGAAAGTCGCCGCACCGAAATCAGTCACCCAAACCGCTTAACTTTCTCCTGTGAATAACCCCTCAAAAAAGAAGTTTGAAGCACAGAGAACTTCTGACCCCTATTTCCCCCCGACCCCTATTTCCCCCCCGACCCCTATTCCCCCCCCTCGACCACCCC
>JANMQT010000209.1:0-5597 GCA_031370675.1 Verrucomicrobiota bacterium
GGAATCATGTTCAGCGCGAGGCAGGCTTCGGTATGATTCATCGTTCGCCTCCGTGGGAATATCCTCACCGCAGCGCGTCGATCGCCCCAGCAATCTCGGGCTCCGTCACGTCTGACGCCACGTAGGCGCTGCCCAGAGTGCGAGTCAGGATAAACCGGATGGCACCGGCTTTAAATTTCTTGTCGCGCCGCATCGCCGCCACGAGTTGGTCGGTGGCGAGGTCGGCTGGAATCCGAACCGGCAGTTGAAAATGCTCGAGGCCCGCGATGACCAGCCGGCGGTCCGCGTCTGTGAGACCAGCCTTCGCGACCGACAGCTCCAGGGCTACGGCCAAGCCGATTGAGACGGCTTCACCGTGCCGGAAGCGACCGTAGCCGGCCACAGCCTCGATCGCGTGGCCCACCGTGTGGCCGAAATTCAGCGTGGCCCGCCCGCCGGTCGTCTCAAATTCATCCGCGGTCACGATGGCCGCCTTGATCTCGATGTTCCGTCGGATCAGCGCGGTGATGTCCTGGCCACGCTCATACCCGGCCAGCGTGTGCAACAGGGCGCGGTCGGCGATTGCGCCGTGCTTAACGATCTCGGCGAAGCCCTGGCGAAACTCCCGGTCCGGCAGCGTGTCGAGGGTCGCCACGTCCGCGACCACGAGCGACGGCGGATGGAAGGCGCCGAGCAGATTCTTGCCGCCGGCGGCATTGACGCCGGTCTTGCCACCGACGGAACTATCGACCTGGGCCACGATCGTGGTCGGCACCTGCACCACCGGAATGCCGCGGTGATAAATGGCGGCGACGAATCCGCCGACGTCGCCGACAACGCCACCGCCGAGCGCCACAACAAAGCTCTGACGGTCCAGCCCGTGGGCGACCAAGCGCACGCAGATGGCCTCGGCTGCGCCCAGGGTCTTGCTTGATTCGCCAGCCGCCACGTCCACGACCACGGGTTCGTAGCCGGCAGCTGTCAGCGACGCGTGAGCGGTCGAAGCATGGCCGGTCGAAAGGTTCGCGTCGGTGACGATCGCGCATTTCTTGCCGAGGGTTGGCAGGCGCGCTTTCAGCGTCGGACCGATTTCCGCCAGGAGCCCGCGGCCGACCAGCACGTCATAACGCTCCCGGCTGGAGGCGACGGAAATGGCATGGGCAATCGGCATTCCATCCGTATGTGGCGCGACGGTCCGGAGCGCAAGCTTGACTTCGATCGCCGGAATCAATCACGCTGCGGGTCTACCCATCTATATGCCTGACGAAAACACCGACCCCAGCACCACCAGCAGCGGCATGGCCCCCAATGTAGCGGCGGGCCTCGCCTGCATTTTTCCCCTGATCGCCGGGATTATTTTCCTCGTGATCGAGAAGAAGAATGAGTTCATCCGCTATTGGGCAGCTCAATCCCTGATCTTTGGCGGAGCCATGTTCGCGGCCTCGATTCTCCTGCAGGTCTTCTTCGCCATTCTCGGCGCCATGCATCTCGGCTTCCTCGTCGTCATCCTGGGCCTGGTCTGGCTGCTGGTCTGCCTCGGTGCATTTGTCCTTTGGATCGTCATGCTGATCAAGTCGTTCGGCGGACAGAAATGGGACATCCCCATCATCAGCCAATACGTCCCGACGGTGCTCGGCTGGTTCAAGACCGCGTAACGTCTGCCAGGGCGGTCCCGACGCGGGTTGCGGTCTCCGCGGCTGACTCTTCCGGGGACAGCGCGAGCGGCACAAAGTCCGTTTCGCGCTTGAACCACGTCTGTTGGCGCTTGGCGTATTGTCGTGTCGCGATCGTGATGCGCTCGCGGGCGGCGGCCTCGGTTATCTCTCCGCGCAGGCACGCCAGGCATTCCCGCCAGCCGATCATGTAACCGGCGGTCGGACCAACGGAGGCGGGATCGATCGCCGCCACCTCGTCGAGCACGCCGCAGCGGAACATCTCGTCGGTTCGGTGCGCGATTCGATCCAGCAGCTCAACTCGGTCGCGTTGCAGGAAAACGCCCAATGGATGCGGGGCGGACGACGGCAATATTCCCGGCAGGTGGTGGGCGCGGTCGGCCAGTCCCGCGGCGCCCCGCAAGGTGGCAATTTCCAAGGCGCGCTGAACGCGACGCAGGTTATTCCGATCCACGCGTTCGTACGCGGCTGGGTCGACCGCCCTAAGCTGGTGGAGTGCCACCTCCGCCGGAAGCCGGGCCAGGGTTGCGCGCAATGCCGGGTCCGAGGCTGGGCCCGGGGTCAGACCGTGCGTCAAAGCCCGTAAATAGAGGCCGGTCCCGCCCACCACGATGGCCCGCCGTCCGCGCGAGCAAATGTCCTCCACGCAACGGCGCGCCTCCGTCAGATAGCGCGCCACGCTCATCGGTTCCGAGAGCGGAAACGTCCCGACCAGGTGGTGCCGGACCCGGGCCAGCGCCGCCGCCGACGGCTTGGCGGTCAACAGATCGAGCCCGGCGTAAAGCTGGAAGGCGTCAGCACTGACGATCTCTGCGTCCATTTGCTCCGCGAGTGCGAGCGCGACCTCGCTCTTCCCTACCGCGGTGGGGCCGACGAGGAAGATTGGGGATTGCGGATTTCGAATTTCGGATTGCATGGAGGGAGCGCCTTCGCGCGTCGGCACTGCCTGCGGGACGGCTCAGCCAATCCGCCATCCGAAATCCGCCATCCGAAATTCTCCGCTAGGCCGCGAATCGCGCCGTGTCGCGCTCATCCGCCACTTTGGCGCCGCTCACCACGAGCTTTCGACCCATGAAGGCCTGGTCGTGCAACTCGCGCACCGCGCGCTTGGCTTCGTCCACGCTATTCATCTGCACAAACGCAAAACCCTTCGATCGTTCGGTCGCGCGATGCGTCACGACCTCGGCGCTGGCGACGCCGCCGACGCCCTTGAAGAGCTCGGTCAAGTCGCGCTCGGTGGCTTGAAAGGACAGGTTGCCGATGTACAGCCGGGGCGTGGAGACCTCGATCAACTCCGTCTTGGACGAGGGTCGGTACGTCGTGGTCGAGGCGGAAGGTGGATGCGCGTCGACGGTCGGTCGGGAGGACTTGCGTCCGCTCCCTTTGAAGAAGGAGACGATGCGCTGCCAGAGCGACGGGGCCGATTGGGAGCGGTCGTTGCTACGGTGATCGGAACGGCGCCGGGAGCCGCGACGGCGGCGGCCAGAGCGAGAGGATGAGGGATTCATGGATGATTACGTATGGATGCGAGCGGATCGTCCGCGCAAGGTGCCGTTGGGCGCAGAGGGGAGAATCCGGCAGGGGCCGAAGGGAATAAAAAAACGCTTTCACAAAAAAGTCAGTTTTCGCTCGGCGTGGACCTCGGGGGGAGGACCCGGAATGGGAAAGTAATTAACCTTGCAGGATCATCTGGCAAGCGGAAAGGAAGCGCTCTAGCCGGTCGTCAGCACGATTTTTCCGATTTGCTCGCCCGCTTCCATCAGGCGATGCGCGTCGGCGGCGCGCTCGAGCGGAAACACCGCGTGAACGACCGGTCGGATGCGGCGCGCCTCAAGGTGGGGCCAAACCTCCCGGCGCAGCGCGGTGGCGATGGCGGCCTTGGCCTCGTTGGCTTGCGGTCGCAGCGTCGAGCCGGTCAGCGTCAGGCGCTTCGCCATTATGGCGCGCAGATCCAATTCCACTTTCGCGCCTTGCAGCGTGGCAATTTGGACCAGCCGGCCCTCCGGCGCGAGCACCTCAAGGTTTTTTGCGAAGTAGGGCCCACCGACCATGTCGAGCACGACATCGACCCCTCGTCCGCCGGTGGCCGCCAGAATCTCCGCGCTGAAGTCCTGCTCGCGATAATCGACCGCGCGCTCGGCGCCGAGATCAAGACAGGCGCGGCACTTGAGGGCGCTGCCCGCTGTCGCGAACGGGACGGCACCGAGGGCCCGCGCCATCTGGATCGCCATCACACCGATCCCGCTGGTGCCGCCATGGATCAGGATGGATTCACCAGACTTGAGGCGCGCCCGTTGAAACACATTGCTCCACACGGTGAAGGCTGTTTCCGGAATCGATGCTGCCTCGAGGTCCGACCAGCCCGCCGGAATGGGCAGGCAGTGCGAGGCCATGGCAACGCAAGACTCCGCGTAGCCTCCGCCTGGTGTCAGCGCGCAAACGCGGTCACCCGTCTTCCACTCGGCGACCCCCGGGCCACATGACTCAATCGTGCCCGCCACTTCGAGACCCGGCAGCGGTGAAGCGCCCGGGGGCGCGGGATAGACGCCTTTGCGCTGGAAGACATCGGGTCGATTGACGCCAGCGGCCGCGACGCGGATCAAGACCTCGCCCGCACCGGGCACGGGCTTGGGTGCGTCCACGATTTGCAAGACGTCGGGTCCGCCCGGAGTGGTAATGGCAATGGCGCGCATCAGACAAAGGAAAGACCGGACGGCGGGCGTGACAAGGGGGAACGGCGCCACCTACTGCCCGTGCGGATGCGGATGAATGTTGTCGACCCAATAAACGTCTTCCGGCGGCTCGATGGGCGCAATGTCGAGGTTGACCACCACGGGTTCCTGGCCGCTGCGCACCAACACGCAGCTCAGCGGTTCGTCGCGACTCCCGTTGATTTCCTGATGCGGCACATAGGGAGGCACGAAAATAAAGTCGCCGGGCCCGGCCTCCGCTGTGAATTCCAAATGCTCCCCCCAGCGCATCCGCGCCTTTCCGCTGACCACGTAGATGACGCTTTCGAGGTCGCCATGGTGATGCGCGCCGGTCTTGGCGTTCGCGTGAATCATGACCGTGCCGGCCCACAGCTTGCTCGCGCCGGTGCGCGCGTGCGTGATCGCCGCCGCGCGATTCATGCCCGGGGTCTGGGGCGTGTTGGAATCGAGCTGGCCGGCGCGAACAATCTTCACGCCGTGCTCACGCCAATCGATCTGTTCTGGCGGCACCGGCTCCGGGTCACTCATGGCAAATGCCCCTCGTTACTTCGCCGCCGCCGGAACCGGATCCGGGGCGCCGCGAAGGGTCATCAGGTAGTCGACGATCAATTTCTGTTTCTCCTCGTCGATCGGCGCGCCATACATCTTTACCATCTTGGTGACTTCGGCCTCCCAGGTCTTGCGCGGGAAATTGGGCTGGTTGGACACGTAACGGCTGGTGTGGCAGCTCACACAATTTGCCAGGTAAACGTCGACATTCGGTCCTGCGGGCAGGTTAAAGCTCCCGTACGGCACATTGATCGAATGCACGGTGCCTTCGACTTTCGCCGGGACGGGTTTTGGATCGTCGGCGGCCGTGAGGAGCACAAGTGACGCGATGGGCAGAAGGAGGAGCAGGCGTTTCATGATCGAAGGATTAGCTGACGAAGACAAAGGTGGATTCGGTGACGTTGCGCATGTAGCCGCTGCGGTTCCAGATGGGCGTGGCCGGCTGTTGCGAGCCATCATTCGCGGTGGCGCGCGACATCAGACGGAAGGCGCCGTCCTTTGTCGGGGTCCACGCATGACGGAATCGGCGGTAGGAATACTTCCCCAGGTCGGGGCCGAGCGTGGCTGCCACCCAGGTGGCGCCGCCGTCGACCGACACCTCAACGGTCTTGATGCCGGAACCGCCATCAAACGCGATCCCGTTGATGTCGCATGGCTTGTTGAGCTTCACGTCGGCTTGCGCTTC
>JANMQT010000211.1:0-18965 GCA_031370675.1 Verrucomicrobiota bacterium
AGCTTCGCCGTGTTTTTCGCGGCGAGAAAATTCTCCGCCACCCACGCGTGCGCGTTCGCTCGCACGCGCTCGCGCAAAGAGGCGTCATGGCCCAGCCGGGCGATGGCATCCGCCAGCGCCGTCGTATCATCCGGATCTGCGATCAGGCCCGTCACCTCATGCGTGATGGCTTCGGCCGCGCCGCCGCCCGGACTGCTGATCACGCAGAGGCCGTGCGCCATCGCCTCGGGAATCACGTTCGGCAGACCATCGCGATCGCCCTGCGCATCCACGATCCCAGCATGCAGAAAAATATCGGCCTCTTCGTACGCGCGCTGCACATCCTCCGGCTGCATCGCGCCAGCGAGCGTCACGTTGGCGCTAAGTTCGAGTTTCTCAATCCGCGCCTCGAGCTGAGTCCGTTCGGGTCCTTCGCCGATGATGCGCAGCTTCGCGTCAATCCCGCGCCGGCGCAGTTCGGCGCAGGCCGCGAGCTGACGCGTGTGACCCTTCTTTTCGACCAGCCGGCCCACCGACAACAATCGAATATTCTTCAGGTCCACCACGGACGCGGGACGCAGTGGCGCGAGTTCCGACAATCCGCGGCGCGCGAGAATGATCTCGGCTGGACCATCGGGAAATCGATTCCGAATCGACTCCACATTGGCTTGCGTTGTGGTGTGGACGAAACGCGTGCGCCGAAGCTTCAGCGGCAGCAGCGGGTCGCCACCGTGGCGGTAGAGATCGTAGGCGTGCGCGCCAAAACTGAAAGGCTTCCCCAACAGTGCCGAGAGCGACATCGCCGCAGTGGCCGGCGCGGTTGCCCAGGCACCATGCAGCCAGTCCAGCGGTTCGCCACGCGCGGCGCGCGCCCGAAAAGTCGAGGCTGATCCAAGTGCGAAGACTCCGCCCCAAATCGTCATGAACCAGCCCTCTGAAAACATGGGGCGGTACTTCCACACTGCCCGGAGTCCGCGCCAGACCAGGCCCGGATTCCGTATCGCTTCGATAAACGCACGCATGCCGATCGAGAAAAATCCGCGCCGCATGACGCACGGCCCACCGGGCGCCTCCGATTCATGATTGCTCCAATCCCACATCGGATGCACCTCCACCTCGAGCCCATGGTTCAGCAAGCCGCGCATCTCGCGGTCGATGAACGTCTGCGTCAGCAACGGATGCCGCATCACGAAATACGCGACTCGGCGCCTCGGCGCGGGAGTTGCGGGAGAATCGGCATTCACAGGTTTTGTGCCCGGGCAGAGCCTTCGCCACCGCGCGCATCGTAGTGGGGCGTCGCCCTGCGTGCAATCTCCCCGAGAGGCGCTTGCTGGAGCGAAGCGATGTTGGCGCTATTCCGACCGCGGTCAGCGAGCGACAAGAAGCTTGCGCGCGCCAGGAAACGGAGGAAGCTTAACTTGGAATTCTCTCGGCAACCGCCGCCGCGCATGACGTTGGTAAGTTGCAAAGCCGTGGAACCTATTTCACCACGTCGGCGGTGAGCGGGGCGATTGCGCGACTGAAGAGGAGAAGGCAAACTGACCCGAAATTCGGACGACGACTCGACCAACGGAGCGCGCAACTCTCGAAAATATCATTTATCACGGTGCGACCCCAGTCTTTCCATTCACCAGTCTTTCCACTCTGGCAGACGGCTCTACACGTCATAACCTTATGAAAAGGAGATAGAACATGAAGCCGATACTCTTGGCGTGTCTCTGCGGGGTGCTGGCCATATTGTTGGGGCCGTTGGCGAGCGCTTCGGCCCAGGGCACAGACCCCGTGTCTGTCATCGAGGGCTTTGTTAGCGCCCTCAATGCTGGAAATGAAGACGCCGCGATGGCGTTTTACGCCAACGACGCCGTGCGAACCCGAGTTCCCTCGCCGATCCCCGGCACGAGCGGTATATATACGGGAACGGACGAGATCCGGAAAGACCTAAAGACGCAGTTAGCGGGGCACATCCAGATCAAGAACGGCAATTACCAAATAAATGGATACAAGGTGACCTGGACGGCCAAGTTCTCAAACGATGCTCTTAATAAGCTCGGCATTTCGCAGCTCGACGCAGTCGGCGAAGCGACCGTAGTCGGTGGGAAGATTAAGACCCACATCACCACGCTCACGCCAGAATCGCTCGCGGAGCAAAAAGCGGCTCAGGCGGCCAGAGATGGCTCGGGAAAATGAGACGGGCGAACAAGTGAGGGACCTGGCCTTTGCTCGTTCCTTCGGACACTACTGCAAGCTCATTTGAGCCTGTTCGAACAGATCTGGGCTGACGTAGCCGAACGTTGAGGGGCATCGACGCGGGTTGTAGAAGCGTTCAATGCAGTCGAACACGTCAGCGTGTACCTCGTTGCGAAACAGAGAAAGGGGTCAGACGGAAAACGTGACAATTGCTGCCGCCCGCCTCTTTCAGCGACCCAATTCCGCGCGGGGGAGCATGCATTCAAGTTCATAAGTGTTTGCCCAGGCTGACGACTTCGTCCACGGCGTAGCCAAGCTGCCGGTAGAAGGCCACGACCGCGCTGTTGGTCGAGCGCACCTGCAAGTTGATCTTGGGGCAGCCCAGCGCGTGCAATGCCTCCTCCGCGGCCAACATCAACGCGCGTCCGACGCCGCGGCGTCGGGCGTCCGGGTCGACCGCGAGGTAATTGATCCAGCCACGATGGCCTTCATAGCCGGCCATGACGGTCGCCACGATTTGACCGCTGACCTCGCCCACGAAAAACAGTTCAGGCTGCCAGTTCATCTTTAGCGCGATGTCGGTCGCGGGATCGTTTCGCGGCACCACCAGGCCGCAGCGACGCCAAAGCGCGACCACGGAATTTTCGTCCGTGGATTCAAAGCGGCGAATTTGCATCGTGCGATCAGGACGGGATCAGCTGGCGGACGCGTTCCACCACCTGCGCGGTGCCCTCAAAGTTTTTGCCCGCAAGATTTGATCGATAGGTGTCGAGCCGCGATTCAAACGCACGGATGACGTTCGCACCGGGACGGCTCGCGGTGGAGTAGTCGCCATAACCCAGCGCCCGGAGGTGCGCCGCGTTGAGAAATTGTTCGAAGAGCATCGGCACGGGAAAACAAAGAACTGGCTTGCCGTAATGCAACGCCTCACAGACCAAATTGTGGCCACCGTTCGTCACGGCGTACGCACAGGTCGCGAGATCCTCGAGGATGCGGCGATCGTCGTACGGACGGAAGACGAGATTGCCGTCCCGCCTTTCGTGTTCCGGATTGAAGCCATAAATGCGCACCTCGCGCCCGCAGCCGCGCAGCATTTCCACGATCGCACGCGAGGTCGAGCTGGTCTGGTAGCAAAGCACATGGTCGCCCGGCTGCGAAACGATTTGCGTCACGATCCAGCGCAACACCGGCGGCAGCAATTCATCGGTCCGGCCCTTCCGCAGCGGCGGATGATAAAACGAGACGATGAGATTTTTCTTCGTCCGATCGAATAGCAACCGGTCGCTCCCGTAGGCCAGCGCGTGCGACAGTCGCTGCCCGGCCAGCACCTCGTAGTCACACGCGACGAGCAGGTGCGAGTGATCGATCGAGACGCACTCGAGTCCCGCGGTTTCGCAGGCAAACGGGAGGAAGAATTCACGGTCACACAGTGCCAGCGCGGGCTTCCAGGCTTTGATGAGCGAGCGGATCTCGCGTTTCACCTGGGGAATCTCGGTCAGGCGCGTGGCGATCTGGCCGGCGGCGCGGACCAGAGAGACGCGGCCCTTGTGGTGCGCGGCGGTGCGCAGGACGGGCACCTCGAGGCAGGGGTACTTCTCCGCGACGGCCGCCGGGACGTGGCCGCCTCCGACAAAATGAAACTCGTGCTCTCCGGCGAGGCGCGACGCGATGGCCAGCGAGCGCATGATGTGCCCGTGCGTATTGCCCATTACGCCGTAGAGGATTCTTGCCATTCGCGGTATGAATCACCGGGAACACCCCGCCCGACCATGAAAAAATACCGCCGACTGCAAGCCGCGCTCATCGCGCTGGTGGTCGGGACGTTCGCTTTGGGCATGGTCAGCGCCGTCCGGCCCGCCGGCGAAATCTTCCCGTTTGCCTCGTGGTTCCTGTTCTCGTTGGTCCCGCAACGGGTCACATCTTACGAGATCCGGGTGCGCCAGTGGGGTGAACGCAACTTCGATCCAGCTCGGCCATTGATTCAGGTCGAGGGACTGGTGCGTGGCCCACAATCGTCCGTCGTCTACCAGCTGGTGCAGCGCTTTGGCCGGGCGGTCGAATCCGGTAACATTCCGGAGCGGGACATCGCCTGGCGGCTGCTGCAAGCGCGGTTCTCTTCGTCGGAGGCCGTGCGCTACGAGGTGGTCAGGCTCTCCTACGATCCGATGGAGCGGGCGCGCGGTGCGCGCATGGAGGAAACCGTGCTCGAGGGGGTGGGCCTCCCTCCATGAGGCAGAGGCTTCATCGATTCCGAAAATGGCTCTGGCGGGGCACGCCAGAGTCGGGCGCCGGCGGCGGGTTTCCGTCCATCGCAACCCGCTCCGGGCGGGCCCAGTTGGTGGTCAGGGCCTTTTACTTCTACCTGCTGGTCCTTGCGGCGATCAGCCTTCCGGAATTCAGCGGCCTGGCGCAACCTCGCGCATTGAGCCTGCTCTGGCCGGTGGCATGGATCGATGCCATGGAGCCCGTCCGCGGTCTTCGCTTCGTTCTCGGCTTCTATCTTCTCGCCAGCCTCGCCGTTGCCCTGTGGCCGGGACCACGCTTCTTCCGCATCGCCGCGTTCCTTGGCCTGCTCTGCTTTGTGGCGTTGAAGAACTCCGAGGGCAAGATCGGCCACAGCCTGCACCTGCCGGTCCTCGTCGCGCTTGCTTTTGCCTTTCTGCCACGGGGTTGGGAGCGTCCGGACGCCCCGCGACCGGTCCGGATGTCCCTGCTGCAGGTTTGCGCCGCGACGCAGGTTCTGCTCCTGCTCACCTACACGATGTCCGGGCTCGGGAAGCTGGGGGGCGGGGCCTACGAATGGCTGAGTGGACAGGCTCATCCGTTCCAAATCGACGGTTTTTCCCGCATCGTGGCCGAGCGCTTGCTCCAAACCAACTCCAGCAGCATCCTGGGGCGGTGGATTGTCGACCATCCATGGCTCGGCTGGCCGCTTCTGCCCGGAGCCATTTACTTGCAAATCACCGCCGTAATAGCCGCATTCCGACCGTCCCTGCACCGACTGTGGGGCACCGCGTTAATTCTTTTTCACATTGGCAACGCTTTCATCCTGACAATCTACTTCCCGCACAGTATTTTCCTTTTGGGGCTCTTCCTGCTGGCTTCGCCGTTCGCGCCGGCGGGCTTTGACGCGCGGCGAATTCTGGCGGATTTACCGATTCTTTCCATTTTCTCGCGGGTTACATCACGGCGTTCCATGGTCGCGGCCACGGCAATCACCAGCGGAAACATGGACGGGTCGGCGCGGTAGGTAGCAAGTCTTTGTCCCCATTTTCGCATGCGCGTTTTGATTCTCACCTCGAGCACGGGCGGCGGCCACAATATGCGGGCCCGCTCGTTCATCGAATGGGCGCAGCTCGAGCGGCCCGGGCGGATGCAGGTGAAGATGCACAAGGCCCTCGAGAGCACGAATGAGCTGCTCGCGTTTGGCGTGCGCGCCTACAACTGGATTCAGCGGACCTACCCGGGACTGCACAACGTCTATTTCAATCTCCTGGAGGTCGCCGCGCCGTGCGATCGACCCGCCAAGATTTTCGGCCAGGACCGCTTCCGCCGCGTGCTCGACGAGGAGGAGCCCGATCTCGTGCTCAGCGTCCACGGTTTCCTGAATCATGGTTTTTTCGATCTCGCGCGACAGCACCTGCCGCGAGTGCGCTGCGTGACGTACTGCGGCGAACTGTTTGGCCGCTACGGTTTCAGCCGGCATTGGGTGAATCCGCGGGCCGACCTTTTCATCGGCGCAGTGGAGGAAACCTGCGCGCGGGCCCGCGAACTGGGCATGCCGGAGGAGGCGTCGCTGGTCGGCGGATTCCTGCTGCACCCCGCTTTTTACCAAGTGCCTCAGACCACCGCGGAGCGCCGGCATTTCCTCAGCGCGAACCTCGCCCTGGTTCCCGACCGCTTCACGCTGCTGCTTTCAACCGGCGAACACGGCGCCAACAATCATCTCGTGCTGCTCAACTCCCTGCGCGATCGACTTCCCGCGCACCTCCAGGGCCGCCTCCAAGTGGTCGCGCTCTGCGGCCGCTCCGATGAAACATTTCAGTCGGTCCGCGCGTGGGCGCAGGCGAACCAGAGTTTTCTCGTCCGGCCCCTGCCCTACGCCGACAGCTTCCACATGTCGCGCCTGCTGCAATGCGCCAATGCCGTCGTGGTTCGCCCCGGCACCGGCAGCACGAGCGAGGCCATCCAGACCGCCTGTCCGATTGTCTTCAACGGCATCGGCGGTTTCATGCCGCAGGAGCGCATCACATTGCGCTACGCGCGCCGGCGCGGTTTTTCGTCGGAAGTCGAGGAAGCCGGTGATTTGCCGCCCATCCTCACGCCCTGGCTCGAGGACAAGGACGCCATCGGGTATCACGGCAAGCGCGAGTGCATGGTGGCGGCGCGACCCAAGCAGCATCCGTTGGACATCCTTTCGGCCGTGGTGAACGCCCCGCAACGAGAGCCACGCTCGGAGTCCATCGCGGAAGCCGCCAAGCGCCGCCTGCCGCTCGACGGGGCCAATCCGGATCCTTCCGCCGCGTAGGGCGCTGGCGCGCGCCTGATGGTTCGGCTGGCCCCCAAGCCCATGCCAATGGGCTTGGCAGCCCGCGGGTGCGGGCTGCAATTATTTTTTGCCATCGCGTCGGGAGGACATGAACCACCCGACCCCAACACTGGCTTTCCCTCGCGACCGGGTTCGCGCATGTTGCCCGCATGACGCGGACCGGAAACGAAATGCTGCTCAGCCGGCTGCATCTGCACGCTGTCCTGCCCGCGCTTGAGTCGCTCGCGAACCTTGTCCCCCAAGCCGGCGCGGCGATCGCGGGCGCGAATTTTTCGCTTGGTCTGCGCGTCGCCCACGGACCCGCCGCCATGGTCACGGCGACCGATGGCGTGGTGCGCGTTGAACCCGCGGTCTCTCCGCGCGGAGGTGTGGTGTTGCATTTTTTCCGCGCGCGACAGCTCAATGCGATTTTTCTCCAACGCGCCGCGCTGCCGCCTTTGCCGGTGCGTGGCTGGCTCCAGTTCGCGAAGTTGCGGCCCTTCCTGCGGCTTGCCAAGGCTCTCGACGAGGCGCTTCAGCCGACCGAGGCCGCCATGGCTGACACCGAATTTCGCCGCCGTCATCTGCTGCTCTCATTTCAAGTCGCGCTGCGGGCTGTGCCGATTGTCGCGCGCGAGGACGCGCTCGCGATTCGCGCTCTGAAATCGACGCCGCCGGGGCTCCTGGTCATTCGGATCCCAGATGTCCCATTCGTCGCATCGGTCGTCTGGGAGAACGGAGTGCTGAGCAGCGCGCTGGGCGAGCCCGCGCGCCCGGCGACGACCATTGTGACCATCCGCGACGCGGACACGGCGCGCCTGCTCCTCGCGGCGCAGATCGACCCCCAGGCTGCGCTTGGGCTGGGTCGCGTACGGGTGGATGGACTGATTCCGCTGGCCGATGGACTCGATGTGTTGCTGCACCGCGTGGACGCGTATCTTGGGACCGCTGCCCGCGCCCGTTCATGAATCGTCCCGACTACGCAAAATCCGCCGCGCTCTTTGCCCGCGCGACGCAGGTGATCCCGGGTGGAATCTACGGTCACACCAGTCCGGCGGCGGCCCTGCCTGGGGCCTCGCCGTATTACGCCGCCCGCGCTGAGGGCTGCCGCTATTGGGACGTAGATGGCAACGAGTTCCTGGACTTCATGTGCGCCTACGGACCGATCGTGCTCGGCTACAATCACCCGGAAGTCGAGGAGGCTGCAGCTCGTCAGGCGCGCGACGGAAACTGCTTCAACCATCCGACCGCCCTGATGGTCGAGTTGGCCGAGCGGCTGGTGTCTCTGGTCGATTTCGCGTCGTGGGCGGTGTTCGGAAAAAACGGCGCCGACATGACCACGTGGTGCACGCAGGTCGCGCGTGAGCACACCGGCGCGAAGAAGATTTTGCGGGTGGCCGGCGCGTATCACGGTTCGCACGCTTGGTGCAGTCCCGGCCACGGCGGCTGGATCGACGAGGATCGCGCGCACGTCCACGCGTTTCCCTGGAACGACCTCGACGCCTTCCGCGACCTCGTGAAAAAGCACCGCGGGGAAATCGCCGCGGTGGTTACGACCGCGTTTCACCATCCGGCGTTTGGCGATTCCGTGATGCCGGCGCGCGGCTTCTTACGCGGCATTCAGGAGACGTGCCGCAAGGAGGGAATCGTCTTCATCCTCGATGACGTGCGATCCGGTTTTCGACTGCATCTTGGCGGGTCACACCGCTTTTTCGATTTCGAGCCGGATTTGATTTGTTTCTGCAAAGCGCTGGCTAATGGACACCCAATTTCGGCCGCTTTGGGTCGGCCGGAATTGATGGCCGCGGCGGGCCGTGTTTTTCTCACAGGGAGTTATTGGAACAGCGCCATCCCTATGGCGGCAGCCCTTTCGACGCTGAAGGTCATCGAACGCGACGGCGTGATTGAGCGCATCGGAAAGGCCGGTGCGGAGCTGCGGGAGGGCTTTCTCAAGGCCGCTGCGAAACATGCCCTGCCGATTCGCTACACGGGTCATGATTCGATGCCGTTTATGACGTTTGCGGATGAATCCAATTTTCTGCGGAGCCAGCATTTTTGCCGCGAAATGATGCAGCGCGGCGTTTTCCTGCATCCGCATCACAACTGGTTCCTCTGTGCCGCGCACGAGTCGCGCGACATCGCCCAAGCATTGGCGGCCGTGGATGAGGGGATGGCGGCGGCAAAGGCGGGGGTTTGAGGCCGTGTTGCCGGGGTTGGCACCCCCGGCTACCATCATTTCGTGGCGTTGCCACGACGGAAACGGGACGACAAAGGACCTGACCCTCCTTTGTAGACTCCTCCGGAGCGATGGCATCACCGTTCTCGATACACTGATTGTCATTTGCGATTTGGGGCGACTCGGTTTGTCGCATTACGGTGGGGCACCTAGAAACTTCTAACCTGACGCGACGCGGAATGACCGAATTCGCGAGCGTCTCCGAGAGCCCCACAGCCACGCTAATCACACGCCTCTTGTGAGGTTGGATCAATCCTGCCAATGAGCACCGACCCCGCTTCCAACTTGCCCGCGACGCGGCGGCCGGTTTTCTTGCAAAGTGCCGTTGTCATCCTTGGGGTTTGGCTGGTCGGCGGATTCGGGTTTGCCTTGGTGCTCGCACAGGGGCCAAAGAACGAGGGCTGGCAGTGGGTGTTCCTTCTGGGACTGATGGGTGTGAGCGCCGTTTTCGTGTTTGCCGTATGTGGGGTCCTGGCCGGCATTTCACTCGCCCGAAGCGAGTCACGCCCGCGAACTGCCGCAACCCTGCTCGCGATTTCGTGCGCCGTCGTCTGGCTGCTCAAGGGGATGGCTTACCGACTGATCCAGGGGTTGCTAAACTGATCCTCCGACTGCGACGGCGAGCACCAGCGAGCGCACATGCGCCCTCAGGAGCGCTTGCGCGGGGTCATTCGTCCCGCTGGCGATAATGGCGCAAAAGAATTTGCTCCATCCACCTGGCGGGAAGCATCCTCGCCGCGAGCGGCGCGAGACGCGCTTGCAGGAAATCGCCGACCACACGCGCGGGCGGCGCAGTCTTCGCATGCACCAACCGCAAGATTTCCGCGGCAACGATTTCCGGGCCAGGCGCCGCGTTCATGCTTTCCGTGATCGCGTCCCACGCGGCGCGCGGGCGTCCGTCCGGAGGAGGTTTCATCGCGTTGTTGAAATTCGTTTGGATATCGCCCGGTTGCAGGTCGACGATCCGCACGCCGCTCCCGGCCAGCTCGAGGCGGAGCGTCGACGTGAGCGCGGCCAGGGCGGCTTTCGCGGCCGAGTAGGGCGCCAGGTAGGGAATCGGCAGCCGCGCCGCAAGCGAGGTGACATTGATCAACAGGCCACGCTTCTCCCGCAGATCCGGCAACGCGAGTTTGATGAGCTGCAGGGGACCAAAGAATAGCGTCTCGAACTGCGCGCGCACTTTTTCGAGGGGCACCTCCGACAGCGCTTCGAACCAGCCGTCACCAGCGTTGTTGATCACGATCTCGAAACCGCCGCTCTCGGAACGCGCGCGCGTCCACGCCGCGCAAATCGAGTGGGGGTCGTTGAGCGAGAGTTCGAGCGGGTGGAACCCGGAGACCTCCCGCGGCAGCCGGGAGACCTCCCGCGAGGTTCCCCAAACTTCACACCCGACGCCGCATAACGCGTGCGCTGTCGCCAGCCCAATGCCGGCGCTTGCGCCGGTGAGAAGCACGCGGGGTCGGGCGCTCATGGCAATGCGGACTCGAGCCGCGCTCAGGCCACCGGTGCGGGGCCGGCACAGCGCTGCAGCACGATGGAAACATTCGCGCCGCCGAAACCGCTCGAATTGTTCAGCGCGATCTTCGGTGCCATCTCGATCGGATCCTTCACGATCGGCACGCCTTCGCACATCGGGTCCACCGTGGAGATCTTTGCGGAGATCGGCGTGAAGCCTTCGTGCAGGGCCAGGCAGCAAAACGCCGATTCCATCGCGCCCGCCAGCGAGAGCCCGTGACCCGTCAGGCTCTTGGTGCTGCTGACCAAAGGCCGCGCGCCCTCGGCAAACACTTTCTTGATCGCCTCGATTTCCGCGCGGTCACCGAACTCTGTGGCGGTCGCGTGCGCGTTGAGATAATCGACGTCGGCCGGCGCGATCTTCGCATCCTGCAGCGCGAGTTTCATCGCCCGCGCCAGGCCGTCGCCGCTTGGGTCTGGCGCGAGCACGTTATAACCATCGGACGCCTGGCCCCAGCCGGTAACCTCGGCGTAGATCTTCTTCGGGGCGCGCTGTTGCGCGTGCTCGAGTTGCTCGACCACCAGCACCACCGCGCCGCCGGTACCGACAAAGCCGTCGCGATGCAGGTCGAACGCGCGCGGCGCGAGGTTGGGATCCGACTGCGGACTCAGCGCGCGAATCCCGGCGAACGGCAGAATGTTAAATTTATTGCAATCTTCCGCGCCGACTACGAACACAATCTTTTGCCGGCCATCGCGAATCAGGTCCAGCGCGGCGCCGAGCGAGTGGGCGGAGGACGCGCAGGCGCTGGAGAAGCCGAGCGAAGCGCCGCGAATCTTGAAGGCGGGCACGAGGTTCACGTAGAGCGAGCCCGGGATGCCATTGATAATCCCCATCGGCGGACAGCGCTGCACGCCGCGTGTGATCATGGTGTGCAGGTTTTCGTAAGCCATCCACATCGAGCCCCCGGATGCGCACATCAGGCCGGTGTCATCATGCGACACGAGTTCAGGGGGCAGGCCCGCGTCGGCAATCGCCTCCTGCATGGCGAACCAGGCATAGAGTGAATTCGGCGACATCGGCCGCAGCGTCTCGCGCGGAATCTTGTGCGTCGCGGGATAGGTCCAGTCCTCGAATTCGGGCGATGGAAAATCGAATCCCTTGATTGTGCCGGCGAGTTTCACGGGCGCTTTGATCGTCTCGAATTCCGGGAAGACCGCGATGCCGTGCCGGCCCGCCCGCAAGTGATCGGAAACGTCCGCACGATTGTTTCCGATGCTCGTAATGAAGCCCAGACCGGTGACAACGGCGCGATGCATAATGATTCAGGCGAACGGAGCAGATTCCCACGGGGGCCGGGTTCCGCTCGCCAAAGGGAAACACTCCGCGGCGCATAGCGCCAACGAAATCAGACCTTCGCCACTTCGACGTGACCGTTCAGCGACGGCGACGCCGCCGGAGCCGGCACTTCCACCCCGCGCTCGCGGGCCTCCACGAGCTGCTCCGCCTGATCCGCGATGCCGGCGCCAAAAGCGAGCATCAACCGGCTCACGTCGGCCACGCGATGCCCGTTGCACTTCACGCTCCCCTTGAAAATCACCAACGGGACGCGCACGCGATCGACTTCCACCCGCATTTCCAGCAAATCGCCCGGCTTGGCGCGACGATGAAAATGCGCTTCTTCCATCGAGGCGAAAACCACGTCGGTTTTTGCGTCGGCGTCTTTCGCGGCGACCGACTCGAGAATCCACAGGCAACCCGCCTGGCCCAGAGCCTCGAACACGATGCTGGCCGGGAAGACCGGATGATCCTTAAAATGTCCCTCGAGAAAATATTCGTCCCCTCGTATCAAGTACTTGGCGCTAATGATGTTGTCTTCTATCATCGCCTCGTCCAGAAACAAGAACGGCGGCTGCTGCGGGAGAATGGTGACGATCTCCTCGCGGTTGTAATGGCGGATTAATTTATCGGATCCGTTGTCATCGGCGCCTTCGCCGCTGAGTTTTCGCGCGATAAAATTTTTCACTTCGCCGAGGGTGCGAATGGCGCGCAGCTCCTCGTTCTCGATGCTGATCCCAAGGGTCTCCTCGATCGAGAGGACGATTTCCAGCATGGTCAGGGAATCGACGCCGAGGTCCTTAATCAACTCCGTCGAATCGCCGGCATCGGCGAGTTTGGTCGGCGACTCCGGCGGCATGTGTCGCTCGATGATCCCGTAGACGATGGTGGGCACCTCAACGACATCGCCCGATTGGCGAAAACGCACGGCCGCGGCGATCGTGGCGGGACTGCAGCGCTTCAGAGCGGTGCGGAGTTCCTGGACTTGTTCTTCGGTGAACGGAGATGACATCAGCTTGCGGTTTCGGTGAGTGGGGAATAATGCACGGTTTGCCCTGTCTGGCGACCCTGAAAGATCGACGGTGTGCGATCCAAACGATATCCCAAATGCAGCAACGTTCGCGCCGCTTTCGCACGAAATTTCATGATTCAACTTTGAACCCGCCCAACCCCGCCCACGTTGTGATTAATTCGGAAAAATCTCGTCGACGATGATCTACTTCATCACCCATGAGTTCGCGCCGTTCCATGGGGGCGGCTCTACTTATGTGCAGGAAGCGGCCCGTGCCGCGGCGAAGCTCGGCTTTCGAGTGCAGATCATCGCGCCCGATTACGGACAGGCCGTGCATGTCTCGGACGCCGAAGCCCCCTATCCCATCGAGCGGGTTTCGGGCAGCGGGCGCCTGACACCCGCCGGCATCGGGTCGCTCACGCGCGCCCTCTTTCAACGGCGCGCGGTTTTGCGCGATTCCCCGATCGTCCTGCTCAGCGTCGGCGCGCAGATGGCGATGATGTTGCTTACGCGCTTGGGCGGATTTCACCCCACGCGTTCGGTGATTTCAATTTTCCATGGTTCGGAACTCCTTCGCTTCCAGCATCATCCAGTGTGGCGCCGGCTAGCCGCGCGGGCACTACCGCAGACCAAGCCGGCCTGCTCTTCGCATTTCGTGGAGGCGTTGCTGCGCGGCAGCGAGCTCTTTCCACGCGATGTGGATGTCCTGTTCGCGCCCTGCGCCTGTCCCTCCGCCCTCCTCGAGTCAGCCCGTCTGACCCCGGAGCGTGGTCCGTCGGATTCCGGCATCTTCCGGTTGCTCACGCTGGCGCGGTTGCACCCGCGCAAGGGCCAGCATCTGACCGCGCGTGCGCTGGGACTGTTGCCTGACCACGCTAAGAAACGGCTGAGGTGGGAGATTTTTGGAGCGGGAACGGCATCTTATCAGCGCGAGGTGGAGAGCGCTTGTGCCGACGCCGGAATCGATTTTGCGATTCGGGGCGCCGTGCCGCCTGAGGACCTGACGGCGGTTTACTCTGCTTGCGACGCGTACATTATGACGAGCGTCTCGTTGTCGGACAGCGTGGAAGGATTCGGCATCACCTACCTCGAAGCGTCCAGCCATGGGCGCCCAGTCATTGCTTTCCGCACGGGCGGTGTCGAGGAAGCTGTCCTCGATGGCGAGACCGGTTTGATCGTATCCGAGGGCGATCTTCCCGGGGTGGCCAGGGCGGTGCTCCGCCTGATGGAAGATCCGGAGCTGGCCGCGAACCTGGGTCAACGAGGTCGCGAGTTTGCCTCCGGATTCAGCTGGGAGAATGCCGCAGGCGTTCTTTGCGAAGCAGCCCTGGCCTAGGTGGGCGGCTTGGTCGCGGCCCGGCGCGCCTGGCCCTCAAGCCACACCGACAACAATGCAATGTCCGCCGGCGTAATCCCGCTGATTCGACCGGCCTGCCCGACGGTCGTGGGCGAAATCCGGTCGAATTTCTGGCAGGCTTCACGTCGCAGGCCGCCGACCTTCGCGTATTCGAGCCCCGCTGGAATGGGTCGATCGTCGTCCCGACCCGAACGGCGGACCTCCTCCTCCTGCCGCCTGATGTATCCCTCATAGCGAAGGTCTGTCGTCACTGCGTCCCAAAGATCCGGCGGAAACTGGCTCATCCAATCCCCCGGCATCGAGGCGTGGCGTGCTTCGGGTCGTTTCAGCCAATGGGAAAGCCGGACCCCCTCAAAGGAGACCCCCTCGACAAAATGCCGCAGGGCGGAGAGTTGGTCGCGTTTCTCCTGAAAACGGCGCCATTGCTCATCGCCCACCAGACCGATTTCCCTCCCGCGCGGGGTCAGGCGCACATCGGAGTTGTCGTGCCGGAGCAGCAGACGATGCTCCGCCCGGCTCGTAAACATCCGGTAAGGCTCGTCCACCCCCCGCGTGACCAGGTCGTCGACCATCACGCCGATATATGATTCAGCGCGTGACAACACAAAGGGCGCGGCCCCCTGAACCTGGCGCGCGGCATTGGCGCCGGCCATTAATCCCTGCGCGGCGGCTTCCTCGTAGCCAGACGTGCCGTTGATTTGCCCCGCAAAATACAAACCGGCCACGAGCTTGGTTTCCAGGGTCGGCTTTAGTTGGGTCGGAGGGCAGTAGTCATATTCCACCGCGTACCCCGGCCGCAGAATTTCGGCGTTTTGCAGGCCTGGGACGGTGCGGATGAACGCGTATTGGACGTCGTAGGGCAGGCTGGTCGAGACTCCGTTGACGTAATACTCGTTCGTATGCCGCCCTTCGGGCTCGAGAAAGAGCAGGTGGGAGTCCTTTTCAGCAAATTTGACGATTTTATCCTCAATCGAGGGGCAATAGCGGGGTCCCAGGCCCTCAATCCGTCCCGTGTACATGGGGGAACGATGGAGATTGGCTCGGATAATTGCGTGCGTTTCCGGGGTCGTGGCTGTGATGTGGCAGTCCAATTGTTCCACGTGGAACATCCCTTCCCGATACGCATTCAGGGTAAAAAGGTCGTCGGGCGCGCGTTCCGCCAGCTCCCAGTTCCGGAAGGTGAAAGGCGTGGGCGGCTGGTCGCCCGCTTGCGGCTCACACTGGGAAAAGTCGATCGAGCGCTTGTTAAGCCGGCAAGGGGTCCCGGTCTTGAACCGGCCGATTTCGAAACCGAGGTCGCGAAGACTGTCACTCAGGCTGGACGCGGCATCCCCCATCCGGCCGCCGACCGTGTTTTGGCCGCCCACGTGGAGCAGGCCGCGCATGAACGTTCCCGTGGTAATGATCACCGCCTGGGCGCGAACCCGGAGGCCGAGATTCGTCTCCGCGCCGACCGCGCGACCGCCTTTCACCAGAATCCGGAGCGCGTTGCCTTGATGAAGGTCGAGATTCGCCTGCCGCTCGCACACCGCCTTGAGTCGGAATTGATACGCCTTCTTGTCGCATTGCGCGCGCGGCGAGCGCACGCTCGGTCCGCGCGAAGCATTGAGCATGCGGAACTGGATGCCGGTGGCATCCGCGTTCAGGCCCATGATGCCCCCGAGCGCGTCGATCTCACGAACCATGTGTCCCTTGGCCTGGCCGCCGATGGCGGGGTTGCACGACATCTGGCCGATGGTGTCGAGGCTCTGCGTCAACATCAGCGTGGAGCATCCCATTCGCGCCGCGGACAGCGCGGCCTCGACGCCGGCATGACCCGCGCCGATTACGAGAACGTCATAGGATTTGGGCAACGAGAACATCAGGGCAGAGGACCGGTGAGGCGCGCCGGAAAGTGCTCTGCTTTCGACCCCATTTCAATGCGGCGTCCGTCATTGTTCCACGTGGAACGATCACGTCGGACAGCGTCTGAGAAATTTCGCTATTTGCATAATGCGAAGTCGGCGTTCAAAGTCGGCCTCATGTCCTTCTGGCCGGCCACTGTCTTGATTCTGCTCGCCGTTGCCTCGCGTCTGGCGCCGATTTGGATCGGCGAGGCGTGGCCGTTTCATTTCAACGCGGTGACGGCCGTGGCCCTCTGCGGCGCGGCCTATCTTCCGAGCCGGTGGGGTCTGCTGATTCCGATCGGCGCGCTGGGACTTTCGGACATCGTGCTCAACCTCCATTACGGCGAGTCGCTCTTTCATCCGCAGATGCTGGTGCGGTACGCCTGCCTGTTCGCGATCGCGGGGGCGGGACGGTGGATCGCGCAGCGCGGCTGGCGGCCGCTCGACCTCATCGCCGGCTCGATCGCGAGCTCGACCTTATTCTATCTGGTGACCAACACGGTCTGCTGGGCCACCACACCCGCATACCCCCCGGGGGTATCTGGTTGGTGGCAGGCGCTGACGGTTGGGTTGCCGGGTTATCCGCCGACCTGGGCGTTTTTCCGGACGTCGCTGATCGGCGACCTGCTCTTTGTCGGGCTGTTCATGGCCTGCGCCTGGCTGGGCGCTCGCCTGGCCCGGCCGGCCCTCGCGTCTGTCCCCGCGGCCCCGCTGGCCGGAAAGTAAGACCGGGAACGCCGCCACCCTTCGCGGCCGCGGTCGCATCGACTCTTCGTCTCCCCCTATGGACAAATCCCAAAAGAAGCGCAGCGAGCTGAAGCTGCTATACGATATGCTGGCGATCCGGCGCTTCGAGGAGAAGGCGCAGCAGCAATATCAGATGCAGAAAATCGGCGGCTTCCTGCACCTCTACATCGGGCAAGAAGCGGTAGCGGTCGGATCGGTCGCCGGCTGCCGGCACGAGGATTACCTCATCACGGCGTATCGGGATCACGGCCACGCGCTCGCCCGCGGCATGGGCATGAACGAGTGCATGGCGGAAATCTTCGGCAAGGCGACCGGCTGCTCCAAGGGCCTCGGCGGGTCGATGCATTATTTCGACAAGAAGAACAACATGCTGGGCGGCCACGCCATCGTCGGCGGGCACATTCCGCTCGCCGCCGGACTCGCCTTCGCGAGCAAATATCGCGGCGAGGATCGCGTGACGCTTTGCTACATGGGCGACGGCGCGATCAACATCGGCTCGTTCCACGAGGCCCTGAACATGGCCGGGCTGTGGAAGCTGCCGGTGATCTACATTTGCGAGAACAACCAGTTCGCCATGGGCACCGCGGCGGGGCGTTCCAATCCACTGAAGGAGATTGTCGACCGCGGCGCGGGCTACGCCATGCCCTCGCTGGTCATGGACGGCATGGATGTGCGCGCGGTGCGCGACACGATCGCCGACGTCTGCGCGAAAATTCGGAAGGACCCCCAGCCGTATTGGATCGAATGCCGGACGTACCGGTACCGCGGACATTCCATGTCCGACCCGGCGACCTACCGCACGAAGGAGGAGCTGGAGAAGCACAAGAAGGACGATCCGATCACCAACTTCTCCTCCGCCCTTTTGAAGGAGGGAGTCCTGACGGAGGAGGAGTACAAGAAAATGGACGCGGAGGTGAAGGCGCTGGCCGCGGAGAGCGTGGCGTTTGCCGAGTCGAGCCCGGAGCCGCCGCTCGAAGACTTGCACAAGTACACCTTCGCGCCGCCCAACCCGGATTATCAGCCGGTCGCAACGACCCCTGAAATCGCGAAGCAGAATCCTTTCCAGTGCTAGCCCCCGGCTTATGACGATGCGCGAAATCACCTACCGTCAGGCCTTGAACGAGGCCCTCTTTGAGGAACTCGAGCGGGACCAGAATGTTTTCCTCATGGGCGAGGAGGTCGCCCAATACAATGGCGCCTACAAGATCAGCCAGGGCCTGCTCGACCGCTTCGGGCCCAAGCGCGTGATCGACGCTCCCATCGCCGAGGCCGGCTTTGCGGGCATCGGCATCGGCGCGGCCATGGTCGGACTCCGGCCCATCGTCGAATTCATGACCTTCAGTTTTTCGCTCGTGGCCTTTGACCAGGTGGCGAACAACGCGCCAAACATGATGACGATGTCCGGCGGACAATTCCACGCGCCCATCGTCTTCCGCGGCCCGAATGGTCCGGCCCATCAGTTGGGCGCGACGCATATGCACGCCACGGAGTGCCTTTACGCAAATTTCCCGGGCCTGAAAATCGTCATTCCCGCCACCCCGCGCGATGCGAAGGGCCTGCTCAAGTCGGCGGTGCGCGACGAGAGCCCGGTGCTGGTCATGGAAGTCGAAATGCTCTACGCGTCCAAGGGACTGGTCGAGCCGCCCCTGCCGGAATTTGATCTGCTCGTGCCGATCGGCAAGGCCAGCGTGGCCCGCGAGGGCAGCGACGTGACCATCCTCAGCTACGGTCGCACCCTGCCGATGGCGCTGCACGCCGCCGAACAACTCGAGAAGGAGCAGGGCCTTCACGCCGAGGTCATCGACCTGCGCTCAATCAAGCCGCTCGATCTTGAGACGATCCTGACTTCGGTCGCGAAAACGCACCGCGTGGTGGTCGCCGAGCAGGACCGGCCGTTTTGCGGCATCGGCGCGGAACTCGCCTTCCAGATTCAGCAACACATCTTTGACGAACTCGACGCGCCCGTCGCCCGCGTGGCGCAGGATGAAGTACCGGTGCCGTACAATGAGGCCCTTGAACACGCGATGCTGCCGAACGAGGAAAAAATTATCGCGGCGGTCCGCGCGACTTGCGGAGTTTAACCTTTCGTTCCGACCCCAATCCCTCGACCTTCCCCCGCCATGGCTGATATCACGATGCCCAAACTGAGCGACACGATGACCGAGGGCACGCTCGTGAAGTGGAAGAAGAAGGTCGGCGACAAGGTCGAGAGCGGCGAGGTGATCGCGGAGGTCGAGAC
>JANMQT010000222.1:0-8772 GCA_031370675.1 Verrucomicrobiota bacterium
TCTTGAAGCGGTTCGTGCCGATTTCCGGCAGCGGATTCACCGAGACGATTTTGGCGCCGTTCGCCTTGGCGTCCTGCAGCGACGAGAGCATGCGCGGGTGATTCGTGCCGGGATTCTGGCCGACCACGAAAATGCAGTCGGCCTGGTTGAAATCGTCGAGCGTGACGCAGCCCTTGCCGATGCCGATGGCCTCGTTGAGCGCGGTGCCGCTCGATTCGTGGCACATGTTCGAGCAATCCGGCAGGTTGTTCGTGCCGAACTGGCGCGCGAAAAGCTGCCAGAGAAATGCGGCTTCATTGCTCGTGCGGCCCGACGTGTAGAAGGCGGCCTCCCCGGGCGAGGCGAGCTCGTTCAGCTCCGTGCCGATGAGCGCGAAGGCGCCGGGCCATGAAATCGGCTCGTAATGCGACGCGCCGGCGCGCCGGACCATTGGCTCCGTGAGGCGGCCCTGCTGGTTCAGCCAGTAGTCCGACATCGCGCCCAAGTCGGCGATGCTGTTCACCCTGAAGAACTCGGCGCTCACCTTGCCGCGCATGCCTTCATCGGCCATCGCCTTGATGCCGTTTTCGCAAAATTCGAAGGCGTGGCGGTCGTTGTCCGGCGACGGCCAGGCGCAGGATTGGCAGTCAAAGCCATCGATCTGATTCAACTTCAGCATGGTCTCGGTCCCGCGGATCACGCCCATTTGGCCCCAGGCGAAGGTTCCGGTCCCGAAGACTGCCTTCAAGCCCGCGGCGGCGGCGCTGGCGGCGGCGAATTTGGTGCCGTCGGTCTCGATCGGCGGCTGCGCGCCCGGCGTGTGAGGCTGCGGCTCGAGCGAAGTGGCCGACTTGGCGAATGGGGCGGATGGCTCGGGCGTTTCGAGGCCGTCCTTGTCTTTACGGAGGATGTTCGGGGAGCTCATGGGATCGGAAACAAAGAGGAGGGAGGAAGGAACAAGCTGGCGTCAGAGGGAGGGAACCGGCGTGGCGGTGCGAATGCGCGATGCGCTGCTGTAGATATTGAAGCGTTGGTCGCGGGTGAATCCGACGAGCGTGGCGCCGAATTCCTCCGCCAGCGCGACCGCGAGGCTGGAGGGCGCACCGACCGCAACCAGCATTGGAATGCCGGCCATCAAAGCCTTTTGCATCAGCTCAAAACTCGCGCGGCCGCTGACAAATAGGATGGCGTTGAGCAGCGGCGTGCGGCCGGTGAGCCATTGCGAGCCCACCAGCTTGTCCACGGCGTTGTGGCGTCCCACATCTTCGCGCAACGCGATTAGGCGGCCGTTTGGCTCGAAGAGCGCGGCCGCATGGAGTCCGCCGGTGCGGTCGAAAACGGACTGCGCCTCGCGCAGTCGATTCGGCATTTCGTGAATCGTGGCCGCGTCCACCATCGGGCCGGCGGATTCAAAAACCGGTTTGCTGCCAAGGCCGGTGCTGCGCAGGGACTCGATGCTCGTCTTGCCGCAGACGCCGCAGCTCGACGAGGTGTAGAAGTGCCGCTCAAGGCGCTGCCAGTCCACCACGACGCCCGGCTTCAGTTCGATCCGGACGGTATTGCCGTCTTCGGCGTCGGCCGGCTCGCAGCGGATCTGCGCGATTTGGTCCGGCCGGCGCAGGATCCCCTCCGTAAAGAGGAACCCGGCGGCCAGTTCGAAATCGTGACCCGGCGTGCGCATCGTGATCGATACGGTCTTGTGCACGTGCCAGCCCTTGCGCTCGTAGCCCAGCTGGATTTCCAGTGGCTCCTCGGCGGCAAGCGAGTCCGGAGCCGTCGCAGCCTGCGCTCCGACGATCTTCTGGACATTGACGGTGACTGAACTGCGGTCGGTCACAACCGGGGGTGTTTCTTGGGCATGGGGAGGGGAATCCCCGCATTCATGACAGCACAAGCAACTTTTCCTTAACCTGCGAATGATGCCACGAGAGGGATTTACGGGGCGGGTTTTCGACTGTCAAGGCGCGATCCAAGATTGCATGCAATTTCTTTTCCGACAGGCGGAATCGGGCGGTTTTCGCGCTTTTACTTGGCCCATTCGCGGCCCGGCGGTATTCGTGACCTTCGTGACGGAAATGCTGAAATCTTGCCGGGTGGTCGCGGCCGCGCTCGCGTGCCTAGGCGGCGGGGGCACGCTCCCCGCGGTCCGGGCGGCGGATTCCGTGCAAATCGCGGCCGCCGCCGACCTCGTTTACTGTCTCGACGCGCTGCACGCCGCGTTCACCAAAGCGGAGCCGGGCGCGCCGCTCAAGGTCTCGACCGGGTCGTCGGGAAATTTCTTCGCGCAAATTCAAAACGGGGCGCCGTACGATGTCTTCCTTTCGGCAGATCTGCGTTACCCGCGGGAGCTGATCGCGGCGGGCCTGGCCGACGCGGACAGCCTGACGCCCTACGCCATCGGCCGCATCGTGTTGTGGACAACGCGCCCGAAGCTCGACCTGGGCACCGGCCTGGCCGTGGTGCGGACAGACGCGGTGAAGCGATTGGCCATCGCGAATCCCGACCACGCGCCGTACGGACGCGCGGCGAAGCAAGCGCTGGAACACGACGGATCGTGGGAGGCAGTGGCGCCGAAACTGGTGCTCGGCGAAAATATCGCGCAGACTGCGCAATTCGTGGAGACCGGCAACGTGGACGCCGGCGTGGTGGCGCTTTCGCTGGTGCTTTCGCCGCGGCTGGCCGGGGTCGGGCGCTATGTGGAAATTCCCGCGGCGGCCCACCAACCGCTCGAGCAGGGCGCAGTCCTGACGAATCGCGGCGCGCAAAACGACGCGGCGAGGCGTTATCTGGCCTTCCTCAAATCAAAGGAGGCACGGGCAATCTTTGACCAATTCGGCTTCCGTCTGCCAGATTGAGCGGAATGCCGCCGGACGACGTTTCATTTCTCGGGATTCCTGCGGGCCTCTGGCAGGCCCTGTGGCTCACCTTTGAGCTGGCGGCGGTGACGACGCTGGTGCTGTTCGTCCTGGGACTGCCGCTGGCCTACTGGTTGAACCGTTCGCGATCGCGTTGGATTCCGATCGTGGAGGCGCTGGTCACGCTGCCCATCGTCCTTCCGCCCACCGTCATCGGATTTTACCTGCTGGTGGCCTTCTCACCGCGCCATCCGCCCGGAAGTTGGTGGTTCGCGCTCACCGGCGGAACGCTTTCGTTCACCTTTGCCGGACTGGTCATCGGTTCGGTCATTTATTCGCTGCCCTTCGCGGTGCAGCCGTTTCAGGCCGCGTTGAAGGGCGTGTCGCCCGATTTGCTGCAGGCCGGGCAAACGCTTGGGGCGTCGGCCCTCAGCGTTTTCTTTCGCGTCCATCTGCCACTGGCGCAGCGCGGCGTCGCGGTCGGTCTGACGCTCGCCTTCGCGCACACGCTGGGGGAATTCGGCGTCGTGCTGATGATCGGTGGCGCTCTGCCGGACCGGACCAAGGTCGCCTCCATCGCACTTTACGACGAGGTACAGAAATTGAATTACAGCGTGGCGCACGCCTACGCCGCGGTCCTGTTGCTGACGTCGTTCGCGCTGTTGGTTGCCATGACCGTGCTGCAGCGCGTGAAGGCACCGAACCAGAACCCATGACGCCGCGTCTGTTGCGCGCTGGCATCAAACCCGCTTGTCCTTGATCATCCGGCTCCGCGGTCGGAGTCTTCCCCCTTCGCCGCCATGAAGTCTTCCGCACTCCTCTGCTTCTGCCTGCTGCCTTTGGGCGCGGCTGCCGTCCACGCGCAGGTGCCGGCCACGGGCCTGACGGTTGAATACGTCGCGCAGCATCCCGAGTTGTGGCCGAAGCAGGTAATCACGAAGGGACCCGCCCAGGTCACGTTTCGTCCGGCGGGCGGTGCGCCCAGCACGGTGACGCTGCCGGCCGGCCAGTTGATGAAGGTGGTCGGAGTCGACGGCACGACCGTCCAGCTCGAATACCAGGGCGCGCCGCTCACGTTGCCCGCGGTGCAGACCGATTTGCTGGCCGGCGCTGCGTCCAAGCAGGTGCGCATCGCGGCGGCGTCGCGTCCGGCTGCCCCGCCATCCGGGGCCACGGCGCCCGGAAACATTCCCCCGGCGGCCGCGGGAGCCGGGGGTCCGCTCCAAAATCCCTTGGGCGTCTTCTTGCGGGAGGGGCTGATCGCTTTCCGCGAGGACTCGGTCGTGCCGCAACCCGCGTCCAGTCTCGTCGGCAAGAAATTCGTCGCGCTGTACTTCGCCACCCGCAGCAGCGACGCGTGCCGGACCTTTACGCCGCGTCTCGTGCAGTTTTATGGGACCCACCGCCGGGACGCGGAGAAATTCGAGATCGTTTTCGTCCCGACCGATCGTTCCGCCAAGGAAATGGCGTACCACGTTCGCGAAATGCAGATGCCCTGGCTGGCGGTGGATTTTAATCAAAGCGAGATGATCGGCCGGCTCCGGCAGCAATTTTGCAAGGCCGACGTGCCCAACCTGGTCGTCGTCGATCATCTCGGCCGGGTCGTGGCCAGCAGCTACGATGGCAACACGTTTGTCGGCGCGGAGAAGGCGATGGAAGATTTCGGCCATCTCCTGGACCAGAGCTGAGCGGGGAGTCGACGGTCGACCCTCGACTCTTCGCTGGTCCTCGCGGAGATTGCCGGCATGGACTCCCCGGCCATCCGCATCCGTCACATTTTTATTTCCCCGGCGCACAATTACTTCGGGCACCACGGCCAGGAGCCGGGCACCTCGCCGGTGATCGAAGTCGAGGAAGTGAAATGTCTCGCCGGGCGCGGGCTCGAGGGAGACCGGTTCCTCGACTACAAGGAGGATCACAAGGGCCAGGTGACGTTCTTCGCGGAAGAGGCCTGGGAGCGCCTGTGCGAGAAATTTCAAGTCGCGGACAAGGGCCCGGAATCGTTCCGGCGAAATCTGGTCACGCGTGGCGTGGACCTGAATGCGCTCATCGGGCGTGAGTTTGAAGTGCAAGGCGTGCGTTTCCTGGGCACACAGGAATCCGCGCCGTGTTACTGGATGGAGCAGGCCTTTTGCGCGGGCGCCGAACAGGCGCTCCAGGGCGACGGCGGCTTGCGCGCCAAGATCCTGACCGACGGCGTGCTGCGGCGGGAGCGGTAGAAGTGGGAATTCGGAATGCGGAAGTCGGAAGTGTTCGAGGTCCTGTCGTTACAGTTTCATTGCGAATGGGTTGGACCAGATCCGCCTACGATGGCAGAATTTTTCCATGAGCATCGAATTGAAGTCTAGGACGAAGGCGTTCGCATTGAGGATCTTGAAACTGGTGGAGGCGTTGCCGGAAACAAAGTCTGGTCGAATTATTGCGAACCAAATTGGACGCGCGGGAACGTCCGTCGGGGCTAATTACCGCGCGGCTTGCCGCGGCCGATCGAAAGCGGAGTTCGTGGCCAAATTGGGCATCGTCGAGGAGGAAGCCGACGAGTGCGTGTATTGGCTCGAAATAATCGAGGAAGGAAGGATTCTATCGGGTCGCAAGACTGCGTCCCTAAAGCGGGAAGCCGAGGAGATTCTCGCCATCACCGTTGCGTCGCTCATCACGGCGACCAGAAACCGAAAGGAATCGTCGTAGCTGGAATTTGTACTTCCCACTTCCGCATTCCCACTTCCGATTTCTCGTCACCGCGTCGCCACGAAGACCTGGGCGCAGTAGATGTTCCCCAGCCCGCCGCTCTTGTCTTGCCGGCCGGGCGCGGCGGCGCAGCCGAGATATTTCGCCTCGCGCGAGAGCAGGTTCTGCCGGTGTCCGGGGGAATCGATCCACTGCCTGACGACCGCGCGGGCCAGGCTCGCATAGGTGTGCGCACGAAGCGGCGGGCCGTCGCCCGTGTAGCTGAAGAGCACCTCGCCCGACGGCTCACGCCGCCGGTACATCGGCCGGCGCGCCTCGTAGTCGATCGCGAAATTCAACGCCACATTCTCGGCGATGAATCGGAAGGTGATGCCAGCCGCGCGAATCCGATCCTCGAGCGTGCGGCGTGAGCGGTCGTTGGGGTTGACGTGCGAAATCGCCCCGGCTTGCGCCATGTACTGCGCCTGCCACCGCGCAGCCGTTTGCGCCCCCGACAGCGGGGACAGCTGCGGGAGCCCTGCGCCCGCGCGCCGGTGATTGGATTCCTCAAAGATCGCGCGCGCGGCGACCTCGCCCCGGAAATGCGTGACGTCGATCGCGGCATCCGCCCCGGTAGATTCACGCGCCGGCGCCCCGGCTGCGCGCGCGACCGACCACAGCGCGAAGAACAGAACGACGCTGAGGCCTCGCGTGGTCACGGAGTCTTTTCCTTCGGGAGCGGCGTGCGGAACGCGCAGGCCACGGAGAAGGTCACGATGGTGCCAAAGAAAATGCGCCACGGAAACTCGATGACCGGCAGCCAGGCGGGCTGCGCATACAGGTCGCGACCAAAAAGCCGCGCGAGATCATTCGGGAGTCCGCTGAGAATCGCCACGGCGATGAATCCAAGGACCATGCCGAGCAGGTTTCCGAAATCGTTGCCGCGTGTCTTCGTCAACATGCCGACCAGAAACACCCCAAGGAGCGAGCCGTAGGTGTAACCGAAGATGCCAAGCGCGATGGGGACGATGCGCTTGTCAGGACGGATGATGACGAAATATGCGGTGGCCGCGGCGACCACGATCATCAGCACCGAAAAAACGACCGTCGCCCACCGCACAGTGCGCAACGAGGCAGCGTCGCCCCGGTTTTTCGCAAAATAGGGCTCGTGCCAGTCGCGCGTGTAACTCGTGGCGAGGGCGTTGAGCGCCGTGCTGAGGGAGCCCATCGCGGTGGCGAAAATTCCGGCGATGAGCAAGCCGCGCATGCCCGGGGGCAGTCCATTGAGGATGTAATAGGAAAAGATTTCGTTCGTCTTCTTCGGCAGGTTTGCGTCGGGCAGCGCTTGATAGAACACCCAGAGCAGAACGCCGATCGTCAGAAAGATGACGACGATGGGAATATCCGCCAGGCCCGATAGAATCAGCGAAAGGCGGCTCCGCTTGATGTCCTTGGCGGTGAGCATGCGTTGCACCATGTCCTGATCGGTGCCGTGCGTGGCCATGGTCGTAAAGGTCGAGCCGAGCAGCGCCGCGAACATCGTGTACTCGGATTCAAGAATGCCTTTCACGTTTTCCCAGAACGATTTTCCCGCCTCGATACCGCTGTCGATGACCTGCAGGTCGTGCGGTCCGCTGAGCCGCGCGGTGATGGTCTCCATGCCGCCGGGAATGGCGCGGAAGAGCAGCCAGATGGCCGCCAGCGCGCTGCCGAGCATGATAGTCGCCTGGATCAAATCGGTCCAGATCACCGCCTTGATGCCGCCAAACGTGGTGTAGATGGCGGTCAGCACGACCACGAGTGTGATCGCCGCAAGGTAGATGAGCAGCTCGCTGTGCTTGTCGGGCCGCGCGCCGGTGAACAGTTCGTAGGTCAGCACCAGGATGATAGCGGCGACATAAAGCCGGGTGCCGCTGGCGAGGACCCGCGTGACAAGGAACACCGCGCTGGCCGCGTTCTTTGACCGCGTGCCAAAGCGCACCGTGAGGAATTCGTAGATCGAGTAGACGTTGTAGTCGTAGTACGGCTTGATGAAAATGAACGCGATGATGATCCGCGCGAGGATCGTGCCGAAGGCGAGCTGCAGGTAGGTGTAGTTGCGCAGGCTGTAACCCTCGCCAGGCGTGCCAAGAAAGGTCCCGGCGCTGGTCTCGGCCGCGACGATCGACGCGAGTACGGCCCACCATGGAATCTTGCGGCCGCCGAGCGCGAAATCGTGCATCGACTCGTCGTTCCGGCCCATGTAGAGCCCAAGCCCCACGATGAGTGTGAAGTAACCGACGATGATGGCGCCGTCGAGCGCCCACGAAATCGACATCCGCGCCGATTAAGGCAGCGGGGCGCGGAGCGCAAGTGCGATTGCCAAATCCCCCTAGGTGGTGGTCACTGCCGGGGGCGGTGGGGCGCCGCCGGCGCTCCGCGCCCGGGCGAGCGCGAAGTGCAGCGGCAGCGAGCGGCCGATGAAGAACAGCACCACCACATGCAGGGCCACCGCCAGCCAAACATTCAAGTAGGCCAGTAGCACCGCATCAAGCGCATACGCGACCATCCCCGCAAAGATCGCGCTGATCCAGCCGCGCCGGGCGAGAAAACCACACAGCACGAAGAAGCCGATGATCAAAGCTTCGAGCGCAATCGTGAACGCCGGCACCAGAGTTGCCGACCCGAGCTGCCTGCCAATTTCGTTGCCGAACGCGCGAAAGAAGAGCGACGACCCTAGCCCGACTAACAGCATGCGGTCAGCTGCAAACCACAGCAGGATGCCGTTAATCGCCGACAAGCCGGCGATCCAGAACAGCCAATCGCTCCCCCGGAATGCCTCTGCCTTTACCCGGCCTGGCAGCATCTCGCGGTCACCCACCTTAATCATCTGAATATCCTCGCCGGGCTGCGGTCGACCTGTGGGGTTGGCCGCGCGCCGCAGGTGGTCGTCGTCCATCTCATGCCCGATCATGCCGCCGAGATTCATCCCACATTGCTAGCAAATGGCTGAGCGGGCTGTCAATGCACGCCGGCTGGGATGTGAAGACGGCCAGGCCAAGCGTCGAATGGCTCGACGCTTCGGTCCTACCCATGGGAAGCTGCCGGCAGCATCATGGCGAATCTCTTTCTCTTTCCTAACCCTTCCCGAAAATCCCTCATCGGCGTGATCCATCTCCGGCCGCTGCCGGGTTCGCCGCGTTGGGGTGGGGATTTCGGAGCGGTCGTGGCCTCGGCCAGACTCGACGCAGCCGCCTACCGCGAGGGCGGGGCCGACGCCGTCATCCTGGAA
>JANMQT010000257.1:0-2351 GCA_031370675.1 Verrucomicrobiota bacterium
GTCCGAAGGACGGCGTCGCTTCCGCTCGCCTATGGCCGGGCGATCCGGTATTCCAGAGACGATGACGAGAAATCGAGAGGCCGCGGCGTACTGGATACCCCGCGGGAGCCTGTCATCGGGCTCGCCGAAGGCGAGACCCGGCGACGGGGTATGACATCTCTCCGCATGACTGCCTGACGGGCAAATCAACGGGTCAATCGATCCTGCCGTCCAGCCACCTTGCGAAAAATATTCCGCTTCACGGATTGGTAGAAGCAGATTTATTGATTGGCTCATCCCGCCTCACTCGGAGGGGCGTTGCGCAACGTCACGGACGCGAAGCGGGGTGCGGTGGACGCTTTGGCGCTGCACGACGGGCGGCGCTTGAGGCGGACGGCGAAGCCGTGTGGTCCTGATGCCCCGACGCTGGCATCAAGTTCGCGAAGGCAACTTCGCGGGCGACGGTGGCAAGAAAGCCCGGTCACCGGGGAGAGCGCGTTATAAGCCGTAAAACCATCGCGCGGGGAATGCCGGGTGATTCCGGTGTGACCTGACTAACGCGTGTGCGTTCTTACTACCCACATGGCACACGCGGCGGCGGGCGCATCGGGCGCCCGGCATTCCCCGCGCCCTCTGACTGGAGAGGGCGGAACGAGCAGGCCACACCTCGCGCGAAAGGCGCGGCGAGAATGCGTAATTGTGTCTTTTCGTCATACTCAAAACGCCTTGGGGAGACCGGCCTGACGAAGGATGGCATTAGCGGTGTGGCGGCTGGGAATGCCGACCGGCACGGCAAAATTTCGCTTCGTGATCGGGCTGTGCCAGATTTCGTGGCTTCCGCGCCCCTGTCGGACCAGCGCGCAGCCGGCGGCCCGCAGCAAATCCCGCAGGGGACGATCGAACTGCGGCGCCATTCAGCCCGCGACCGGCTCGGCTTCGCGGAGCGCGGTAATCTGCAGGAACAGCGATTCCGGCGCAATATCAGGGTGATTGTCCGGCAACAGGTCGAGCGCCATCGCGGAAATCTTTTCCAGCAATTCGTCGAGCGTGGGCGCGTCCGCGGCGGCCGGAATATCATCGCAATGCCCGCTCCAGACCGACGCCTCCTGGTCCCAGGCCGCGGAAATCGTGAAAATGACAGGCCTGGACATCTCCGCTCCGTCGCTTGCTCGGGCGCGAACTCAAGCCGCGCCGGCACATCTGCAATATCACATATCCGGCGGGATGTCCCTGCCTGGCGCCCCCGGAACATCTCGAATTTCATCACCGGCTATGGTGAGATGGCAAGAGCCGGTCTGATCCGGATTATTCCTCACCCAGGAAAGGACCCCCTCGTGAAGATCGTCGACCTCAGCCGTGAGCTCTACCACCGCAGTCCCAGTTATCCCGGGCATTCCGCGATCATCCACGGCGTCTGGAAGTCCCACGAGGAATCCTTCGCCGATGGCGGCAATGTGCATGGGCTGGCCTCGATGTATTTCGCGATGCCCGATCACGGCGGCACCCATATCGACGCGCCGCGGCATTTCGACAAGCGCGGCATTGGCATCGACGAATATCCGCTGGAAAACTGCATCGTGCCCGGCATCTGCCTTGATCTCCGCCACATCGCGCCGCGCGCCAAAATCACGCCGGAGGACCTCGCGGCGGCGGTGAAGAAAGCGGGCCACCCGATTCCGAAAAGCGGCACCGTCCTGCTTTGCACCGGCCATCACGAACGCACCTTTCCGCGCAAGGAATATGGAAGCGAGAATTCCGGCGTCAACGTGCCGGCCACCGAATGGCTGGCGCAACAGGGCATCGTGCATTTCGGCATCGATTCGATGCGGCCGGGGCCGGAAGGCAGGGAGAACCTGCTGGTCCACAAGGCCTGCTTCGAACTCGGCATCACCCACATCGAGAGCCTGTGCAACCTCGAGGCGCTGCTCGGCGCCGGACCCTTCACCTTCATCGGCCTGCCGATGAAATGGCGCGGCGGCACCGGCTCCCCGATCCGCGCGGTCGCGGTGTTCGGGATGTCTGATGTTACTGGCGCATCATGAAACCGGATCGAGTGACATGATGAGATCAGATCGAGGTCACAGCGGCATCGGCAGTGCGCTCCCTCTCCCCTTGCGGGGTCGAGACGAGCGAAGCTCGCTCTTGGAGGGTTGGGGTGAGGGGACCCTCGTCAGACTCGGACTCGCGGAGAGGCCCCCTCACCCGAAGCCTTCGGCTTCGACCTCTCCCGCAAGGGGAGAGGTGAAGTAGACCCCGACGACAGATTGATTCAATCAAAGGCCAGCCCAATCCCAATCCAACCCACTTCCACGAAAGGCACACCATGAAACGCGTGATGATCCTCAACGGCCCCAACCTCAATCTGCTCGGCG
>JANMQT010000282.1:0-14980 GCA_031370675.1 Verrucomicrobiota bacterium
GACATCGCGTCGGACCAGGGGCCGTCGAAGAACGGATTGTTCGCCTCCGCCCACTTGTTCAGCCGGGTGTCGAATTCCGTGAGACCGCCCTGGACGAAGGCGATGATGATGCCGGCGATGGCACCGCCCGCGATATAGCCGGAAGAGAGCAGCACGCCCGGGCTCTTGTCGCTTTCGGCGGCGAATTGCTCCGCCGTCAGATTCATATGGCCGGGCTGCCTGGACCAATAGCGATCCGCCAGCCAGCGCAGCGCACCGCCGACAAACAAGGGCGAGGACGACGAAATGGGCAGGTACACGCCCACCGCGAAGACGAGGGAGGGCACGCCGCACAACTCCAGCACCACCGCGATCATCACGCCGAGCAGGACGAGCGCCCACGGCAGTTTGCGATCGAGGATTCCCTTGATGATGTACGACATCAGCGTCGCTTTCGGCGCGTCGAATTTGCGCACGACCGATCCGTCGGGCCTTTGCGTGAAGGTGCCGTTGATGCCGGGATCCACCAGCCAGACCGCCTGGCCCGCGTCATTCACCAGATATTTTCCGGCCGGCCCGCCGGTCGTGTCCGTCTTGTGCCACGAATAATATTCCTGCGAGTCGTCCTTGGCCTGCACGCCGTGCAGCGATTCCCGCGTGGTCAGGTCCTTCACGTTGGTCATCAGTCCCGGCGCGACCTTGGCGATCGGGACGTAGACGGTGGCGGCGTCATTGAGCCGCAGCAGGATGGGCCCGAGAATCACGGCAGACGCGAAGGCACCGATGAGAATGGCAAACTGCTGGAGGCGCGGCGTGTTGCCGAGCAGGAAACCCGTTTTCAAATCCTGCGAAGTGGTCCCCCCGTTCGAGGAAGCGATGCAGACGATGCCGCCGATGGAAAGGGCGGTGACGTAATACGGGCCGCCGGTCCAGCCGACCAGCAGAAAGACCAGGCAGGTGAAGAGCAGGGTCGCCACCGTCATGCCAGAGATCGGGTTCGAGGTGGAGCCCACTTCGCCGGTGAGGCGCGAGGAAACGGTGACGAAGACGAAACCAAAAATGACGATGAGCAACGCGCCGAGGAGATTCATTTGTAGCGATGGCGCCAGCGTGATGGCGGCAATCAAGGCGAGGACGCCGATGCCGACGACCTTCATCGACATGTCGCGTTCCGTGCGGGGGACGACCTCGCCCGGTCCCTTGTCCGAACTGACGAGCCCAATGTCGCGGAGACCCATGTGGATGCCGTGCCAGATGGTGGGCAGCGCGCGCAGCAGGCTGATGATGCCGCCGGCGGCCACCGCCCCGGCGCCAATGTACAGGACGTAGGCGCCGCGGATCTGATTCGGTCCCATCTGCGAAATCGGAATCGCGCCGGGCGCGACCACGCCCTCGATCGCGTCGCCGAAGAACTTGATCAGCGGAATCAGGATCAGATAGGAGAGGACGCCGCCGGCCGCGGTGATCGAGGCGATGCGCGGGCCGATGATGTAGCCGACGCCGATCAACTCGGGCGAGATCTCCATGCTGACCGAGCCGGCCTTGAGGGGCGCGCCGAAAATCTTTTCCGGGACATCCTTCCAAAGCTTGAAGGCGACGTTGAGCGTCTTGTAGAGCAGGCCGATGAAGAACCCGCCGAAGATAATTTTCGCGCCCGGCGACTGACCCAGACCCGCGGCCGCCGCGGCGCGCATTTCCTCCTTGGCCGACGGTGACGCATGGGCCCGGTCCTCGGCATTGGAGCCTGCCTTGAGCACCGCGGCGCAAGCCGTGCCCTCGGGATATTTGAGAATGCCGTGCTCCTTCACGATGAGCGCGCGGCGCAGCGGAATCATCATCAGGATGCCAAGCAATCCCCCGAGCACGGCCACCAGCATTACCCGGGTGATTTCGAGATCGAAGCCGAGGATGAGGATGGCTGGCATCGTGACGCCGAGGCCGAACGCGATCGACTCACCGGCCGAACCCGCCGTCTGGGTGATGTTGTTTTCGAGAATGGTGGAATCGCGGATGCCGAGTTTGGAAAGCCCGCGGAAGAGCGCCAGCGAAATGACGGCCACCGGGATCGACGCGCTGACCGTGAGCCCGACTTTGAGCACGAGAAAGAGCGAGGACGCGCCGAAAACCATGCCCAGGACCGCGCCGGTGATGACCGAGCGCCAGGTGAACTCCCGCATCACCGTCGAGGCGGGAATAAACGGTTCGTGTGGAATGACCGACGAAACGGAAGAGGCAGGGGTATGCATGCGGGCGGGAAATGTGTCGCCCAGTATTCACGCGATGAACGGCGTGACAAGGCGGGAGGTGGAATGGGGAAAATGGCTTGATGCCGCGTTCAATCTAATCGGGCGGCGTTCCGGCAATCCGATCCACGTAATTGAACGCGTCCCCCGGTCCCAGGAGTTGGGCGTTCTTGAGTTGGTGTGCAAGCCGATAGAGACCGCCCACGATTTTGAGTCGGCGGTCAATCGCCGCGGGTGACATATCGTGGCTGATGCCACGATAGAAGTCCTTCTGCCGCTCGGCCCCACGCAGGCCCTCGTCGTCTGGATCAAGTGGTGGGTTAATCATCCATCAGCTCCAGTTTTCGCAGGTCTTCCAGATCCTTTGGTCGGCCGGCATCCAGCTTCATCGTGCGCAGGCCGGCGCGATTGATCACGGTCACGGGCAGAGTACCGGCAAGTCTCGCTTCCCGCTCGTTAAATACTGCCACTCGTGCCGGTGTCACAGCCAGCAAATCCAGCATGAGGAAATCCTCGCCAACTACTTTTACCACGCGATGGAATCTGGATTCGTTTGGTTTCCCTTGATGAAACGTGAAGCTGCCCGAGTCGATCGTGAATCCGAGTGATGCCAGAATCTCTTTCGCGTGAGGCAAGTCCTCGTCCTTGATGAGCAGGTCAATGTCTTGTGTATGGCGGGGAAAACCGTGAATGAAAACCGCGAAGCCACCGCACACAGCGTAGGGGACTTTGGCTGTATTCAAGGCGGTGACGACCGCGCGAAATTCGTCAACGATGTCCACGCGTCGAACATGCGCCCAACGGTCTGATGTGCCAAGCGGGAAGGGACGCAGCGTCCTACGTTTTCGCGATGGCTCCAGCGATGGTCGCGGGCTTGGCGTCGGGCAGGATCTGTATGCGGGACGTCTGGCGCCTGGGTTCCACCGGCTGGCCGCGATTTTTCAGCCATTTGCGGAAGGCACCCCCGCGCCATTTCGGCAGCGTGCGCTTGCCCACCCACGCCTGCACCGCCGGCACCGGCACCAAACGCATCGGCACGTAGTCCATCGCCTTGCCGGCGATGAGCGCCGTCCGCCAGGCGGCCGGTTGCGACGCGAGCAAAGCCCACGGCCACATCGGGGGCACGCCCGGCGAGGGCACGCCCGCGCGCTTGCCCTTGTCGCGCAAGCGCAGCAGCAGATCGGGAATCGGAATGTTCACGGGGCAGACTTCCTGGCACGCGCCGCAGAGGCTCGAGGCCTTGGGCAGGTCCGCCATCTCGGGAAAACGATCGCCCGCGAGCAACGGCGAGAGCACCGCGCCGACCGGCCCGGGATAGACGCTGCGATAGGCATGGCCGGAAGCCTGACGATAAACGGGACAGACGTTCATGCACGCGCCACAGCGGATGCAGCGCAGAATTTCACGGCATTCGCTCGCAAGCACGTCGGTGCGGCCGTTGTCGACGAAGATGACGTGCATCTCCTCCGGTCCGTCGGGTTGGGTCGGGGATTTCGGACCCGAGATGAACTCGGTGTAGACCGTGAGTTGTTGACCCGTGCCGGATCGCGCGAGCAGGTTGAGCAGCAGCGCGAGGTCGCGATCGCGGGGCAGGATTTTTTCAATGCCGACCAGCGCGATGTGGACCTTGGTGGCGGCGAGGGAAAAACGCGAGTTGCCCTCGTTCGTGACAATGACCAGCCGGCCGCTTTCGGCGACGACGAAGTTGGCGCCGGTCAACCCGACATCAGCCTGCAGGTATTTGTGCCGCAGAAAATTCCGCGCGCGCCGGGTGATGACCTCGGGTTCATCATCATAGGCGCCGAGGCCGTGTTTCTCGAACGACTCCGCGATCTCGCGCCGGTTTTTGTGGATGATTGGCTTCACCACGTGGCTCGGATGATCGTGATCCAGTTGGACGATGAACTCGCCGAGATCGGTCTCGAGGGCCTCGATGCCGCGCACCTTGAGATAGGCCTCCAGCTCTATTTCCTCGCTGACCATCGTCTTCGCCTTCACCATGCGGATGGCACCATGCGATTGCATGATCTGGTGCACGGCCTCGCAGGCGTCCTCCGCGGTGAAGGCCCAGTGGACCTTGGCGCCGTGGGCGGTCAGCCGCTCCTCCACTTGCGGGAGGTAGGTGTCGAGATTCTCAATCGCGTGCTGCTTGATTTCGCCGGCGAGCACGCGCAGGTCGTTGGCCAGCGGAAACGCGTCGAAAAGCACCTGCGTCCGCTTCTCGTGACCGGCCTTGCTGCCGAGATAAACGGAATTTTGCCGCTCGCGCGAAAGCTTTGCGGCGAATTGATCGATCGGCTGGGCGCTCATGACTCGACGAGGACGGGCAGCAGGCTGGCGTTGGCCAAAGCATCGCGCAGCACCTGCGCAATGTGAAGCGTCGGGATCGCCCGCCCGGCTTTTTCCGCGAGGCCGCCAAGATGCATCAGGCAGCTCAGGTCGGCCGAGACGATGGCTTCCGGCTTGGCCTCAAGGATGTGGTCGAGCTTCAACTCGCCCATGGCGGTGGAAATGTTCGGAAAGCCCACCGAGAACGTGCCGCCGAAACCGCAGCATTGCTCAGCCTCGCCGAATTCAACGAGCTGCAGCCCCTCGATCGATCGCAGCAGCGTCAGGGCCGCGTCGCCGCTCGGCGTGCCGCGCGAATGGCACGAGCGGTGAAACGCCAGCGTCGACCGGTAATGACCGGGCCACACGGTGACGCCCAGACCGTTCACAAGATAGTCGGCCAGTTCCCACGTGCGCCCGCCGAGCGACTCGACCTCCGCGCGATCCGGTTCGTGCTCAAAGGCGAGGGCCGCGCCGTGGAAGAGCATCGCCGCGCACGAGCCCGAGGGGACGACCACGGGATGGTCGCCCGTGAACGTCGCGACCGTGTGGCGTACGACCTTGCGCGACGCATTCCAATCCCCGCCGTTGAAGGCCGGTTGACCGCAGCAAGTTTGCGCCTCGGGAAATTCGATCGAGCAGCCGACGTGCTCGAGCACCTGCACGGTGGCAATGGCCGCCTGGTCGTAAAAGGCGTCGCAGAGGCACGTCGCCATGAACTGAATGCGCTTGCCGCTGGGTCGCGACGGGTTCGACGGGGTCATGCGGAGGTGACCCAAAGCTGCGGCGTGGCCGCGGCGATGCAAAGAAAAAAGCAGCGGGTGCAATCGACCACTCCGCGCGGGCGGGCCGGACTTACGGTGCGACGTGCACCGATTTCATGTCGGTCACCACAAGCCGGAGCATGCCGTTCTGCTCGGTGAGCTTTCCCTCGGCAGTGAGCTGCTTGCCCACAAACACGCCCAGCGCTTCCGCCGAGCGATCGGCGGACTTGCTGGCTTCGGGGAAGGCGAGCACCAGGCCGCTGCCCGCGTCGGATTTGCCCAAGCGCAGGAAAAGCGTGTCGACGGCAGGATCCTCGCTCAACGCGGTGACGACGCCCTCCACGCGAACGGTCTGGCCCAGCTTCTCCCGTAATACGGCCGTGTCGGAAGCCGACATCGCTTCCGGGGCGGGCCGAAGTATGGCCGAAACTTCCGGTTGTTCCACGATTGGGGCCGGCGTGGGCCGGCTGACCTTGGGAACGTCGATGTCGCCCGTCTGCCGGTTGATCATCGGCTGAATCAAGAGGAACCAGGCGAGGCTGAAGGCCACGCCGAGCGCGAACGCCGGCAGGACAACCTTGGCTCGAATGGTTGGGATTGGCGCCGGGGCAACGGCGGAGGCCGAGGCGGGGCGCGGCGCGATCACGCCATCGAGCGCCTGGAGCGCAACCATCGCGCTTTCGTGGCGGTCATCAGGCCGGAAGCTGAAAAACTTGGTCACCCACGCGCTCAGCTCGGGGGAGAGGTCGGGCCGGAGCAGCGCCAGCGGCACGAATGTGTGATTCAAATGCGCGCTCATCACGGCCGCGACCGTATCGCCTTGAAATGGATTCTGGCGCGTCAGCGCGTAGTAGAACATGCAGCCGAGCGCGTACAGGTCCGTGCGCTGGTCGAAAGGTTTGCCCTCGAATTGTTCGGGCGCCATGTAGTGAATCGACCCGAAGACGCTGTTGTCCTGCAAACGCGTCTGGAGCTCCGGCTTGGCGGAAATCTTGGCCAGGCCGAAATCGAGCAGCTTCACCTGAAATGAGCTCGTCCGGCCCCAACGCAGCATCAGGTTGCTCGGCTTGAGATCGCGATGCAGCAGCCCGATGTGGTGCGCAGCCGCGATGCCGTCGAGCGATTCGCGGGCGAGTCGCGCAAAGTCGTCCAGCGGAAACGCGGCGCGGCTGGCCACGGCCTCGAGCGTTTCACCCTCGATCAATTCCATGACCACGTACGGCCCGCGGTCGTCCATGCCGAGATCGTAAACGCTCACTATGTTCGGATGCTGCAGCGCCGCCAGATGCGTCGCCTCGGTCACGGCCCGCGCATACGCCTCGCCCTTGACGGGGCTCGACACCATGATGCGTTTGAGCGCGACCTTGCGCTGGAGCTGGCGATCCCAGGCGCGGTAAACTTCGCCCAGTCCGCCCGTCGCGATCAATCCGCCCAATTCATAGCGGCCCGAGGGCGGTGGCACCGGTGCCGCCGTCCCCGCCGCGTCGGCAGGCGAATTCAGATAAGCACGCGTGGATGCCTGAAGAATGTTGGGGGTCATGCGGGGCGGTCGGCGGAACATTAATTCGTTTCTTCGCAGGTTTGATAAGCAGTCTGCTTGCCGCAGTATCCTTCTATCCACACAAATACATATTAACAGAGTGATTTTCGCGCAGTTGACGCGATACTCAATAATGAGAAAAAAACATGAAAAAGATAAATACAGTCAAATATGGGGTTTTTCGCGTTTCCGATGTAAGGATCCATAGAAAATGTCGTATTAGGCAGGAAAAGCCAGCCGGATTGACTCGTTAATGAGTGCCACGTGGGTTTCCGCTCGCCGGTCGAGATCGAACTCAGAAGGCGTTTCGAACGTAAAAACGCGCTCGGCGTGTCCGTGGTAGTGCAGCCAGAGGGCTTCCGGGCAGCCGCCTCGCAAGAACCGGCGGGTGAGCGCGTCGGTGAGGCGGGGCCGGATCACGCCGCGATGGGCTGGCCGCGATTCGATACGCGCGCGCGGATCCGGGGGAATAATGCGGGCGACGGTGTTTGAAAGCTGCTCACCCCAGAATGGCTTGGCCCCGCGCACCTCGTAGAGATAAAGACCCTGCGCGTCGTAGTCCTCATGGAGAGTGAGGGCGAGGCGATAGCTCATGCCGCGAACCCGCGCGCGCAGCTCGCAAACCAGGCTGATGGTTCGGCTGCGAAACTGGCGGTTTAGGTCAACCCCGTTCTCGTTGAGGCGCCGGTTGTTCGCCAAGCCCCATGGATTGAGGCAGGGCGCGACGAAAAATGGAAGGTTGCGCCGCATCAGGTCGGCCAGACCCCCGCGGGCCGCCCAGCGGAAGAGACCCTCGGTGGCGCCCGGCTCATCGCCGTGAATGCCCGCACTCAGGTAGAGGCCAGGGGCCGCGCCGCGCGACTCAAGACAAATGACATCGAACTCGCCGGCGCGGCAGAGCCGCTCGGGGGGCAGGCGCAGCGACCGGGCGAGCCGCCGCCAGCGTCCCAGCAGGTGCCGGACATCATGCGCGCGATGGGAATGAAGAAAATTAACGGCGTCCATCAGCAAGCGTAATCGAAGCCTTGCGGCGGCGGCTCGCCCGCCATCGGGGAGCGGGTGTCGCCAGCGAAACGATTATCCGTTGACCTTGAAAGCGTCGAGCAGCTTCGCGTGGATTCCGTCAAAGCCGCCGTTGCTAAACACCACCACGAGGTCGCCGGGCCGGGCGAGCGAATGCGCGCGCCGCACGATCGCGGCGGTGTCGGCCTCGTAGAACGCGGGGTGGCCGGTCGCGGCGATGTCGGCGATGACTTGTTCGGGATTCAAGCGGTCGGCCTCCGGCAGTTGGTCCAGTCGGGCGACCTGCGCGAGGATCACGCCGTCGGCCTGCGCGAACGCGGCCGGCAATGTCTGCTGAAAAACCTTGCGGCGCGTGGTGTTGGATCGCGGCTCGAAAATCGCCCAGATGCGACCCGCGTGGCGCTGCCGGCGCAGGCCCGCGAGCGTTTCCGCGATGGCCGTTGGGTGATGCCCGAAGTCGTCCATCACCGCGATGCCGTTGACTTCGCCACGCATTTCCTGCCGGCGTTGTACGCCCGAAAAGGAAGCGAGTGCGCCGCGGATTTGCCCGCTTGTGAGGCCGGCGAATCGCGCCGCGCCGATCGCCATGGCGCCGTTGCGCACGTTGAATTCGCCGCCGAGTGGCATCGTAAAGCGCTCACCAAAGACGCGGAACGAGGTCTCCCTTTCGCCGTACGCGATGTCCTGAATTTGCCCGTCGCCCGGCGCGGCAAGGCCGACGGCAAGCAGCGGCGCGGGACTCTTCGCGACGGCGCGAGCGACGTTCGGGTCATCCGCATTGACGAGGATGAGACCGTTTCTCGGCACAATGTTCACCAGCCGCGTGAAGCTCAGGATGATTTCATCGACGTCCCGGAAAATGTCGGCGTGATCGAACTCGAGGTTGTTGATGATCACGCATTCCGGAAGGTAATGGACAAACTTGCTGCGCTTGTCGAAAAACGCCGTGTCGTACTCGTCGCCCTCGATCACGCACAGTTCCGAATCGGTGAAGCGGGCGCCCTGCCCGAGGTTGGCGGGGATGCCGCCGATCAGGTAAGTCGGGTTGCGCCCGGCGCTCTCGAGCATCCACGCGAGCAGGGCGGACGTGGTGGTTTTTCCATGCGTGCCGGTGACGACGAAGTTTCTCTTCCCGCCGAGGAAGTGCGTGCGGAGAGCCTCGGGCAAGGAGATGTAGGGCAGCCTGCGGTTGAGCACCTCCTCAACCTCCGGATTTCCGCGGGTCATCGCGTTGCCGATGATGATCATGTCGGCGGTGGGCGGCAAATTTTCGGGCGAGAACGGCGTCCGGATGACGATCCCGCGCGCGGCGAGAAAGGTGGACATGGGTGGATAGACGCCCCCGTCCGAACCGGTCACGGCATGACCGCGCTCCTGGAGGGCCGCGGCGACCGAGCCCATGAGCGTGCCGCCGATGCCGAGAAAGTGAAAATGCATGGGAGAAGATCGTGCCGGGGTTTCGCCTGACCGGCCGGAACGGAAGGCGACGATGCGCGGGGGCACGCCCCTTCGCAAGTGCGGGCGTGTCCCTGATTAGCGTGACATGGATCGTCTTCTGCTCTAGCGTGGTCTGTTGCCAATCGCCTGAGGCCTGCTATGAATCCATTCCACCGGACCAAAACACTTCTGGCTGCCGTCGTTTTGCTTTTAGCCGCGGCACCGGGGTCGTCCCGCGCGGACATCGTGGTGAACGTTTTCCCGACCTTGGCCCCGAATCGCTTCGGTTCGCCGAGCTATGATCCGTGGGTCGCGAACTCGATCTCCGCGTTGCAGAGCGGAAGCTCCTCGGCCGGGACACCGGGCGCGCCCACTTTTTATCAGCAGCTCGCGCCGGGCTTGAATTTGCCGACGTCCACGATTGTCGTCACCAATTTCCCGTCGTGGCGGGGCAACGCGGATCCGGTCGGCACCTTTGGCGCGGCGTACGCTAATGAAATCGGCAATCGCCTCCTCTTCTCGCTCACCATCCAGGGGACGCTCGGCACGACCTTTAGCATTTCGCAGCTCGCATTCACCGCCTCCAGTTCCGACCCGGGCAATCAGATGGGCTTCACCTTTGCCGCCGGCAGTTATCAATACGGCATCGATTACGTCGGGATCAATTACGGCGCCGACCATCTGCCCGGCGGCGTTGGTGTGAATGCCGACACGACCATCACCAGCGGACCGAACAACCAGCTTGTCGACGTCCTCTTTGGGCGCGGGTCCGGCGCCGGGCTGCAGGCGCTCTCGAGCGATCCCGGCGCCACGAATCAGCAGCGGATTGATCTCGTGGCGCTGGCCGCGGGGAGCTTCACCTTCACGGGCACCTATACGATTGGTGGTGTCACGGGGAGCTCGTTTGAGAATTTCAACGTGATCCCCGAGCCCGGAGTCGTGGCGTTGCTGCTCGCCGCCCTCGCCGCCGCCGCCGGGCGTTTGCTCGTCCGCTCCGCATCCCGCCGCCCCGCTCCCGTGCCGGTGCGTGCGGCCCCGCTGCGCCGCGTCTGATCTCATCAGCCGTGACCGGGCGCGCGCAGCGTGCCCCGTTCCAATTCGTCGCGGCGCTCCCGCACCATGCGGGCGACCATTTCCGTAATCATCTCCTCGAGCAGCATGCGCAAGTGGCTCCCCGCGCGGAAATCGGCCGGGGCAATGTGTTTCACACGGTCCATGTGCGCCGAAAGCTGGTAGCACTTGCGAAATCCGGCCCGGGTCGGGTCGTCCGGATTGTACACCGCGATCGATTGTCCGCCGTACCGGCGCATGATCGTGAAGCACGGCACATCGGTGGGTCCGTCGCCCACGTAGATCATGTTGTGAAACGGGATCGGCCGCAGGTCATCCTCGAGATGATCGTTCACGTCCTGCGCCGGATCGAGGAAGCCCTTGTTGATGCGGAAGAGGTATTGCGTCTTCTGCGTGTGGCTGATCACGCGGCTCGGAAAATTGATCCGCCCCTGATCGTCCTCGCCGAATTCGCAGCCAAACATCGCGCGCACGTGCGGCCGGATATGGCTGCCCTCCAGCAGCGCCTTTAGTCCGCTCGAGACGATGTAATGCTCGAGTCGGATGCCGCCGCCCTCGCTGCCTCCGAGGTCGGTCGCGCCCGGCAGCCCCAGCGCGAATTGCCGCACCTCGTCAAAAATGTCCGGCACGCCCGGGAAAAACGTCAGGCGCTTCCCCAGCTCGGCGAGGTGTGCGTTGGTCGGACGATCAAAGCCGAGGTAGTCGAGCAGCGCCTTCATGTAGGCCAGCTCGTTGTCGTAGCCGTTCGCCTTCACCAGCTCATGGCAGCGATTCCAAAAGGACTTGGGATCGATGCCGAAGACGGGGAACAATGCCTCGTCCTGCATGTAGTACGGACTGAGCGTCTGATCGTAGTCGAAAACGAGGGCGATGGTGTTTTGGGGAACCATGAAGCGGAGTCGCGGGTCGAGAGCCGAGTGTCGAGGGCGGCCGACGGCTGATTGAAGTTAGCGCAGAGCGTCGGCGATTTGCGAGAATTCAAACGCGTAGCCGGAGCCGAGCGTGCGCAGGGGGGCGAGGCGGGTGCTGTCGAGCGCGACGCACGCAAGCTCGCCCAGCGCGAGGCGGAGCGCGAAGTCCGGGACGGCCAGGAACGCGGGACGGCGCACGAGGGTCGCGAGCGCGCGGGTGAAATCGGCGTTGCGCACCGGGTTCGGAGCCGCGGCGTTGAAGGGGCCCTCCAGGGATTCACGTTCGAGCAGATGGACGATGAGGCCCGCGACATCCGCGACATGCACCCACGGCATCCACTGGCGGCCGTGGCCGAGCCGCCCGCCCAAGCCGAGTCGAAAGAGCGGCCGCAGACGTTCCATGGCGCCGCCGCGCGGGGCGAGGACAAATCCGATCCGCGCCAGCGCGACGCGCGCGCCAAACTCCCGTGCGCGGAGTGCCTCCGCCTCCCACTCGCGGCAGACCCCGGCAAGAAACCCGCGACCCGGGGCCGACTCTTCCGTGAGAATCTCGTCGCCGCGATCACCGTACAGCCCCGAGGCGGAGGTGCTGATCAGGATCCGGGCGGACGACGAGGACATGGCGTTTACCAACTCGCGCGTGAGCCCGATGCGACTCTCGCGAATGCGTGCTTTCTTCGCAGTGGACCATCGCCCGAGAATCGATTCGCCTGCGAGATTTACGATCGCATCGAGCCCCGCGAGATCCGGCGCCGTCCCAGCCGCCAGCGTGCGCGTCTCGCGACAGCCCGCCACCGCGCGATCGGCGGTGCGCGAGAACGCGACGCACTCATGGCCGCGTTCGGCGAGGCGCGGAATCAATTGCCCGGCGATAAAACCGCTGGCGCCGGTGAGGCCGATCTTCATGCGGAAAAGATAATCAGAGCCACGAAGGCACGAAGATCACAAAGGGGGAGATGCGGGAAAAGGAATGTCCGCCGGGACGGTTGTCCGTTCAAAGAAATCTTCGTGTTTTTCGTGCCTTTCCAAACCTCCCTCAATCAAACTTCTTGTGCATCCAGCGCACTGGGAAGCGCCTGCCGGGGCAGTCGGTCGGACGCGGATTGATTTCGCGGTGGGCCTTCACCACGGCTAGCTGACGGTCGACCCGTCCCACCCGTTTCCGCAGATACTTGATCAGTTCCTCGAGCGAGGTCAGCTGCGCCTTGGTGGGGACGTCGCGATTGAAGTCGCCCACGAGGCAGATGCCGATGGCGATGTTGTTGAGGTAGTCGCTGGCGCAATGGCCACCGCTCAACTGATAGGTCCAGCGCGGGCCAATTTCGATTTTACCATCGCCGGAACCGTTGCCATTGCCGATTACAAATTGATAAGCCATGCCGTTGGGCATGTGTTTGACCCGGCGGTGGTAGTAGTCGAACGCGCGCGCGTTGCCTTGCCGCGTGCCGCTGTTGTGCACCACGATGTAGCGCCAGCGGCCCTTGCGCACGCTGGGCTCGTCGATCTTCCGCCGCACCGATCCCGTCACGTATTTGTCGCCGCCAAAGAACCAGAACACCCGCGGCGCTTCGCGCTCCTCTTCTTCCTCGTCGCGCCCACCGCGCTTCTCCACCGTCACGGGCGAACGGTCGTTGTCGGCCGCCGGCGCCGCCGTCGGCAGGCGCCTCGCCGCATCGACTGCGAGCAGGATTTCCGGGGCCGGCGTCGGTCGCGGCAGGGCGGGCGGTGGCGTGACCGCCGGCAGCACGCGCATGATTTCAATTGGGGGGGCAGTCGCGAGGGCCAGCGTGTCGGAGCCCGCCGACCGGACGCCGAGGATGCCCGCGAGCAGGCCGGCGAGGAGATACGGTGGGCGCATCACGTGGCGGGAAGAGCGATGGGTTTCGGCGTCGACGCCGACGTGTCTTCGCCGTGCCATTCCTGGCGGATGATGATGTTCAACCGGCCGCCAAGCAAGAGGAGGAGCGAAGTCACGTAAATCCAGGTGAGCAGGACGACCAGACCCGAGAAGCTGAGGTAGTTTTCGCCGTAGCGCGCGAATTGCTCGACGTAAACGCGAAACAGGTAGGTCGAACCCAGCCAGCCCAAGGCGAAGAAAATCGCGCCGGGGAGCGCCTGCCGGACGGTCTGGTAAATCTCCGGCGTGAGCAGGTAGAGCGTGAGGGCGAGCGCGACGAGCGCGGCGATGATGAAGGGGTATTTCGAATACGCGACGATGGTCTCGAGCGGAATTTCCAGCTTGAAAGTGTTTACGATGTTGGCCGCGACCTGTTCGCCGAAGACCAGCACGTTGAAGCTGAAGAGAATCGTGAACGAGAACCAAAACATCAGCAGCAGCGCGATGAAGTAGCGGCTCCACCACGCACGCTTCATTTCCCTCACCCCGAGCGTGTGATTGAGCGAGCGCGTGAAGGTGTTGACGAAGTTGAGGCCGAGATAGAGCGCGAGGCAGATCCCGACAAAGGCAAACTTCGTGGTGATGCCCGACACGACAATCGCGGAGATTTGCCGGTCGATAATCGGGTGCGCGAGCTCGGGCAGGAACCCCTTCAGCAGGGCGATGATATTCGCGAGCGTGGAGGGGTCGGTGCCGAAGATCGCGAGTAGGGCCGAAACGAGCAGCGGACCGGGCGCGAGGAGAAAAATGAAATCGTAGGAGAGCTGTGCCGCGAGCCCGGTGGCGTTGTCCTCGTAGGCGCCGATGAGCCAGCGGTCGAGCAACCGCCACCAGCGCCGCCCGGGTTTGGGCGGGGTGGGCGGATTGGGGGTAGCGTCCATCGTGTGGCGAACTTTCAACAAAAGCAGATTTGGCTTCCGGGGGGAAACTGCACGAGCTATGCCACGGATGCCAGTCGCGACACGCTCTGACGATGAAAACGATCTTCGTGTGCTCCGCCGGCTTCGGCGAGGGCCATAATTCGGCGGCGCGGGGGATCTTGGAAGCGCTGGAACGCCTCAAGCCCGAGGGCTTTCGGATGGAGTTCCTCGATCTCAGCGGCCGTGTGCAGCCCCGGCGCGACGCCTGGATGCGCCGAACCTATCTTTTCCTGCTCAGTCGCGCGCCCTCCGTCTGGGCCGCGATCTACCGGCTCATCGACCGCACGCGCTGGCTCGATACAGCACCCATCCTGCACGCGCCGCTGCGCAAGGCGCTGGCCAGGATCCTGACCGAGACACCACCGGCCGCCGTCGTTACCACGTTTCCGTTTTACGGATATTTGCTGGACGAAGTCGCGCGGCGCGGCGGGCCAAAGGACTTTCCGCGCATCACGGTGGTGACCGATTCGATCTCGATCAATTCAATTTGGTACCGGTATCACAACGATTGCTATCTCGTGCCGAACCAGGAGACGGCCGAGGCCATGCAAGAGCTGGGTGTGCCGGCGCCATTGCTGCACGTCACCGGGTTTCCGGTCAGTCCGAGATACGCCGACCCGCTGCCGTCCCGTCCGGCCGTGAACGATCCGCAAGACGGACGCAAAGTTTTGTTCATCGTGAATTCGCAAAAGCACGCGGCGCCGGCGCTGGTGCGGCGCCTTCTGCAAATTCCGGGCGTGAACCTCACCGTCACGGCGGGACGCGACGAGGCGCTGCGCGCGGCGGTGGAAGCGGAAGGGTCCGCGGCCCCGGCGGGCGGCGGCCGGCTGCGAGCGGTACTGGGCTGGACCAAGGAAATTCCGGAAC
>JANMQT010000293.1:0-1962 GCA_031370675.1 Verrucomicrobiota bacterium
TGCGCGCGCTCGATCCGAATTTGCATTTGAAGTGCTTCACCGCGGTCGAGATCAGGCATCTCGCCGAGCGGGTCTTCAAGCGATCGATCGGGGAAACGCTGGCGGCGCTGCGCGAGGCCGGGCTGGGCTCGTTGACGGGCGGCGGGGCGGAAATTTTTGATCCGGTCGTGCGCGAACAAATCTGCCGTGGCAAGGAGACGGCCGCGGAATGGGCCGAGGTCCACCGCACCTGGCACCAGATGGGCGGGCGGAGCACCTGTACCATGCTGTACGGCCACATCGAAACGCACGCGCATCGCGTGGATCACTTGCGCCGGCTCCGCGAGTTGCAGGACGAGACGGGCGGCTTCACGGGCTTCGTGCCGTTCGCCTTCGAGCCGGAGGGCGCGCGGCCGGAGCTGCGGCACCTTCGCCATGCGACGGGCTTCGAGGAATTGCGGAACCTCGCGGTCAGCCGGATCTACCTCGATAATTTCGATCACGTCACCGCCTACTGGGTGAGCCTGGGACTGCCGCTTGCGCAGATTGCGTTGAATTATGGCGTGGACGATCTCCATGGCACGATCATGGAGGAAAAAATCTTCCACATGGCCGGCGCCAAGACCCCGCAGGAGCAAACGGTCGGCGCGCTCGAGCGCGCGATCCTCGAGGCCGGCCGCGAGCCGCGCCAGCGCGACACGTTCTACCGGCGCATCGCCTCGACGCGGCCGCAGGGTGCCCCGGCCGAGAAGACTGCCCTCGCCTCCTGAATCCCCTTGCAACGACGTCCCCGCATCGGCTGCGTGCGTTACCTCAACGCCAAGCCGCTGATTTACGGTCACGCGCGGGAAGTCAGCTTTTACCAGCCTTCGGCGCTCGCAGACAAGCTAGCCGCCGGGCAACTCGACGCGGGGCTCTGTCCGATCTTCGAATGGATGAGAAATCCGCACTACGCGATCGTCGACGGCGCCGCCATCGCCTGCCACGGGCCGGTGCATTCCGTTTTTCTCGCGCATCGCGGACCCATCCAGTCGCTGCGCCGGATCCGGCTCGATCCGTCCTCGCGCTCGTCGTCGCACCTGCTGCGCGTTTTGCTGGCGGAGTTTCACGCGCTTCAACCGCGCTACGAGGAATTCGAGGCGTCGGCCCTCGAGGCGCCACCCGAACCGCGGCGCGACGAGGGCCTGCTGCTGATCGGCGATCAGGGGAATCATTTCCGGGCCGCGCACCGCGATCGCTATGAGATTCTGGATCTCGGCGCGGAATGGCATCTGATGACCGGCCTGCCGTTTGTCTTCGCGGCGTGGCTGGTGCGGGATGAAATCCGGGGGGCCGCGCGGCTGGCGCGAAGATTACGCGGTTGGAAGCAGGAAAACATGCGGCGGCTGGCGGCGGTGATCGGCCGGCACGGGAGGGAGGACCCGAAGTTTGCGCGCTTCTACCTCACGCAATGCATTCGCTATGACCTGGGCGAGGCGGAGAAGCGCGCGATTGGCGAGTATGGCCGGCTGTTGCGCAAACACGGGCTGATCGAGCGGGCGCCGGGGAAGCTGCGCTGGATCTGAATTCAAGATGCGGCGACGGCCGCGCCAAAAAATCGTGGTCATCCTGAGCGAACCCGCCCGGCGGGTGAGTCGAAGGACCTCATTCTGCCCCTCGGCGCGATCAGCATGTCGCTCGAGGCCAAGTCGTACGCGCCGGAAAGCAGCATGAGGTCCCTCGACTTCGCGCGGGATGACAGAAACGACTTGGTGTGCGTTCATCAGCAGATAAGCGCGGTTCGTTGGCGGCACGGGGATCGACCACTACTTCACGCCCCCACCGTCGGGATTGCACGCGCGGCGCATCCCGAACTAGTCTCCATCCATGCCCATCGCGCACGATTTGAGCAAAGGCCGCATTCTCGTCACCGGCGGGGCCGGCTTTATCGGCTCGGCCCTGATCTGGGCCCTCAATCGACGTGGCCTCGACCAAATCCTGGTG
>JANMQT010000322.1:0-8060 GCA_031370675.1 Verrucomicrobiota bacterium
CACCAAGTCCCGCCTCTACCAAAAGCCCCGCGGCAATGAACTCTCCGATCTCTCCTAATAATCCTCAAAAAATTTGGTTAATTTAGAAAATCTAGAAATTTAGTTAAAAAACACATCCCCTCCCCACCGCCCCGCCACCCCTCCACGCATAGCCGCTGACCGCAACTCACAGCGGCAGTGCCGCGCGGTTCACGTCCTTGTAATAAATGTACGAGGCGGGCGACTTTCCCGTCGCAGCGAACCATTGCGGACAGTACGGCGCCATCCAGATTGCGTCGCCAGCTTGCACGGGATACCAGTCGTCCTCGAGCCGATAAATGCCTTCGCCGGCCAGCATCAATAGCCCGTGCTCCATGATGTGCGTCTCGACGAACGGCAGCCGCGCGCCGGGCTTGTAACGGAAAATGTTCACCGCCATGTCGAACTCCGGCCGCTCCGGCAACAGCACCTGCAACATCGCATCCGGATCCCCGAGAAACGGCGTGCCCGGCACCTCGTGCTCGCGCCAGAAAAATACGCCCGGCGGCTGCACTTCCTTCAGCGGCTCGTACCCCTTTTCGAAGACCAGAATTGTCGCCGGCAACCCGCTGGAATTGGAAATCGTGTAGGTCGTGAACGGCGGCAGGTACGCGTAACCCCCGCTTTTCACCGCATTCTTGGCCTGCGACGGCGCGATCGTCACTTCCACCGAGCCTTCCACGACGTAGAAAAACAGCGACCGATCCTGGGTCAAACCCGCCCCCTGCCCCTTCGGCGACAACTCGATCAGGGTCTGCGTGAAGCCCGCACCCATCGCCGACGAAATCAACACCACCGTCTTGGAATCCTTCCATGCGGGGTGATTGCTCGGCACATGGCCCTCGGGCGCGATCAACGCGTGCCGGCGCTTGATGGTGGTGCGGGTGGAGGCGACGGGGGTGGACATGGCGCGGGAGGGAAGAAAGCAGCTTCCGTGCGTGACATATCCGGGCCGCCCGCCCGTGGCAATGGGATTCGGCATCCAGCCCGGCCCACAAATCGTATTGCCTGAGCGCCGGAAGCCCGATTTAATCCGGATTCGCTTTACTGAGGGAACGCCGCATTTTGTTTTATGGCCAGCAGCACTTCGTCCGACCATTTCCTGAATCCCGCCCTGCTCCGGGAGGCCGCCACGGCTCCTGCGACAAGCGTCGCCCCGCCCAAGCCGACCAAATGGCTGGCGCGCTGGCAGGCGTTCCGGCATCCCATCCAGGGCGAGAAAAACGACCTGCTCAAGCGCCGCTGGGAGTCGCTCCCGCCCGAGTTGAAGCTGCCGAACCAGATTTCCGGCCAGCACCTGACCCATTGCGGCTTCACGCTCGGCGCCAGCTATTGCTCGTTTCATTGCACCCATTGCTACCTGCCGAAGAACGCCAACGAGGTGCCGATTCCCTCGCTGGTGCAGATGAAGGAGCAGATCGATGCGAACCGCCGCTTCCAGGGACCCGGCGGCGGATTGCAGATCACCGGCGGCGATGTGGCCGACGCCTATTGGAAGAGCGGCCGGGTGGATGAGCTCGTGGAAATCGTGCGCTACGCCACGCAATCGGGCCTCGTGCCGATGGTCATGACGCACGGGCAGACGCTCCTCGAGCATCCGGAATTTTTGGAGCGCTTGATGGTCGAGGGCGGATTGAAGCAGGTCTCCGTGCACATCGACATGACCCAGGCCGGGCGCCATGGCTATCCGATCAATCGCGTGAAGAGCGAGGCCGACCTGCATCCGATCCGCGAGGCTTTCACGCAGCTCGCGTGGATGCTGCGTGAGAAGACCGGCCTGCCGCTCGAGTACGCGTTCAGCGTCACGGTCACGGAACGAAACATCGATTTCATCCCGCAGATTATCCAGTGGACCCTCCAAGATCCCAAGCGCAGCCACGTCTGGCGCATGATCAGCTTTCAGCCGGAAGCGGACACCGGCCGCACGATTTTTTCCAAGCGTCCCGTTACGCCCGAGCTCGTCTGGGAAAAACTCTGCGAAGGCACGGGTCATCCGCTGGAAAAAGATGCCACCATCTTCGGCCACCCCGATTGCAACAGCTGGGCTCCGCTGCTTATCTCGCGCTCGACCGGCCGCTCGTATCCGCTCGTCCCGCGCGATGACGCGGGCTTCCGGAAATTGCTGGGAGACTTTCTCGCGCGCGTCGGCGGACTCTCGCTCGTGACCGATCAGCATCGGACCGCGCCGTACCGCCTCGCGGGCGTGCTCACGCAGAACCCGATCCTGGGCTTGCGTGTCGCCTGGCATGCGGCGCGGCTCGTCGTGACCGGCAAAATCCCGTGGGTGTTTGTGCGCGATTTGATGCGCGGCGAGGTCCACACGCTGGGCGTCGGCATGCATAACTTCATGGACGCGGCGATGGTGGCGAAGGCGGACACGGATCCGGTCGTGAAGGCGCGGCTCGATGCGTGCGTCTTCAAGGGCGCGGTGAAAAACGAGGTCACCGGCGAGTACGAGGAAGTGCCCATGTGCTCGATGAACCAGCAGAAATGGGCCGAGGTGTACGAGAGCCGGCTGCACGATCCCAAGTTGCAATCCGAACCCCAGGTCTATGCGCCCGGGGCCTCGGTCGAGCCGCCCGCGGACGTCGCGATGCCGGCCTGAAGCCGCCGCGGCCATCCGCGAATTTCCCCTGCGCCGCGAAGCGAACCGCGCCACCTTCAAGACGATCATGATTCCGCGCGTCCTCGCCCTGCTTTGCTCCTTCCTCCTTCTTCCTTGTTCCTTTTCTCTTGCCGCGGGCTCGCCCAGCGACGCGGAGATGATCCAGTTGTTCAAGCGTCACAAGGCTGAGTTCGAGAAGCTACGGGCTTACTTGATCAAGACGAACACGAAGATCTTCGGCCCGGGTTATCGCGATTACGCGGCGTTGAAGGCCGAGCTCGGCATCAAGAAATTCTACGTCACCGATCGCGGCCAGGCGGCGTTTCGTTTTCCGGTCTACCTGCATCCGCCGATGACGCAGTATTTCGACGGCTACACCAAGGGTTATGCGTGGCTGCCGCTGACGAAAAACTTCCCGCATTATCCCGGTGAGATCTACATGGTCGATCCGGGTGAGCCGAGGACGAACTGGATCTTCGCGCCAGGCGGACTCGACAAGTTCAAGGTGCCCAGCGGCGGCTACAACGTGGTGCTCCACCGCATCGAAGGCGACTGGTACATCTACGCCGACAACAATCCGTATCGACGCTCGTGGTGAGCGGCGAAAGTCGAGGGTCGAGAGTCGAGTGCCAGCAGGTCGCTATTTGAGCGCCGCACTCCACACGAAGCTTCGCCCTGGAATTTCTGGCTCTCGACCCTCGACCCTCGTCTCTCGACCGCAGTCACTTGCCCGGCAAATGATCCACGCAGTATTCCTCGCCGTCGCTGCCTGAGACGCGAAATTCCAATTCGGGATTGGTGAGTTCCGTGCGTGCGCAAACCTTGCAGCGATGCAAGGCCTCGGTCGAGGGCGCCAGCGCCGCCCGAAATTCCCGCCGCCGCGCGAGCAGGTCCCCTGCCCCGGATTGCCACGCCGCGATCGCACCGATCCCCGCGCCCATGATCAATCCGCCGAGATGCGCCCAGTTTGCAATTCCGCCCGTGACAGATCCAAGGGCGCCTGCGAATCCCAAGACCAGCCACGCCATCATGATGATGATGGTCTGTGAATTCAGCTCGAAGCCGAATGCCGGATTGAGCTTTCCCTGCACCCAGATGTAGCCGAGCAGGCCGTACACGACGCCCGACATGCCGAGAAAATTCGGTCCCGCGATCGCGTATTGCAACAGGTTCGAGCCGATGCCCGTGGCAAGCACGAGCAGGAGAAACCGGAGCGAGCCATGCCGCGTCTCGAGCAGCGTGCCGAGGTCGCGCAGCCAGAACATGTTGAAGAGAATGTGCAGGATACCGCCGTGCATCAGGATGGGCGTCACGAGGCGCCAGACCTGGCCATGGAATACCTCCGGCAGAAACGCGGGCTGGATTCCGTACGCCGCGGCGCGCCGGCTGACCGCGAGCCAGGGAACGAATGGATTGTCGCTGATGTAGAGCCAATGCGTCCAGCCGTCGCGCGGCGCGTTGCCAAAACCCGAGAAGACGAAGATCACCACGCAAATCGCGATCAGCCCGATCGTCACCGGCGCCAGCGCCATCATGCCGAAGCCGCCGAAACTTCCCCCACCCCCGCCGCGCGGTTTTGCGTCGCGGGGATTGGGAGTGCCCGAGGAGGAATCATCCGGCATCCGCGGACCGTAGGAGACCGCGCTTGAAACGCAAGCGCGCGGCGTGGCATGGATTGACACCCTTTCGCCGCGCGCTGAGCATCATCGCATCATGGCCGAACATCCCCCCACCCCCGCCGAGTCGCTGAAAAAGACCGCGCTGCACGCCGCGCACGTCGCCCTCGGCGGCAAGATGGTCGAGTTCGGCGGCTGGCACATGCCGGTCGCGTACGGCACCGGCATTCTCACGGAACATCGCGCGGTGCGAAATGCGGCGGGCGTGTTTGATATCTCACACATGGGCCAGTTCTTCGCGCGCGGTCCGCAGGCGCGCACGTGGCTGAACTCGGTCTTCTCGAATCAGCTCGAAAAAATCGGCCCCGGCCAGAGCCAGTACGGCTTCCTGCTCAACGAGCGCGGCGGCGTGATCGACGACCTCATCATCTATCAATACGGCGCGGAGGATTTTCTCCTCGTGGTGAACGCGTCGATGATCGACGTGGACCTCGCCTGGCTGCAAAAGCATCTGCCCGCGACCGGCGGCGTGAAGCTCGAGAACCTGAGCGACGAATGCGCCGCGCTGGCGTTGCAGGGTCCGCGCGCGGCGGAAATTTTCACCGCGTTTTTCGGGGCCGGCGTCGAGGCGCCCGCGCGGTTGGGCGTGAAGGTGATCGATCGCGCGGGTGTGTCGTTCTACGTCGCGCGCACCGGCTACACCGGCGAGGACGGCTTCGAGTTTTTCTATCCTGCGGCCAGCGCCGAACCCATCTTGCGCGAGCTGCTCAAGGTCGGCGAACCGTTCGGGCTGATCCCGACCGGCTTGGGCGCGCGCGACAGCCTGCGTCTCGAGGTCTGCTATCCGCTCAATGGCTCGGATCTCTCGCCTGACCGCACGCCGCTCGAGGCGGGGCTGGGATTTTTCTGCGCGCTCGACAAGGAATTCATTGGGGTTGGGCCGTTGCGCGCGCAGAAGGCTGGGGGCGTAACCCAACGCCTCACCGCGATTAAGATGACCGAGAAGGGGCCGCCGCCGCGTCCGTATTATCCGGTGTGGGCGAATGGCGCGCAGGTCGGCGAATTATGCAGTGGCGGCCTGTCGCCGTGTCTCGATGCCGGCATTGGTCTCGCGTATTTGCCGGTCGATTTGGCCACGGCCGGCCAGGCCGTGGAAATCGAAATCCGCGGCCGCCGCTACGCTGCGCAGGTCGAGAAGAAGCCGATGTACAAAAGGCCGGAGTGACCGCGGCGGATTGTAGCCGGGGTCGCTGACCCCGGGGCGCATGAAACGTCGTATCCGCGCATCAAAGGTGGTTGGGCTCGTCCCGAGCCGATGCCGAGAGGGTTGGGACGTTTCGCCGAAACGTCCCAAATACCCCGATAAGACATCGCTCCTGGGCACTATTGCTGTACAATCGCCGGCACGTTTCTGAGCCGGAGCCCTACAAGGTACTACAAGGTACTACAAAGGGACAGGTCTTATGTCTGAAAGCGAAAGGTGTTATAACCCAGATCGCTGACCACGGGTCGGTAAGCGCGTGGTCATCGGCCTGTAATCCATTGCAAAGAGGAACCTCTTTGCCCTAGGCCATGCCTCTACAAAGGATAGGTCTTCTACAAAGGGACGGGTCTTATGTGGCGCGCGCGTCGAATATTTCTTCACGCGGCCCCCGGTGAGATGCGATTCTGGAGGGAATGAGCTCATCCGAAAAACCCGCTAGTCGCGCGCAAGCTCTGCCGGCGAGTGCCATCGACTCGAAGGCGCCAAAATCCACGACTCGATTGGGGGATGCGCTGATTCGGCTGAGCCAGTTGGTCTACTTCCTTCACTGCGGCCCCGATTCCACGTGGACCTGGAGGCTGCGACGCAAGGACGGATCGGTCGTAGCGATGGGCGGCAGTAGTTTCGCGACGAGGGCGGAATGCATGGACGCCGTCATGCTGACAAAAGGCTCGCAGCACGCGGCCGTCGTCGAGGAGTGAGGCAACTGCTCCCGGCAAAAACAAAGCGGAAGGTCTATTGTAAGTTATCGGCGGAGCCGCGGGGTGGGTGAGTAGAAGGCATACCATGGCCGCCGTTTCTGATAAATCGGCGTCTTCGCATCCGCATCTCCACATAGGGACAGGTCTTTTGTTGCGGATGGTATAAGGACAGCGCTACGTAGGTACAGGTCTTTTGTAGATATGAGCCGCCTATGGTTCCGCGGATAGCATCGTAAAAAAGGCATTTGAACGTCAACTGAACGCAATTTTACTGACGAAGATCTACTTAGCCGATAAATTGCTTTATATATGATGCTTTATATCAGTCAAAATCAACCAATGGCAGATTCATGTCTTGCAATGGGATATTCAGCATTTTATACAATGCATATATGGCTGATTCTTCTTCCGAGCAGCTGGGCCCGTTGATGCGATATCATCGTCGGTCGGCAGGGCTGTCTCAGATTGAGTTGGCCCGGAAGGCGGGCGTGAGCCGGACGGTGGTCCAGCGACTGGAGCAGGGGAATCTGATGGCGAGCTGGCAAAACGTGCTGAACCTCCTGGCGGTGTTGAAGGTCGAGGTCGGTTTCGAAAGTCCGTTGATGGAGGAATTCGAGAGGGCGGGGGTGCAGGCGCTCGAAACGCAATTCCACGCGCTCATTCGCGAAAGGGCAGGGGAGCTTCTCGCGAAAGAGTCGGGTATCGAGTTGCCGATGCTCTCCGGGGCCATGCGGCCGGGCGTGAAGCGCTGGCTCTCGATTCCCGGGATGGCGGGTGGATTCCAATATTGGCTCGAGCGCTCGGACCAGGACGACGCCTTGACATTGATCGTCGAAAGCTGGAATCGCGATGTTCCCGGTTCCGAGGCGCGTCATGAGATCACGCCGGCCGGCGCCGCCTTTGTCGGTCGCATCATCAACGGCGTCGATTTCTCCGCGAAAGCGTAGGACCTCACGTGGCCTGGGCGTCGCCGTTCGGCGGTGTCGCGACGTTCATCGCTCGCCGAACCAAGCCGGACCGACGCAGCGACGTACGGTACGATGATGTCGTCGCGCGCGAAGATTTACGCCTACCGCGAGCGTGACTGGGCTTCACTGTTGCGCAGCAGCTCATTCACCAAATCCAAGTTTTCGACAATATCTTCATCAGCCGCGGTAAGGACCGACTCAATTCTGCGTATCACTATTTGGGATGAGCTGTAACCAATCCCGCAGCAAGGGTTCCGCGCATGCCCACTCCCGCCTTCCCCCGCCGTCGGCGCGCGTCGCGGATCTTATTAGGCGCGATGGCTCGCACCTCAGGACTGCTTTTCACGTCCCTCGGTGCGGTTGCTGACGGCCCTGACGTCGAAGCCCAATTTTGAATCCGCTTCACCCATCGCGGTGATCCGACGGACGCACCTCGCCTTCACTCGGCTGGGTCCACCTTGGCAGCGCGGTGGAGGCCATGATGCTCATGCTGACGCTTAGCACGCCCCTTTGCTCGCTCATCAGCCGCTTCTGTCGGTCCTCAAATGCAAACCTGCTCTGCTTTGCCATAGAAACTGTCCCCAGCGTCGCGACCGCTCAGGGTCCTATCTAACATCACGAGCTCGCGCCAACTACCCTTTCGGTAACGGGCCACAAAGCTGCGGAACCTTTTTCGTTAATGAGAGACCGGCCGAACTACTTCGGAATTTCGAAACGCAACTCCATCTGCAGGTCATCATACAGGTCCGTCCATCGCTTGTTTTCCGCGTCATTCATGAGTGGCCGCTTCCGAACCGCGACGGCAGGTTCGCTCGCGAGGGCCAAGGCAGCTCCGTAGCGACCTCCATCACGAAGGAATGCGGCCAGTTCGACCTGCGCCTTCAATCG
>JANMQT010000328.1:0-17288 GCA_031370675.1 Verrucomicrobiota bacterium
GCAATTGCGCCCGACGAGCGACGACACCGCGCTGGAGGCACGCTCGGTCGTCGGCGGCATGCTGGTGCAGTCGCGCGACCGCGGCCTCGTCGCGGAGGAAAAGATCGTCAGCCAGCGTGCGCCCAGCGAGGCGGAATGGAAAGCGTTGCGCTTTGGCTGGCGCGTGGTGAAGCACGTGAAATCCAACGCCATCGTGTTTTGCGGGCCCGATCGCACGCTCGGCGTCGGCGCGGGCCAGATGGCGCGGGTCGACTCGGTCAATCTCGCAATCTGGAAGGCCGGTCAGGCGCGGCTTTCCCTGGCCGGCAGTGTGGTGGCGAGCGATGCGTTTTTTCCGTTCCCGGACGGTCTAGTCGCGGCCCTCAAGGCCGGCGCGACCGGCGCGATTCAGCCCGGGGGCAGTGTGCGGGACGGGGAAGTCATCGCCGCGGCCGACGGGCACGCCGCCGCCATGGTCTTCACGGGTATGCGCCACTTCCGGCACTGAGCGCGAATCAGGCGCCGAGATTCGCGAGATACTTCTCGGCATCGAGCGCGGCCGCGCAACCGTCCCCCGCGGCGGTGATGGCCTGGCGGTAGACATGGTCCGCCACGTCACCCGCCGCGAATACACCTGGCACGTTGGTCGAGGTGGCACGGGACTTCAGGAGGTAGCCGTTTTCGTCGGTCTGCAGCTTGCCGCGGAAAGGCGCCGTGTTGGGGACGTGGCCAATCGCCGAGAAGACGCATTTCACCTCGAGTTCTGACGCCGCTCCGGTCTTGGTGTCCTGCAATTTCACCGCGCGCACCTCACCCGCATCGTTCGTCAGATACTCGGTGATGACCGAATTCCAGATCGGCTCGATCTTCGGATTCCCGAGCGCGCGGTCCGCCATGATTTTGGAAGCGCGCAGCGTATCGCGGCGGTGGATGAGGTACACCTTGGAGGCGAAGCGCGTGAGAAACATCGCCTCCTCGCAGGCGGAGTCGCCGCCTCCGACCACGCAAACCGGGACGTTGCGATAAAACGCGCCGTCGCAAGTGGCGCACGACGTGAGGCCGTGACCGACCAATTTTTCCTCGCCCGGCAGGTCGAGGTAGCGCGCGGCCGCGCCGCTGGCGACAATCAACGCGCGTGTCTCAATCCACTGGTCATCGGCCTTGATCGCCACGTGTCCGCCGCGCGGCTCGAACTCGGTCACCTCGGCATAGGAAAAGCGCGCGCCGAAGTGCTCGGCCTGTTCCTTCATTTTCAAAACCAGATCCGGCCCGTCGATGCCGCCGGGAAAGCCCGGAAAATTTTCCACGAGCGTCGTGGTCGTAAGCTGTCCGCCGGGCTGGCGGCCTTCGAGCACGAGGGGCTGGTGGCCGCCGCGCGCGGCGTAAATGGCCGCCGTAAGTCCGGCACAGCCCGTGCCGATGATGACAATCTTCTCCATGGGTGGGGGTTGGGTGAGTGCGCAAGGTTGATCGCTCGCTCGCGTTGTCGAGCGATTTCAGTGTCAATCGTGGGGGCGGCGTTGCCCTGGCCGGTTGGGTCTGGTAACCATGCGCCGAGATGATTTCCCGTTTGCTGCTTGCCGTCTCGGCCGCTGGAGCGATCCCCGATCCACCCGGCTGGATGATCGCCCCGTTTGCGCTCCTGCTGGCGTCAATCGCGTTGATGCCCTTCCTTCATGGCGCGTGGTGGCACCATCACTACCCGAAGGTGGCCGTCGCGCTCGGCGCACTCGTGACGGCCTATTATCTCCTCGTCTTGCGCGCCCCGGCGCGAATGCTCGATGCCGGCCACGAATACCTCAGCTTCATCGCGCTGGTTGCTTCGCTTTACGTCGTGGTGGGCGGCATCCACATCCGGGTGAAGGGCGAGGCCACGCCCGCCATCAACGTTCTCTACCTGCTGATCGGTGCGATCGCCGCGAACTTCATCGGCACGACCGGCGCGTCGATGCTCATGATCCGGCCCTACCTCCGGATGAACAAGATCCGGATCTCCGCCTACCACGTGGTGTTTTTCATCTTCGTGGTCTCGAATGTCGGCGGCGGCCTGACCCCGATTGGCGATCCGCCGCTCTTCCTCGGCTACCTCAAGGGCGTCCCGTTTTTCTGGGTGATGCAGAACTGCTGGGCGGCCTGGGCCGTCTGCATCGGGGGCTTGCTCGTCATTTTCTACGTGATCGACGTGCGCAACCTGCACCGCGCCCCGGAGCGCATCCAGCATGAGATCGAGGAGCCTGAGGAGTGGCGCTTCGACGGCCTGCTCAACCTCGTCTTCCTTGCGTTGATCATCGCGTCCGTCTTTGTGACCAGCCCGCTTCTCCTGCGCGAGGCCATCATGGTGATCGCGGCCGCGGGTTCGCTGTATTTCACACCGCGCGGCGTCCGCGCCTCCAATCACTTCAACTACGAACCGCTGCGCGAGGTCGCCTGGCTTTTTGTCGGCATCTTCCTCACGATGGTGCCGGCGCTCGACTTTCTGACGCGACACTCCATGGCGCTGGGCCTCGACACCGAGCAGAAGTTTTTTTGGCTAACGGGCCTGCTCTCCGGGGTACTCGACAATGCGCCGACCTATCTGACTTTCCTGGCGGCGGCGATGGGCAACCTCGGTTTGAGCGTGGAGAACCGCGAGCACGTCCAGCTCTTTCTCCAAACGCACGACCACTTCCTGATTGCAATCTCGGTGGGTGCCGTGTTTTTCGGGGCGCTGACCTACATCGGTAACGCGCCGAACTTCATGGTGAAATCGATTGCGGAAAGCATGGGCGTAAAGGTGCCCGGATTCCTGCCGTACTTGTACAAATTCGCGCTGCCGATCCTCATCCCGCTCTTTGCGCTCATCTCGCTGGTGTTCTTTTATTTCAAATGGCTGTAGGCGCTGCGGGTGCTGCGGGAATCCACCGGTGAAACCCTGTCATGATTTCTCCGAGCGGCATCCAAAGCCACCTGCTGGAACCGGCGGCGCTCGATCCGGATTTCGCGCGAGCCGTCCGGGCGGTGCTGTCCTTCGGGCTTGCGCTGCTCCTCTTTCATTCCGCCGGTCCGACCGTGGACGTCGCCTACATTGCGCTCACCGCGCAGGCAATCGCGCTCAATGATTTTCGCGGCGGTTTCGGCCTGCGCCTGGGGCTGATCGTCACGATGACGGTCGTGATGGCGGCGTCCGCCGTCCTCGGGGCGTTCGCGGGCGGCTCGATGCTCACGGCGATGTTCGGGATGGCGCTGGTGGCGGTGTTGGGCGGCATCTGGCGGCATCTGAGCGCGGACTATGGGCCGCTCCTCAGTGTGAACTCGGCGTTGCTCTTCCTGATTGCCACGGCCCCGATCAACGCGGGCACCAGCGAATGGCGCCTCGCGTTCCTGGTGCTCTGCGGCGGAGCGCTCGCGGCGCTGCTGCAGCTGATGTTCTGGCTCTATCGTCCGCAGCAGCCGTTGCGCAATGTCGTGGGCGAAACCTGGCTGGCTGTATCCGATCTTGTGGCCAGCATGCGCCGGGACGATTCGGCCGCGCCCGCCGCCGCGATCGCCGAACGCGAACAGATGCTGCGGGCTGCGCTGAATCGAACATTCGACATTCTCGGCGCCGCGGAGGCCCGGGTCGCCAGCCCGCTGCTGGCGCACCTCGTGGAAATGCGGCGGGAGGCGGTGCACTTCGCCATGCACGTCATGGCCCTGCACTCGGCGCTCGAATCCCTGGACCGCGTCGAACTCGCCCGGCACGCACCGACGATTGATTCCGTGCTGAAGGCCCTCAGCGACGCCGCCCGATCCGTCGCCATTACCCTCGTCACGTATGGTGACGAAAATCTGGCGCGCACGGAACTGCGCCTGCGTCGCGCGCGACATCTCATCCGGGTCCTGCGCGACCAAATTGCGTCCGCGCCGGGCAGCCTCGCTCTCCGCCACGTGGACACCGTGCTTGGTCAAATTGCCGAAAACCTGCAGCGCATTCGCGAGGATCTGACTCCGACCGTCGCGCACAGCAGCACGCGCTTCAGCGAGCCGGTGAAGCTGCCGGAAATCGGGGCGCGCTCGTTGCGCGCGCTGGTCGGGTGGGCCGACCCCAGTCCCGAGGCCGATCCGGTGCTGATCCGCTATTCGTTGCGGCTGCTGGTTCTGACGGTCGCTGCCGTCGGAATTTACAAGGGATTCGAAATCCCGCGCGGGTATTGGATCGCACTCACCGTGATCGTCGTGCTGCAACCCGACTTCGGTTCCACACGCCAGCGGGCGGCCGAGCGGATTTTGGGAACGTTCGCGGGGGTGTTGCTCGCGAGGGCGCTGCTTGCAATCCAACTTCCCCAGTGGGTCGTGTACTCGTTGCTGCCGCTCACCTCGTTTGGTTTCGCGTTTTACCTGCGGCGTCAGTTTGCCGTCTCCGGTTTTTTTGTGACCGTGCTGCTCGTCCTGCTCACGGAAATCAGCGCGCCGGTCCACTGGGATTTCACGCTCGCGCGCCTGCTCTCCACCGTGCTCGGGGGCGGGGCCGCCCTGTTCGCCGCCCTCCTCTTTTGGCCCGCTTGGGAACGGGGAAAATTGCTCGGCCTGCTCGCCGCCGCCCTTCGTGCCAATGCGGCGTACCTGCGCTCCCTGTTTGAATTCGACGCGAGCGCCGACCGCCCGCTCCTTTGGGCGAAGCGCGATGCGGAGGATGCGAATCGCCTGGCCGCTGCGTCGCTCAAACGCATGCTGAGCGAGCCGACGCGACGAACGGTGAATTCCGGCCGCTTTGTTGAATTGACCGCATACAACCAGCGTCTCACGCGGGCGCTGACGGGCATTCTGGTCCATCAACCGGACGGCGCCACGCCGGACGCTGCGGCCCGGCGATCGGCGGCGCACCTGCGCCAATCCGTCGAGACCCTGGCCGATGTGGTCGTCGTGGACTCGGGCGACGCCACCATGCCGGTTCGATCCGCTGCGAACCTGCCGGCAGTCGAGTCTGAATTGGCCGAGGCGGAATCCTGTCTGACGGCGCCGGTGACGGCCGATCCGATGTCACCCGATCCAGAGTCACTGCGCGGGGAACTGATTCGCACTCAGCTCGCGAAGAGCATTGTCGAGGTCCGGGCCATGTGCCTTGCCTTGGCCGCGGAGCCAGCGCCGCCCGCGTCCGTTTGATCGAAGGGCCGGGCCGAATCAGGCGCGCGTCCGGAGGAACGCGATCACTTTGGCCAATGCGCGGGCGCGATGGCTGAGGCCATTTTTCACGGCGGCGGGCAGCTCGCCGAAAGTGTCCTCATAACCCTGCGGCACAAAGAGCGGGTCGTAGCCGAATCCGCCCAGGCCGCGTTCGCGTGCGATGATGGATCCCTCGACGACGCCATCGAAACTGCCCTCGAGGCGTCCGTCGCGGGCCAGCGCCATGGCGCAATGGAAGCGCGCCAGCCGCGGCGCGGCGGCGGCGAGCTGCGCGAGTTCGGCGGTGAGCTTCGCGCGATTGCGCGCGTCGGTCGCGTCGGGTCCGCTGTAGCGCGCGGATTGCACGCCCGGCGCGCCGTGCAGGGCATCGACCTCGAGCCCGGAATCATCCGCCAGCACCCAGGCATCGCCGGCGCGCGCGGACGCGGCCAGCGCCTTCAGCGCGGCGTTGTCGGCGAAGGTTGCGCCGGTTTCTTCGACCTCGGGCCATTCGGGATGCGCGGTGAGGTCGATCACCTCCCAGTCGGCGCCGAGGATGGCGCGGACTTCCGTGGTCTTGTTCAGGTTTCGCGTGGCGAGCAGGAGCGAGGGCATGGCGCGTTCTAGCGTGAACCGCGTGTTCGCGCTAGATCTGGCTGATGGCGGAAATTGCGAAGTCCTACATCTGCCAGCGCTGCGGCCATTGCTGTCGCTGGCCGGGCTTTGTGCGGCTGGGGGCCAACGAGGCCGAACGGATCGCCGAACACCTCGGACTTTCGATCGAGGAATTCGTGGATCGGTTCACGCAGCTGCACCCGGATCGCAGCGCGCTGATGTTGCATTCCCGACCCAACGGCGAGTGTGTGTTTCTCGACGGGCGGAATGTCTGTCAGATCCAGGCGGTGAAGCCGCGGCAGTGCGCGGGTTTTCCGAATTCGTGGACATTTCCCGGCTGGCGCGAAGTGTGTGAGGCGATCGAAATTACGCCGCCGCCAGCCAGCCCTGCGCTTTGAGGAAGCGTTCCAGCTGGTCCGTGTCGAAGTCCGGCAGCAACTCGTCGCCCGCGACCAATGTCGGGCATTTGGTCTGGCCGGAGATGCTCCTCATCTGCGCAAACGCGGCCGGGTCGGAAAACACGTCGATCTCATCGTAGGCGTACCCGTGCTCGTCCAGCCAGTCGGTGGCGTCATCGCACCAGCCGCAGCCGGGTTTGACGTAAAGCGTGAAGCGCGGGACGGACATGGGCGCGGTCCCTAACGCACTTCGCCGCCGCTGGCAAGGGACGAACCATGCTCAGGCCGTCTGGCGGCGCGCGCCCCGGCCGAAAAACAATCCCACGCCCACGAGCGTCCCGACGAGTGCCACATCCACGGCACGCGATGTCCATTCGCCGAGCGCATTCACCTTCGACCCGTCGGTCGCGGGCGCCGGCGCGGCGGATCTGGCGGGCGCCCCATCACGCAACAGACGCGAGCGATACGAATTCGGCGTCACCGGTGCCAGTTCCGCGCCGGGCTGCGGCGTGGCAGTGGCCGCGGCCTGCGCGAGTGCCGCCTTGCTGGTGACAATTTCCTCGGGCTTCGGCACCGGCCGAGTCTGGTCGCCGTACTGGTTGACGAGTGCATCAAACGGCACGGCATTCATCGGGTCCGTCGTCGTGTACCGGTCCATTTCCGGACCCGCGTTGCAGAATCGGCACGCGCTGGCCGGTAGCGCGGAAAATGACCAGACCGCGACGAAGACAAGGCTCGCGGCGCGCAGGTTCATGAATTGAGCGTATCACTCCCCCCGCCCGACTCAAGTCCTGCCCGCTCCTTCTTCGTCAATTTCGCAAGATTCAGCTCGTAGGAGTGGCGCAGACGCTCACGCAGTTCGGTCTCTTCCATCGCGAGCGCGTCCGTCAACGCAACCCACTGGGCGCGTTGCATATAAGGTGCAGGAATAATGCCGGTGTGTCCGATGAGTTCATCAAAATCTGCGGGTTCCACCTTGAATGAAATCCGGCTCAGCGTGGCGCCGTCGACCGAGCAGACGGCGAACATCCGCAACGCCCCGATCTTGAAGACCCACTCGTCGCCCCATTGCCGGCGCACGGTTGCGTGCGGCAGGCTAAGCAGAAATCGGCGCAGACTTTCGAGCTGCATGTCGCGGACACGGTAACCATCGGAAGATGGGTTGGACAAGCGCGCGCGTTTTCCCGCAGACTTGGCGCATGAGCGAATACCAGATCCTTGAACGCGATGGCCTCACCCTGGACGTGCTGACGGACGAGAATTCGGGCACGCGCCTGATGATCTCGCGGCTCGGCGCGGAGCCGGTGAGCTTCGCGCGCCGCACGGCCGATGGCACCTGGCGCGGCATTCTTTACCGGGACGGCGAAACGCAGGCGCCCGCTTCCGGCTGGGCGAATCACGCCACCGTGATGGGCTACTACATTCACCGGCTCAAGAATGGTCGCACCAACTACCGCGGCCACGAAATTAAGGACGGCAATCACGGCTTCATGCGGCGAAAGGTGTTGCGCGCGCCCGTGGTGGGTCCGGGATCGCTCACGTATTCAATCGTGCCCGGCGACTACACGACCGCGGAATATCCGTACGCGGTCGCGTTGCAGCTGAACTACGCGATCACGGCCGACGGGACCTGGAAGACGACTTTTGCGTTTGAAAATCTCGAGCGCGAGCTTTCGGTGCACGTCGGGTTTGGGCTGCACCCTGGGTTCGCGATCGGCTCGCTCGATGCCTGCCGGATTATCCTGCCCGCCGGTGAATACCGCCGGCACGTCGCGCCGGGCGATTTTCTCTCGGGCGAGGTGCAGGCGATTTCGCATCCCGGTGGGGAGGCGCCATTTCCCAAGGCGACGCTGCCAGGTTCGTACCTCGTGGAGCTGCCGGCGGCGGGCGAAAAGAGCGCCACGCTGGAAGATCCCGCCGGCGGGCGAATCGTGATCGTAGGCTTGTCCGAATGTCCGTACGTCACCATCTGGAGCGACGGCACCGGGACGTTCGTCTGCCTGGAGCCGTGTTGGGGTCTGCCGGATCACCACGAGCAGCGGCCGTACGAGCAGAAACTAGGCATCCAGGAAATTCCGGTGGGCGGAAAATTAGAGTGCTCGTTCACCATTGCGGCCGTGGTGACATGATTGGCGATTGCGGTCGCCGATTCGTGGATTAAGGGCTGCGGGATTCGGGGCGCGGCCGCCCGTCCTTTCCTCGCATGGATAACACCATTGGCATCGGCCTTCTCGGCTTTGGCACTGTCGGCAGCGGGGTCTATGAGCACCTCGCCCGCAACGGCAATCTGTTGCGTGAACGCCTCGGGATCGACCTGCGCATTGAGCGCATCGCGGTCCGCGATGCGGCGAAGGAGCGCAGCGCACCGCGCGAACTTTTCACGACCGACATCGCGGCGGTGATCAACCATCCGCGCGTGCGCGTGGTCGTGGAGTTGATGGGGGGCCTGCCCGAGGCGAAAGCCGCCATCGAGTCGGCGCTGCGGGCCGACAAGGTGGTGGTCACCGGCAACAAGGCGCTGCTCGCCGAGCATGGCGCGGAAATTTTTGCGCTGTCCGACGAGATGAGTGTGCCGGTGTTTTTCGAGGCGTCGACCGCGGGCGGGATTCCGATCATCAAGGCGGTGCGGGAGGCGTTCGTCGCGAATCATTTTCTTTCCTTTCACGGCATCATCAACGGCACGAGCAATTACATCCTGACGCGGATGACTGAGGCGGGGCTGGACTTTCCCGCCGCGCTCGCCGAGGCGCAGGCCTGCGGCTACGCCGAGGCGGATCCCACGCTCGACGTGAACGGCTGGGACGCTGCGCACAAGGCGATCATCCTCGCTTCGCTCGCCTATGGCACGTGGGTTCGGCCCGGTGGGATCAGCGTTGAGGGGATCGACATGGTGTCGGCCGCCGATATACGTTTCGCCCGCCAACTGGGCTATCGCATCAAGCTCATCGCGAACATCAACGCCGGCGATCAAGGCGCCATCAGCGTGGGCGTGCATCCAACACTCATCCCGCAGGATCACGTGCTCGCGTCGGTCAACGGCGTGTTCAACGCCATCGCGGTGAAGGGCGACGTGGTGGGCGACGCGCTTTTTTACGGTCGCGGGGCGGGGGGCGGACCGACCGCCAGCGCGGTGCTGGCGGACGTGGCGGATGCGGCGACGGCCCTGGTGAACCGGGGAACCCCGCGGTGTTCCGGATTTCGCGCGCACGGCCTTTACGGGAAGGCGCTCCCGCCCGACGCGGTGGTGTCCCGCTACTACCTGCGGCTAGCGGTTGACGATCAACCCGGAGTCCTCGCTCAAGTGGCCGGCGCGCTCGGTCGCAATGGCATCGGAATTTCCTCGGCGCTGCAACCCGAACAACACGATGCCGACGATCGCGCGCAATTAATCCTGATGCTGGATCGCGCGCGGCATGCGCAGGTGAAATCCGCGATCGCCGAGATCGAGGCGCTCCCGTGCGTGAAACCGCCGGCCGCCCTGCTGCGGGTGGAGACGTTCGCGTGAACTAAGCCGGTCGCGCAAGCTCGTGGGCGCGCTCGACGGCCTGCGCGAGGTCAATCTGCTTGAACGGCTTCGTCAGGTAATCGTCGACGCCAGCCTCGAGGCAGAGTTCGCGGTCCCCCGGCATCGCGTCGGCTGTCAGGGCGATGATGTATGATTTGCGGCCGTCGGCCCGCTCCCGCTCAATTTCGCGGATACGGCGCGTGGCCATCAGCCCGTCCATCGCCGGCATGTGGACGTCCATGAAAATAATCTCGTAAGGCGTCTGGCGTTCCTGCATCTCGAGGACCTCGAGTCCGTTCAGCGCGTAATCCGCAACCAGGCCGAGTCGCTTCAACATCGCGCGGATCAACTTTTGATTCACCGGATTGTCCTCGGCCACGAGCAGGCGCGATCCGCTGGTCGACTCACCAGGCGCTTCCGCGCCGAGGTCGTCCGCGGCGTCGCGGTGTCTTTCGCCTGGAAGCGCGAGCGTGAAGGTGAAGACGGAACCCTTGCCCACATCGCTGCGGGCCTTGATCGAGCCGCCCATCAGCGCGCACAGGCGCTGCGCGATCACGAGGCCCAGCCCCATGCCGCCGAAGCGGCGGTTGCTCGAGGTGTCGGCCTGGCTGAACGGTTTGAAAAGTCGATCGAGGCGTTCCGATTGGATCCCGATCCCAGTGTCACTGATCCGGAACTCGAGACTGTACAGCGGCAGTTCGGTCGATCCCGTGACCGGCGCAGTTTCGCGTCCGACCGCGAGCACGGTCACGTCCACGCGGCCCTGGGCGGTGTACTTGATCGCGTTGTTGATCAGGTTGTTGATGATCTGGCGGAGCTTGGCGGGGTCGACGACGATGGTGTCGGGCGTGTTGGCATCAAGTCGGAGGTTGAGCTGCAACGCTTTTTCCTCGGCCTTGGGTCGGTGCGAGGCGACCGTCTCCTCCATGAATTCGGCGAGCGCGAACGGCCGGTTTTCCAGCTCGAGGCCGCCAGCCTCGATCTTTGCGAGGTCGAGAATGTCGCCGAGCAAGGCCATCAACGCGTCGCTGCTCGTCTTGATCGTTTGCAGATAGTCGCGCTGCTCCTCCTGCAGGTCTCCGGCGAGCAAAAGGTCGGTGAACCCGAGGATGCCGTTCATCGGCGTGCGAATCTCGTGGCTCATCACCGCGAGGAATTCGTTCTTCGAGCGCTCGGCCGTCTCGGCGGACTCCTTCGCGGCGCGGAGCGCCTCCTCCGTGCGCTTTAACGTCGTGACGTCGGTGTGGATGCCCAGCATGCGGATCGGGCGGCCGGCGGCGTCGCGCTGTGAATCGCCGCGACAGAAGATCCAGCGGAGGCTTCCGTCCTTGTGCCGGAACCGCACCGTGAAGCTGAATGGTTCGTGGCGTTTGAAATGGGAGCGGAACGCCGCGCGCACCAGCCGCCGGTCGTCCGGCACGAGCAATTGGAAAAAAGTCCGCAACTCGTCCCGCAGTTCCGCCTCGCCGAAGCCAAGCATCTCCTTCCAGCGCGGGCTGAAATACCCGTGCCGCGTGTTCAGATCCCAGTCCCAGATGCCGTCGTTCGTGGCCCGCAGGAGCAGACGGAAACGCTCGTCGAGCGCCTCGGCATCCGTCGCGGAGTCCGGCAGCGACGAAACGGGTCCCGCCATGATCTCATGGGCCGTGGGGGCGGTCTCCAGCCCGCCCCAGGTCTCGTCCGGCTCCGGCATCGCGGCCATCGCGGGGGCCACCGAAGCCTCGACAAAGCTTTCGGCGGCCGGCTCGGCAATTCCCCCGACGTGAGCGAGCCCCTCATGACTCGTCTCGAACTCGGGCTCGGGCGGGGGTTCGGGTGCGGGCATGAAATCCGATTCTGGTTCGTGAGCGGATGCGAACGCAGCGCTTGGCTCGGGCGTCGGCATCTCGGCTGGCGGCGCCGGGTTCTCGTCCGCGGGTTCGGGCGCTTCGCGCGTGAATCCGTTTCCCACCGCCTGGTACTCCAGCACGTGGCCGGTGGAATCAAACATGCCGGTGTACACCCAGCGCTGCCAGCCGGGGCGTCCGTCCCGCCCGTACACGCGGTATTCACACATCGCGACCGCGTTGTCGGGAATGATGGACGCGATGGCCGCCTCGGAAATACCCCGGTCTTCCTCGATCGTCAGCGGCCGGAAAATGAAGCCCTCGAGATTGCTGCGGTCTTCGCCGTAGTATTCGCAGTAGGCGTCATTGACGAAGGTCAGCGTGCCATCAGGCTGGAAGCGGCAGAGTAATCCGCTCGCCAGTTCGGCGATGGGCGGACCCTCCTCGCCGAGGGAATCGGAGCGTTCCTCCGCGAGGCGGGTGACGATTGTGTAAGCGGGCACCGGGCTGCCGGCTCCAAGCAGCCGGGTGTTGATCTCCACCGGCACGGGTGCGCCCAGCGCGGAACGCAGCGCGATCTTGAAGACCACGTCGCACTGGCCGTCGAGCATCCGGTCGATTTCCTCGAGCCATTCGGGCTGCGATTGGTAGAAAAGATCGACGAACGAGTTTTGCAGCAACGCGTTGCGCGTGTAGCCCAGCAGGTCGCACCCCGCGTCGTTCACGCCGGTGATGAGGGAACGCATGCCCTTCTCGACGGACGCGTGCAGAAAAACCGCCGTGTCGTGCGAGGCAAAGAGCTGGCGTAACTCGTCGACATCGGGGGACTCGCCGGTCCCGCCGCCGGGTGGCAGCGGGAGGCTGACCGGCGCGGCCACGGTTCGGGCGATCTTCGCGAGCTCGTCCTCCGCGATGGCCGCGAGATACTTCAGCGTCTTGACCTGTTCGCCGGTGAACGGACGCGGTGAGCGATCCAGGACACAGAAGACGCCGGCAACGGAGCCGTCGGGGCCAAGCAGCGGCAGGCCACCGAAAGCCCGCAAATGTGGCGGACCGGTCACGGCTGGATCCCGCGAAAAGCGCGGGTCGGCCTTCGCGTCAGAGAGCAGCAGCGGCTCGCCGCTCTCGGCGGTGGCGGCGCAAAGCGAGGCGGGAAGGTCGCGACCCCCCAGGCCCAGGCCGATTTGCGAGCGGAGCTTGAAATGGCCCGACTCCGAGAAAGCGATCAGCGCGACCGGGGCCGAAAGCAACCGGCTGGCCATCCGGGTCAATCGATCGAAGGGGTCCTCGGTCAATCCATCCGGCATGGCGCCAAGAAGGTCGCTGGACAGGTCGTTCGCGGGGGGTTCCAAACTCATCGAGGAGGGGGAGGGATCAGGAGGCTTGGCTGAATGCAGCAGGCGGGATGCCGTGGACCTTAGGAGAAAACCCGCGCCGACTCAATACCGCACTCTCGCATGGCCCCGGATTGTCCCGAGCCGACGCTCGCGCCGGCCCATCCGGGCGCCTACCGCACGTCCAGGGCGAAGGGCATCCGCGTGTAAGCGCCCAGCGGATCATTGTACTCGCGCAGCTCTTCCAACGGGGCCACGGCGGCGCGCAGGGCGCGCTCGGTGGGCGATTTCGACGCCGAGAAAATCGAAGCCAATGGCCGGGACTTGCCGGTCAGGGCCTCCGTCAGCGCCTGCTGGAAATCTTTCTCGCTGGGAAACTCGCTGATGGCCGAACCAGCGGACAATTTAACCTTCTCGCGAGCGAACGCGAGGGCCTGCTCAAGTCCGCCAATTTCATCCACCAGGCCAAGTTTGATCGCCTCGGCCCCGGACCACACGCGGCCCTGCGCGATCTCTTTGACGCGGTCTACCGAAAGATTTCGGGACTTGGCGACATGGCCGACGAATTTGTCGTAGATGCGATCGACGATTTGCTGGACCTGCGCGAGTTCTTCGGGTGTCTTCGGGCGTGAGAGCGTGGCGATATTGCCGAACTTGCTCGTGTTCACGGCGTCGAAGGTGATGCCCCAGCTGTTGGCGAAATCCTTGATGTTTGGCAGGAGTCCGAACACGCCGATCGATCCAGTGATGGTGTTCGGCTCGGCAAAAATGCGGTCGGACGCGCAGGCGATGTAGTACCCGCCGGACGCGGCCACAGTGCCGAAGCTGACGATGACCGGCTTGCCTCCGGCGCGGGCGAGCTCCAATTCCTGGAGTACGATTTCCGAGGCGAGCGCGCTGCCGCCGGGACTGTTCACGCGCAGGACGATCGCCTTCACGTTCGTGTCCTGCCGGAGCCGGCGGAGTTCCCGCGCGTAGCGATCGGCCGCCACTTGCCCGTCGCTGGTGGCTCCGCCGTCCACGATGCCGCCCTCGGCATAAACGATGGCAACACGCGCGCGCGTGTCGGCTTCACCCATCTTCGGCCCCCCGGCCATCTCCTTGCTTCGTACGTTCGCGCTCTGGTAGTCGCGGAAGTCCACCTGCCGGAACGTGCGGCTGTTCGCCGCGTCGCTGCCCGCGGCCGTGCGCAGGTCCTCGATGACCTCGGGCAGGTACGCGAGCTTCGTCACCAGGCCCTCCTTCAGCGCCGCGGGCGCGTCGAGCACCGGGGTGGTGTCGGAAATCTCCTGCAGCCGCGCGACCGGAATCTTGCGGGAAGACTCGATGCCCGCGCGCCACTCAGCCCAGAGATCGTTCAACAGCTTGCCGATCTGCTCGCGGTTCTCATCGCTCATCTTGTTGAGGATGTACGGCTCGACGAATGACTTGTATTTGCCGACCCGCGTCACCTGGATCCCAATCCCGTACTTCTTCAGCGCATCGCCAAAAAACATCGGCTCGCTTGCCAGGCCGCTCAAATCCATCTCGGCGTACGGATTGAGGTAAATCGTGTCGGCCGTCGACGCGAGATAGTAGTCCCGTTTGGACGGCACGACCATGTAGGCGACGACCTTCTTGCCCGCCGCACGGAAATCCGTGAGACCCTGGCGAATCTCGCGCAGGGCGGCGAAACCGGACCCGTAGTTCTCGCTCTGCAGGCTGCCGGTCAGGAAGACGCCGGCGATGCGATCGTCGGCCGCCGCGGCCCGGAGGCCGCTCAGAATCTGACGCGTGGAGAAAGTGTTGCTCTCCTGATCCCCGCCGAGTCGCGCCAGCAGGCGCCGGATTTCCGACGGCGGCGGGGCGTCGGTGATGTTCGCCGAAAGGTTGAGCACAAGGTAGGAGCCCTTTTGCACTGCGACGTCCTTGACGTTGCCCTTGTTGCCGGCGGAAATGGCCACGGCCACGAGGCCGACGACGGCAACGACCACCAGCACGAGGAATAGAAACAGGCCAAAGATGGTGCCGAGGCAGGACGAGAAGAATGTTTTCATAGGGCGCGCGGAACTTGTGCGATGGAACGACGCGAACTCAAGCCGTTATTCGTGTCCAGCGGGCCGAAGCGCCAATTGCGCAATCGCGGCTGGCCGGAGATCTGGACCAAAAAAAGGCCGGGCTCGCGTGCGCGAACCCGGCCCTTCCTAAATCGATTCGTTCGGTTCAGCCCCCGACGTAGACGGCGTTATAGCTATCAAACTTGGCTGTCGAGCCCTGCTGCGGGGTCTGCTTGACGTCATAGACGGTGTCACCGACGAGTTTTTGCGATTGGGTGTCCCAGATCATGACGGACGCAGAGCCGGTCGACTGGCTGTTGCGTGAGGTCTTCACCGCAATGTAGCGGGCATTCTGCTTCTTGAGCGAGGCCTGGCGGGCCGCGTACTGGCGACGCGCATTGGCCTCGGCGATTTGGCGCTGGCGCTCATCGGCCTGATGTTTGGCCACGATGTAAGCGATGGCACCGGCCGCGAGACCGACTCCGGCGCCGAGCGCGGCAGCCGCACCCGGGCTCATTCCAGCGGCGGAACCGATCAGACCGGCGGCCAGGCCGGCGGTCACGCCGGTGGCGGCGCCCGTTTCACCCGGCGTCATGCCGGCGCATCCGCTAAAGAGCATGGCGGCAACGGTGGTGGCGGCGGAAATTTTCAGACTGTTGGGATTCATCATAATCAGGGAGCGAGCAGGATCTTGGGGTTGGTGGAGGGGGAAGGCTAACGGCCCCGGACCTTCTCCGACAAGCGAAAAACAAAAAGGGCGGCTCGGAAAACGAGCCGCCCTGCAAAATCTGCGGGCTGAATCAGCCGTGGATCAGGCTTTCGCCGTCCCCTGCTTGCCCTGGATGTATTCGATGACCGAACCCACGGTCTTCAGTTTCTCGGCGTCCTCATCCGGCACTTCCACGCCAAAGGCCTCCTCGCACGCCATGACCAGCTCAACCATGTCGAGCGAGTCCGCGTTGAGGTCCTTGATGAAATCGGCCTCGGGGGTGACCTGCTCGGCATTCACGCCGAGTTGTTCGACGACAATGTCCTTCACTTTCTGGGCGATCGCGGGGTCTGACATAAAACGGGTCTTTCTGGGGTGTTCTGGGGACGGTTTAGGGAGACGACCAGTAGCGACGACGGCCCCTCTACGCAACCATTAAATTTCCGGCCGGGCTGGCGCCGGTCGTTCCCGCAGATTGGCCCGAATACTCCCGCGCGGTCTTCCGTCAGCTAGATCTATCCGTGTGACCCAAACTTGCGCCGGCGCGTGCCGCGTGGAATCTTCTCGGTCCTTCGCGCCCCTTTTTCTCCTCGCCTGTTTCCCGTGCGGACCGCTGCCTGATTTCCCAATGCCCCGTCCTGCGGCGGTGGCTCTGCCCGCTTATGTCCCTGCCCGAGTCTGACGCTCCTCTCCTCGATCTTTCGAATCTCAAGTTCCAGCCCGCCTGGGTGAACGAGTCGTCGGATTTTTCGAACTACGCGGGATCGGCCGACACGGGCGATCGACGCCACAGCGGCGAGCGCGATGGTCGTCGTCCCCGCCCCGGCGTCGGTGGTGGCGGCGCCCGCCCGGGACGCGATCGCCAGGCCCCCGGGGCCCGGCGCGAACCGGATCGCGGTCCCGCCCGCGGCGGCGCCCCGCGGGCCGACGGCCCCCGCCGTCCCCGCCCCGAGTCCGGCCCGCGGGGTCCGCGCGACAACCGGGCGCAGGATGGCCCGCGCCGCGATCCCCGTGACGAGTCACCGTTGCCGCTTCCCGCGGTGAAGGTCGAGTTCTTGCCCGACGAGGCCGTCGTGTCTGCGCTCGCGACGCAGATCCGCGCCACGCATCTGACCTACCCGCTGTTCGGCCTGGCGAAAAAATTCCTGGAGAAGCCCGAGTATCATCGCGTGAAGCTCACCGCCGAGGCGAAGGAGAACGCACCCGCGGCGGAACTTTTCCGCGTGGGCGAGGACGGCGTCGTGACCCTGGATCGCCGCGCCGCGGAACGCATCGCGTTCGAGCGAAATCGGGAGGCGCTATACGAAGAGAAGACCGAGCAGGGCGAGCCGCCCAAGGGGAATTTTTCGAACGTCGCGCGCTGCCGCCTCGACGGCACGCTGCTCGGACCGACCAATCATCACGCGTACCAGACGGCGTTGCGTTCGCTGTATGACCACCGCTATTCCAGACGCATGCCCTTCGAGCATTTCCGCCGCGAGATCGAAGTGGTGAGTGATCCCGCGGAAGTTGAAAAGTGGAAGGAACAGTCGCGCGCCTCGACCACGTACACGGTGGTGGGCAGCGAGCCGCCGGTCGTGCTCAAGTCGCTCGCAGAAGTGAGGCAGCATTTCGACGAGCATCACCTCGAGTCGATGGTGCAAACCGGTGCCTCGTTCATCCTGGTGGGCGCCGCGGCACGCTCGAATCCCGATTCGGCGCTCTCCCGCGCCATGCGCTCAGCCTGGGAGGCTGAGTCCCGCTACCCGGCCAACCTCGTGCAACA
>JANMQT010000348.1:0-2640 GCA_031370675.1 Verrucomicrobiota bacterium
GCGTGGGAAATCGCCAGTCCCAGATCTCGCGAAACACGGCGCGGCCCGCTTCGCCGAAATCCAGTCCGACCGCGCGCAGGTCCGCGAGGATCGACTCGAGGTCGGCCCAGAGATTGGACGGCAGAAAAAAGGCATCGTGCAATGCGGCCGCGTTCGCGGCGAAGTTGCTGGCGGCGGGCACTTCCAACGCGCGCAGCAGAATCGCGCGCCACAGCAGCGCGGTCAGCGCCATCCACTCCGTGCGCGGCATGGTCTCGATCGCACGGAACTCCATCAAGCCAAGACGCGGGCCGTTGCCGGAATCCCAGAATTTATCGAAGCTGATTTCGCTGCGATGGGTGTTGCCGGAAAGGTCCGTGTGGAGGTGCCTCAGGGTTTCGCCAATCAGCCCGCGGTGGTCACCTGCGTCCTGCGAGGCGAGGAGTCCGTACGCGAGTTCCAGATCGTAGAGGTCGCGCCCGGATTCATCGGGTCGGGGCGCCTGTGATGAGGGTCCGACGTAGCACCCCGTGAATAGATACGCGAGACAGGGGTGCGCCTGGAAATAGCGCAGAATGGACGCGACCCAGGCGGGCCGCCGGAAAAACGGATTGGATTCCAGATGCGGGCCGCCAAAGAGCAGATGATTCCCGCCGCCGGTGCCGGCCTGGACTCCGCGGAAGGCATCGAGTTTCCACGACCGAAGTCCCGACTTGAGCGCGGCGGCCTCCAGCGCAATCAGCCAATCGTGGTATTCACGCCAGGTGGCGCACGGCGGCAAATTCACCTCGAGGACTCCGGGGTCGGCGGTGAGTCCGAGCCGGCCCCAATTTGGATCCAGGTCGATGGGAAGATAGCCCTCGAACGCGTGACGATCGCCGTGCGCGAATCCGCGCTCCGACAGTTCCGCCGTCAGGACCGCAAGCAGCGCGTGAAACGGAGCGTGCAGCAGCGGCGGAAGAAAGCAGCGCACGGCGCCGTCGCGAATCTCCAGCACGAGCGCGCGACGCAAAGCCTCGGGTGGAAGCTCGCCCAGCGGCAGACGCAGACCCGACGGGCCATCCCCCGCGACCAACCGCAGTCGGCGTTTCGTGCGCCCTGGCTCCAGCCACGAATCGCTGCCCCAACCTCCACTGGCGGAATCCTGATCGAGCGGAAGGACCCAAATCGGCCGCTGGGGTGAATTCGGATCGACCGCGCGCCACCAGAAATGGGTGGAAACTCCCAGCTTCGCCGACACCGCGTCCTTCATCGCCGCGAGCGCGGTCCCGGTGGGCTTGCGCGCGCGGCCTCCCGCCTGCACCGGCGCGAGTGGGGCGCCTGGGCGCCGCCACAAGAGGTTCACCACCCAACGCGGATTGGTTTCACCCGGATACAACTTGCCCGGCGAAAACATCGGGAGCGCGCCCGGTAGGAAGTCGTCGATCAGGACTCGCGCCAGCGCGTTCGCGTAATGCAGCTTCGTCGGACCCACCGCGGTGATGCTCCATTCCGCGCCGGAGCAGTCTTCCGGCACATACGTCGGCTCGCCCCCCATGGTGAGCGCGATCTCGTGCGACTCGAGCCGACGCTCGAGTTCATCCGCCATGGAAACCACCGACAGCGGCATCATAGCGATTCGATCCGTAGCGTTGCGTCCATCGTCGATTCGACCGTCGCGTCGCTGAAATATCTGCCCGACACCGGCGTGATATCGTCCGCGTCGAGCCCGACCGCGCAGGCGATAAAATGATGATCGCAGAAGACGCCGTTGGTGCCGTCGAGTCCCACCCAGCCGGCACCGGGCAATGCAACTTCAGTCCAGGCATGAAACGAACCGTCCGCGTGTTTTTTGGTGCTATCGTCGCCGGGCGGTTCCCAAAGATAGCCGCTGACGAGCCGCGCGGCGAAACCGAGCTCGCGCAGCAGCGCCATGAGCAGGCGCGCGGTGTCACGGCAGGAACCCACGCCGAGCTGCACCGTTTGCACCGGCGTGCGGGCGGACCCCTCCGGCCGCATTTCGTATCGAATGTGCTCGTTGAGTGCGGCGACCAGCGACAGCAGGAGGGCCACGGTGTCGGTCTTTCCCGTGGGTGGAGACCAGAACGAAAGCGCGGGCGCCTTGTCTCCCTCCGTCGGATGGGAGAGAAACGGGGCGAGCCGTTCGCGTTCCCGCGCAGAATACGGAAATGGATATTCGGCGGCGTGCGGATCGAGCAGGAAGTGAAAGGCGTTTTCCACGCGCAGTTCAAGTTCCGCGGTCAATTCGATGAGCAGCTCGGTGCTCCGGTCCGGATAGAAGGCGCGCGCGATGTTGTTGTCGAAAAAATCGCGCCGGAATTGCACGTCGGCCGCCGCGTTGGTCTGCAGCTCGAAATGACGCAGAAACCGGCCAGGCTCCGAGCGCGGAAAAATCCGCAGCAGATGCGGCGAGAAGCTGACGGCGCTGGAATAGACGTAGCGCGAGAGGTGATGGAGCCGGATGCGTGGGTTCATCTTCGGGCGGGGCGAAACCAACCCTAGGCCACGATTGGCGCTGCGGGCGGAACCGGGAAGGGCGACGGCCGGGACCGGCGGCGCATCAGGACCTTCACCTTCATGCGCTGGCGGCCGGCACCCTTGAAGGTGCCGCGGATCGGGGTGGCATCGGAATAGTCGCGCCCGTACGAGACCACGACGTGC
>JANMQT010000380.1:0-1540 GCA_031370675.1 Verrucomicrobiota bacterium
CTTGAAACTTCAAACCGGCTGATCACAACGTTTGACGAGGTCCCACCATATTTATTGAACGCGATTCACATCGCGAACAACGATGGTGTAACCTATGTAAACGTGTACCGCCGAAGTCTTTCGTCCAGCCTCAATACTTCAAAACCCAAGTCCTAAGACCCAAGCCTTCAAGTAATCGAGACTCGCAAGGACTCCGCCGTCCACGTTTCTCTTTCTTCATCTTCACTTGTCAAACAGCCCGGGGTCCGAAAACCCCTCTCCCGTCGCGGGAGCCTTGCTCTGGAAACCCTCCCGAAGGAAGCCTTCCGAAGACCCTACTCGACGGCAAATGACAACCGATTGGCATCGGCTGTTGATTCACTCATCCTAGTGAGGAGCTTCACGGGCACGAAAACTTGCCTTGGCCAAGGGCCAAGACAGCGCCGCGCTCAGTGGGCGGTTTATAAGCCTGCCCGATCGGCGTTGTCAACGGCTGTTGTCAACAAATCGTCGCATCATGCAACAGAATCTCGAACCACGAAGAAGCCCCGATTTTTAGGGACTTTGCGCCGTACTTGAGCCACAATCCTGCGACGTTCTGGCGTTAGGTAGGTATTGAATCGCCGGGTGCCAGTGGGGGCTGCCGGCATTCAGATACTGGGGGATCGGCGATTATTCATCAACCCGTCGCCTTTTCCTTGCGGACGAGAAGCATCGAAGAGATCTGCACACCATCAGCGTTCGTGATGTCGGCCGTTCTCCCGGCCTTTGATTCACGAACATCCATGCGGTACGCCGCGCTCCCGAATCTCCCCTTCAGAGGGCGATTGCGGGCCATGAATGGGCGCGGGTCTGGTCGAATGTCGATGGAATTCGGGGGGACGGTGGTTTGAACCACAGGACGTCACGCGGGGGCGGTTACGGGCGCGAGACCGGGATCATCGATCTTGGTCATGAGCCGCCGCTATCCGTTGACGGCTCCGAGGCCGCGGTGATCGATCGCCGCCGTGTCTCCGTGCAGTGGTTTAGCGGCACCATCCTGACCGGTTTATGCGGCGCAGCCCTGATCGGCGGCGCCGTTTTTGCGTCGCTCGACGGCGAAATGACGTTTGCCAAGGTCCCCGAACGGGTCGAGGGCGCGCTGCGCGGCGCGTTCGGTGCCAACGACCACACCGCCAGCCTGCACAAGAGCGACCGGCTGCCGCCGCCCGGCGAGGCGACCGCGGCGCGCAACGTGGTGCGGGTTTCGACGGTCACCCGCGTCGGCAACCGCGATGTCATGCGGGTGCGGCCGTACGTCCGTATCTCCGGCAACCTGTCGATGACGACCAGCGACCTCTCCGCCAAGATCCCGCCGTTCAACGCCCAGCGCATGCTGACCGATGTCGGCGCCGCCGTTCCGGCCGCCGCCGAGGACCCGAATAATCCCGACGCCGTCGAACCCGACGCCGAAGTCTCGTTCGTCACCAAGGATCTGGCGCCGATCCTGCCCAAGGCGAAGCTCGCCGCGGTGGTCGCGCTCGACGAGGTGATCATGCGGGTGCGCGACGCCTCGAATTGG
>JANMQT010000388.1:0-3371 GCA_031370675.1 Verrucomicrobiota bacterium
GTCCGGCGATCTTCCGCGAGTTTGCCTTGATGCAGGAGGCGGGGCTGACGCCGATGCAGATTCTTGTCGGCCACCACCGGCGCGGCGAAGGCTTTTGGCGTCGATGCGAAAATCGGATCGATCGAGCCGGGCTATTTCGCCGACCTTGTCGTGCTGCGATCGAATCCGCTCGCCTACATCGCGAATGCGTCGGACATCGAGAGCGTGATGAAGGGTGGGGTGCTTTATCCCGCTTTTGACCTCTCGAGGGACTTAAAGGCTGAAGTTGTCCAGCGCCAGGTAAACTCGTTGAATGCCCACAACTTTGAAGCGTTTTCACGATTGTTTGCGGACGACGTGGAACTTTTTGAATTTCCGGACAAACTCATCGGCCGCGGTCTGGTCGCGTTGAAGCAGAATTACGGAAGTTCTTTCGGTCAGGACTCCAAGTCACATTGTGAATTGCTCAAGCGAATTGCGGTTGGAGACACCATCATTGACCACGTCCGGTGGACGGCGACTTCGTCTGAACGAATCAGCACAGACGTATTAATTTATGAGGTGTCGGGGGTTGGAAGGATTCGAAGTGTCAGAATTCTACGCGGACCAACGGCCAGCCACTGACCCAACAGGTTCCAGGATCACAGCAGGCCGGAAAGAATATTAATACGGAGCGCGAGTTGGTTCGTAGCATGGGCATCCTGCCCATGGCGGTTGCGACTTCCACTTGAAAGAAGGTGGCGACGGAACGGCAAGACGAGGCCGGTTTCACCGCGGGCGGAGGGTATTCACCGCCGGCGGACCATCCCCCCAGCGGGAACCAGTCTCCAGACCCCACGGGCAGGATGCCCGTGCCACGACCAAGGCGTCGCTCGTCCCGCGCCGTGAATCACAACAGCCCCGAGAGGATGTTGATGCTGAGCGCGACGATGACGGTGTTATAGACGAAGGCGAGCACGCCGTGGATCAAGGCGAGGCGACGCAGCCGGCGCTCGGTGATCTGCACGTCGGACACCTGGCAGGTCATGCCCACGACAAACGAGAAATACGCGAAGTCCAGATAGTCGGGCCGGTCCTCGCCGGGGAATTCTAGGCCGCTGCCGTCGCACTCGATGTCTTCGTCGCCGTCGATCGTGTAATATAAATGCGCGTACCGCAGCGCGAACAGGGTGTTGATCAGCGCCCACGAGACCATCACGGTGGTGGCGGCGAGCACGAGGTGGCCGGTGAACCTCGCGCCGGTGGCGGACTTGGCGCCGCCGAGCAGGAACCCGACGGCGAACAGACTGGCGAAGGCGGCGACGATGACGAACAGGAAGATCAGACTGCGGCTGGAATCCTGCAGCTTCGCATTGCGAATGACCACGGCGGGTTCCGAAACGAAAATTTCCCACCAAGCCAGCGCCAGCGCGGTGCCGGCGAAGACGTTCCACGTCACGATGATTTGATTCGCCAAATGCAGCTTCGTGCCCGCGACAAAAAAGGCGAGGAGCGCAGCGCCCCCCGCGACGGCCAGTCGATGATGGGCGTCGATGTGCGGGAAGAGCCGTGGGGGCGCCTTGGCCATCGGGCATCTTTCCTTTACGCGGACCCGAAAAGCAACCTCTGCCTTCGCCGGGGCACACAGCACCGCTCGCGGAGGGCCCCTGCACCGCGCCCCTTTCCAGCGCCCGCCTCCGAGACTACGATGCCGCGCGTGTCCCCCAGCACGTATTCCCGACGCGAAACTTCATGAACTCCCAGACTCCCTGTCCCGATCCGCTGGCTGATGCCATCCTTCAACCCATCGCGGAAATCGCCGCGCGTCTCGGCCTGACGCCGGATGAACTGGAGCCGTACGGACGCTACAAGGCCAAACTGCCGCTCTCGCGCATCGATTTGGCTCGAGCCACGAAAGCGAAATTAATTCTCGTCTCCGCGATCACGCCGACCCCGGCGGGCGAGGGAAAAACGACGACCACGATCGGCCTCGCCGATGGATTGTCGCGGCTCGGCAGGCGCGCGGTGGCGGTGCTGCGCGAGCCGTCGCTCGGGCCGGTCTTTGGCATGAAGGGCGGCGCCACCGGCGGCGGCCGCGCCCGCGTAGTGCCGCATGCCGACATTAACCTGCATTTCAACGGCGATTTCGCCGCGATCGAGAAGGCGCACAATCTTCTCGCGGCGATCGTTGATAATCATCTCCACAGCCGCAAGAGTGCGCTCGATCTCGATCCGCTGACGATTCGCTGGCGGCGCGTTTGCGACATGAACGATCGCTCGCTGCGCCGCATCGTCATCGGCCTCGGCGGGCGCGGCTCGGGCGTGCCGCGGGAGACGGGCTTCGACATCACCGCCGCCTCCGAGGTGATGGCGATCCTCTGCCTGGCGCAATCGGCGGCCGACTTGAAGGAGCGGCTCGGCCGGATTTTCATCGGTTTCTCCCGCGCGCGGCGGCCCGTCTATGCGCGCGATCTCAAGGTCCACGGTGCGATGGCCGCGTTGTTGCGCGAGGCGCTGCGGCCGAATCTCGTCCAAACGCTCGAGGGCACGCCCGCGATCATCCACGGCGGCCCGTTCGGCAATATCGCGCAGGGCACCAACTCCGTGCTGGCGACGCAGCTCGGGCTCAGCCTGGCTGACTGGGTGGTGACGGAAGCGGGTTTCGGCTTCGATCTCGGTGGCGAGAAATTCCTCGATCTGAAATGCCGCTCGTCCGGCCTCTGGCCCGACGCGGTGGTTCTGGTCGCGACCGTGCGCGCGCTCAAGTACCAGGGCGGCGTGCCGGCGAAGAATCTGGTCGCCCCCAACGCGGGCGCGGTGCGCAGGGGATTTGCCAACCTCGCGCGTCACCTCGAGAACGTGCGCTTCTTTGGGCTCGCGCCGGTGGTGGTCCTCAACCGCTTTCCCACCGATCACGACGACGAGATTGCGCTGGTTTGCGAATTGTGTGCGGCGCTGGGCACCACGGCAATTGCGAGTGATCACTTCCGCCACGGTGGCGAGGGCGCGAGAGCAGCGGCGGCGGCCGTGATCGCCGCGGCGGAGCTCGGTCCGCGCGTGCCGAAATTCGCCTATGAACTCGACGCGTCGGTGGAGGAAAAGATCGATGGACTGGCCCGCCGGATCTACGGTGCGGGAAAGGTGGTGTTCGCGCCCAAGGCTCGCGCGGATTTGAAGACGGTCGACGAATTGGGGCTGGCCGGGCTGCCTTTGTGCATCGCGAAAACGCAGTACTCCTTCTCCGATCAGGCGGCGATGCTCGGGCGGCCGGAAGGATTCACGTTCACCGTGCGCGAGATTGAAATTGCGGCCGGCGCGGGATTCCTGATCCCGATTTGTGGCGACATCATGCGCATGCCCGGCCTGCCCGATGCGCCCGCCGCGGAGCACATCGACGTTGATGAAAACGGCGA
>JANMQT010000402.1:0-2011 GCA_031370675.1 Verrucomicrobiota bacterium
GCGCGCGAGATCCGATGCGGCGCGCTGGTACAGATAATAGAATCGCTGCACCGCGCCCAGATCGGCGAAGCCGTGCGTGGGATCCGCGTCGAATTTCTGCAACATCGCCTCCAGCTCGTCCCAATGTGGCCGCGCCGAGGCCGTGAATTTTTCGAGGTCGAGAATCATGGGATCAAATCAACTGCCGGGCCTTCACTTCGAGGTAGCGATTGACGAGCTGGGCGGTCATCCGCTCCTGGTCGAGCAGGGAAAATTTCACGCCAAGGCGGCGCAGGGCTTCGCCTGTTTCGTGCAGGTGACGCCAGCGCAGATGACCGCCCAGGCGGGAATAAAGCGCGCGGGTGTCACCCACCGGCGACAGCGAGGAGTCCTCCGTGAACAGCGGAAGCGCCTCGGGCGGCCGCACCATCGGCACGAGCACAAGGTGCTGCCGGCTCAGCAGGCCAATATTGTGCACGAACGATTCGGCCAGCACGGGATCATCGAGCGAGGTCAGCACGACGAGCAGGGCCCGCTTGCGCAGCGTCATGCGCAGGAACGCGCACAACTCGCCGAAGTCCGGACTGACCATGCGCGGCTCGACCGCGAACAGCGCCTCGCGCACGGCCTGGTGTTGCGCGACCCCGCCGCGCGCGCGCAGAAAGCTTTCCACACGGTCTGCGAACGTCACGAGGCCGAAGAAATCGCCCTGCCGCGCCGCGACATCGCCAAGCAGCATGGCGGACGCGATGGTGCGCTCGAGCGTGGTGGGAGGCGCCGACTCGAGGGCCACCAGATCCGCGTCGTCGAGCGCCGCCTGCGTGCGGACGGTTGGCGCGGCTTTCGCTCCCGGGCCGGCTGTGAGCGGCGCGAGCCGCGCGCTGAGCCGCGAGGTGTCGAGGATGACATAGACCTCCTGCGTGCGCTCGATTTGGTAAACGCGCGTGATGGGCTTGCGGCGCCGGGCCGTTGCCTTCCAATGAATGTCTTCCGGTGCATCGCCGGAGACATACTCGCGCAGCTTCTCGAATTCGCGACCCTTGCCGATCTGGCGGCGTTTGCGGATCCCGTCGCCGCCACGCGGCAGGAACATCGCCGCGATCTGCCGGCGCTCGACCCGCAGATCGGGATAAACACGCAGCTCGAGTTCGAGGGGAAAATTCTCGCGCCGCGCCCAGAGGCCGAACGGCGAGGTCGTCTCCAGAAAGATCCGGTCGAGCCGGAATTTCCCGCGCCGCCGCGCCAGCAACGGCCAGTCCCAGCGCGTGATTGCATTGGCCGCGGGCAGCGCGATCACCGCGGCATCAGGCTCCGCCTTGATTTCCGGCGGAAACGACAACCCCACGCGAACGGTGGCCGCGCGCGCGGGGTCGTCGCGCTGGAACGTGAGCGGCAGCAATCCCGCGCGCTCCTTCGACAGCCGCACGAGGGCCGGGGTTTGCACCCGAATGCCGCTGGCCGAGCGCGCGGCCAACCCCGCATCCACCAGCGCAAAAAGGACGAGCAGCCCAATCGCCGCAAGCGCAAGCGTGGCGGCGTCCGGCGCCAGTCCAGCGACCGCCGCGAGCGGAACGGCCACGAGGCCGAACAACCAAAGCAAGGGAGATCGGGGCGCGAGACGCATGGTCTAGGATCAGCGTGGCACCGCGACCCGTTCGAGGATCTGCGCGACCGCGGCGGCGGGGTCGAGGCCCTCCAATTCGAATGCCGGCCGCAGCACGAGGCGATGTTCCAGCACTGGCCGCGCGAGCGAGCGCAGATCATCCGGCGTGACGAAGTCGCGTCCCGAGAGCGCCGCCAGCGCCCGCCCCGCGAGCAACAGCGCAAGCGTCGCGCGCGGTCCGGCTCCGACGAGCACCGCCTCGTGTGCGCGGGTCGTGCGGACCAGATCGACGGCGTATGTGACGAGTTCCTCCCGCACGGCCATGCCCTGCAACGTGGCCCGCAATGCCGTGAGCGTTGTGGCATCGACCACCGGCCGCACCGCGCCGGCCGCCAGGGTGACCTCCGGCGAATCTGGTCCAAGCACTCG
>JANMQT010000403.1:0-23068 GCA_031370675.1 Verrucomicrobiota bacterium
CGTATTCCTTCGTACCGAACGTCACGCGCTTACCGTCGCGAAACGCCGCCTTCTCCGCGATCCGGGTCTTGGTCTCGACCGGCTTGGTGCCGCCGGGCAGGCTGGCCGACACAATCGCAAATTGCTTGAAAAACTTACCGTGTTGCAGCAGGACCACGCGTTTCTCGGCGAGGTGAATTTCCAGCGAGAATTCCGGTTGAAAAATCGCCAGGCGCTGGCCGGGCTGGATGATCGTGTTCACAAGATTATTCGAACGCATGATCAGTTCGCTGCTCGACTTGAACTGCCGCGCGATCTTGTCGAGCGAATCCCCGGGCTTCACGACGTACTCGACCTTGTCGGGCGACGGTGCGGTGGATAGCGCCATGTCCGCATTCATCTCACCGAGCGCGGTGCGCGCCTCGTCGATGCGTGGTGAGTTCGGATAATTGGCGAGGATGGCCGCGAGCAATTCGCGCGCTTCGGCCGGTTTCTTGGCCTTGCGCAGCGCCTGCACCTTCGCCAGTTCGGGACCCGCGGGATCGGGCGGCGGCGTGGGTGGCAGTGCGGCGGCCCTCTGAGCGTCGATCTCCCGGGCGCTCGGCTGCGCGGGCAGGATCAGGTTGCGATACGCGAGATATCCGCCGCCGCCGAAGACGCCGAGACCGAGGATGACGAGAATGACGATCTTGGCGAGCTTCATGTCGGGAAGATGTCTACAACCCGGCGCCGCGGCGGAAGTCCTCAAGGTTTCCGGGACCGGACGCCGCGACGAGATCCAGCGTGAACTTGAGCAGCCCGACTTCCCAACCATCCTCGACGCCGACCAGCACAGCCGAAAGCGGATCGCTGCCGTTGCTCACCTCGCGGCAGACGCGATCCCCGAGTGCCTCGATCGAACCGCTGACCAAATCCTCGACCAAGCGCGAACGCCGCACCTGGAAGCCGTAACGGAGCAGCGCGGCCTGCGGGGAATTCGGATCGCGCAGCCGGCGGAGCGCGTCGGCGAAGGCCTCCGCCTGCTCGCCAAAGCCTTCGAGCATGAGCCGCGCGGCGTTTTCAAGGGTGAAAATCGCGGGCTTCTCCGCCTCGATGGTGCCACGCCGGACCCGAATCCAATCCGGCCGATCCATGGTCTCGGTCAGCAGATGAAATTGAAACGTCGTGGCACCAAACGTCTGAATCTTGCGCCGCGGCGCGAGCAGGACCCGCGTGTTCTCCAGCGCAAATTCAAAATCATCCGTACGCATCGACGCCGCACCGTAGGAACGAACGCGATCCGCGCAAGCGCGAATCGGGTCAGCGCCGCGTGTACGGCACGTTGTGTTCCTCGCACCAGCGCATCGCCAGTGCCGCGCCCCGCTCGGCCGCCGCGCGGTAATACGCGCGCGCCTCGGCCATGTTCTTTGCCACCCCAAGTCCGGCTTCGTAGCACTGCGCCAAATAAAACATGCTCTGCCCGTCGTCCAGATCGGCGCCCTTCTTGAAGAACTCCGCCGCCTTGACGGGATCCTTCCGGAGGCCGCCCAAGCCCTTCATGTAGTAAACGCCGAGATTTCCCGTTCCGACCGGATCGCCCAGCTCGGCGGAACGCTTCATCATTTCGAGGGCCTTGGACTCGTCGCGCGGAACACCGTCCCCGCGCTCATAGGCGATTGCCAGAATCGCCAAAACCGCAGGGTTGTCGGGCGCCAGTGACAGCGCTTCGTTGAGCAACACCGCGGCCTGCGTCGCATCGCGCGCCACGCCGCCCTTCCCCTCCCGGTAGCATTCCGCGAGTTTGATTTTTCCCAGGACGTTCCCTTTGTCGCTCGCCGCACGATACCACCGCGCAGTGTCCTCGGGGCGTGCCGGCAGCTTGGGCCCGCCTTTGAAAAGAAGGTTCCCGAGTGCCACCATCGCCCGCGAGTCCCCTTTCTCCGCGGCGCGCTGGAAGTATCCAGCGGCGGCGGAGGCATCGGTCGGCGTCATCTGTTCACCCAGAAAAACGAGAGCCGATTCCGACCCGAGATTGGCCGCGCGTTCGAGTTGCGTCTTCACCTGCTGGAACCGACGCACCCGCGCTTCCGGCGTCTTTGCCGAATCGACGAGGACCGAAATGACGGAATCAAGCCGGCTCACGCCTTGTTCCTGGTCGGGGAACTCCTCGACCAGCTTCAAGTACGCGTTGAGCTGGTCGATCGGCAGGCTCGAATCCGTCTTGCGCGCCTCTTCCAAGGCAGCCTGGAATCGTTCGCGCCGGGACTGTTGCGGTGGACTGGTGGGCGCCGCCGTCGGGGCGATCACCACCTGCGTCGGCGGCGCGGTGGCCACTGGCGTGGGCGCGGCGGACGGGGCCACCGACGGAACCCGGGTCGCGACGACCACCGCCGGCGTGGGCGTGGGCTCGACCGGTGGGGTGCCCGCCTTGCCACGGCCCAGGAAAAAATAGGCGATGCCGCCGAGCGCCAGCACGCCGACGCCAATGAGAATTGGAACGATGGGCGGCTTAGAACTTGGAGAGCCGCCGCCGGGCGGGATGGTGGGAGGTGGTGCCGGCGTCTTGGCAGGCAGGGCCACCACCACCGGCGCCGTCGAGCGTACGTGCGTGGCCGTTGGCACGCTGGTGCCCGCGCCTGTCTTCAAGGCGGCGACGAACTGAACGGATGTCCCGAATCCGCCCGGGGACAGGGCGCGACGCAGCACGTTGTTCCCTTCCTCGCTGAGGCTCGGAAGCGGCGCGATGCGAACCGGACCGCCGGTCGTCGTTTCCGGCGGCGGCGATCCACTCAAGAGCTCGAACACGATCATCGCCAGACGCCGCGGATAATCCGCGACACCACCCGCGCTTGAGCCGCCCCCGCCTACCGGAACCATCGTCTGCTCGGGCAGGTAGGTGCTGGCTTCGTTGCCTGCCGAGACCGACACGGTCGACACTTTCGGCGTGAAATCAGGCCACTCGGCCAGCGGAGCCGTAAGAAAATCCGGATGGGAGCCGACCTCGAAATCGACTTGGAATCCCACCATCACCTGATTCAGCGCCAGCTCGAGGGTATCGATCTTGCCGATCGCCGCGTGGTCCGCTGCCGCGGCGAGAGGTTCCAGCAGCCGGGCGACCTCGCCCGCGGGCAGACGACTTCGGCCGCGCAATAAATCGAGTAGCGTGAACCCATTCACCCACTCCGAAACGAGCAGCGCATGTCCCTCGGGGCTGCGCTCCAGCGAGTGAATCACGATCAAGCACGGATGGGCGGCCGCCTGGGTGGCGGCCACCACGCGCTCGATCCGCGCCTGCGCATCGGGTGCCGCGAGCAGCGCGGGATGGATGACCTTGAGCGCAACCAGACGGTTGTGGTCCAGGTCGAGCGCCTGAAATGTCCGGCCACTGGCGCTTTCTCCACAATCACGCAACAGCCGGTAGCGGCGCGAGAGAACGACGCCCACGGTCGGCGCCGGCGCGCTACTCATCGTCGAGGCAGTAGCGGAGGCCGTCGAGGACGTGGTCGACGGCGTGGCGGTCAGCGCCTGCGTCGCAAAGGCGTCACCGCCGGCGACCGGGGGACCGACCTTCGTCGCGAAACCATCGGACGTGGCAACGGTCTTCTGGGCGGCCTCGATTTCCTTGCGCAACTCCGCGGCGTTTTGCTGTCGTTTGCCCGGCTCCTTCTCCAGCATCCGCCGGAGCAGGGTGACGACCTCCGGCGGCTGCCCGGCGAGCACTTCAAAGGGGGGTGGCTTTTGCAGGTGATCCCGCATGATACCCGCAAGCGCACCGGAAAAGGGCGGCTTGCCCGTCAGCATCCACCAGAGCGTGATGCCGAGGGAATAGATGTCCGAGCGCACGTCCAGCTCGTGTTCCTCTAGCTGCTCGGGGCTCGCAAAATGCGGCGTCCCGACAAAGCCCGCGATCGTCACAGTCGCATCGCCAACCTCCTTCACGGCGGACTTCGCGAGGCCGAAATCGATCACCTTTACGAACGTGTCACCCTCCTCATCATTGCTGATGAGCATGAGGTTGGCGGGCTTGATGTCGCGGTGGACAAGGCCCTCGCGCTCGGCGGCCCGCAGCGCCTTGGCCACCTGCAGGGTGATTTCGAGGGCGGACGCGGCATTCAGGGGGCCCACGCGCTTGACGCGGTCCTCGACCGTCTCGCCCGCGATGAACTCCATCGCGTAGAAGTACGAATTGACGTCTTCGCCGAGGTGAAAGACGGCGGCGACATTCGGGTGGCTCAACCGGGCGGCGGCCCTCGCCTCGCGCACAAAACGCTGGCGCGCAATCTCGCTGTTCAGATAGGCCCCGTTGATGACCTTGAGGGCCACGGTGCAGCGCAGATTCGTGTCGAACGCCTTGTACGTGATGCCCATCGCCCCGCGGCCAAGCTCGTAAAGCGAGCCGTCGTCGCGACGCAGAACCTCGTAATGATGAAATTTTTCGATTTCGGCCATCGTGAGCGCGTCATTGTGTGCCACAAGTCCTCGCCGGAGAACAGGGCTTAGTTCATGCTAATATAAGATTTGCCGGGCCGGTTTACATTGTTTATATCGACAGGGTCCCTTCCCCATGGCCGCCAAACTCCGCATCCATACCGTTACCGGCGAGAAATTCGAGGTCCCGATCCAGAATACGGCGACCATTGGGCGCACGAGCGACAACACCGTGTGCCTTAATACAAGCGCACACATCAGCCGGCAGCACGCCATCATCCGCTGCCACAACGGCTACGAGTACCAAATCATGGATCTCGGGAGCCGCAACGGCACCTACGTCAACGATCAACGCGTCGTCCTGCCCGTCACTCTCGTCAACGGTGCGAAAATCCGCATCGCCAACAACGAAATCGTCTTTGAACAGGAAGCCGAGCATGGCGGCGAGGATGCCATCGAGGCCACTCTCGCGGCCAGCACCGACCAACACGCCCAAAGTGTCCGCCCCGCCGCCATCCTGGTCTGCGACATCCGCGGTTTCAGCACCCAGTCGGAGAAAATCCCCGCCGAGGGCCTTTCGCAAATCCTGGGCCAGTGGTTCCGCGAGGCCGGCAACGTCGTGCAGGCCAGCGGCGGCATCATCGACAAGTTCATCGGTGACGCGATCCTCGCCTACTGGCAGCCCGGGACGGTCACGCCCGGCGATACCACGCCCAACGGCCCCTCGCCCGAATGCGGCGCCGCGTTTGAGGCCGGCCGCTCGATGCTGCGCATGGCCGCCAAGATGAAATGGCCGAACGAAAACCAATTTGAAGTCGGCGTGGCGCTCCACCACGGCAAGGTCAGCTTCAGCAACATCGGTCTCGTCGCGCAACGCGACGCGACGATCATCGGCGATGCCGTAAATACGGCCTTCCGGCTCGAGAGCATCATGAAGGAGCTGAAGCAGAAGCTCCTGCTTTCCGAGCGCATCGTGGACTTGATGCCGGACCGCGAAATCTTCGTGGACCTTGGCGAAAAAGCCCTCAAGGGAAAAGCCCAGCTGGTCCGCGTCTTCGGGATGAAGCCCGACTTTGAGTTTTAAGGCGGTTGCCCGCCTAGAACCGCAGGTGCTTGACGGTCAGGCCGTGGTTGATGAGCTCGCTGAGCGAGTCCATCCCGATGCGGAGGTGGGCCTCCACGAATTTTGACGTCACCAGCTCGTCGCTCGCCGCGGTCTTGACGCCGTCGGGCACCATCGGCTGATCGGACACCAGCAGCAGCGCGCCGGTCGGAATTTCGTTGTGGAACCCCGTCGTGAAAATGGTCGCCGTTTCCATGTCCACCGCCATGCAGCGCACCTTCGCGAGATATTTCTTGAACTTGTCGTCGTGCTCCCAGACACGGCGGTTGGTGGTGTACACCGTGCCGGTCCAGTAGTCGCGCTGGTGATTGCGAATCGTGGTGGAAATAGCCTTCTGCAGGGAGAAGGCCGGCAGCGCCGGGACTTCCGGCGGAAAATAATCGTCTGAGGTGCCTTCGCCGCGTATCGCCGCGATGGGCAGGATCAAGTCGCCGAGCTTGTTCTTGCGCTTCAGCCCGCCGCATTTGCCGAGGAAGAGGACCGCCTTCGGCTCGATCGCGCTGAGGAGGTCCATCACCGTCGCCGCGCTCGCGCTCCCCATTCCGAAATTCAGGATGGAGATGCCGTCCGCCGTGGCATTCGGGATCGGCCGGTCCAGGCCCCGCACTGGCACGTCGTGCCAGTCGGCAAACATCTTCACGTAGTTCGTGAAGTTTGTCAGGAGCACGTATTTCGCAAATCCTGAGGCGGGCGTCCCGGTGTAGCGCGGCAGCCAGTTCGAAACGATTTCGGCCTTGGTCTTCATCCGGCGTTCAGCCGCGCTCGCGCGCTTTCAAGCCGAAGAACGACACCACATACCCGGCCGCGATCCACGCGAGGAGCTTGAAGGCCGCCAGCCAGCCACGCGCCCCGGCAAAAAATTGATCGCCCGCCATCAGACGCTTGCCGGTCGCCCGCTGGTTCAGGAAACTGACATGGTCAAAGCCGGGACGATTGTTCGCGGCGCGCAGCCCGGTGGGATACTCCCCGTGGAAGCAACTGACGTCCATGATCGTCTGGGCGGCGTAGCTGGGCGAAAACTGGGTGACAAAATAAGCGAGGGGCTTCATTTCGGGAGCTTTGACCACCAGCCCCGAGAAAAGAATCTGCGGAATGAGGGCGAGGGGCACGATCATCACCGCCTGCATGGTGGTCTTGCTCAACGCGGAGATGGCGAGGCCAATCCCGACCGCGGCGAGCGAGATCAAAATCAAGGCGCCCGCCTGCCAGCTCGCGATGCCCATGATGAACTCGCGGCCGTCATTGTTATTCGGTTGCTGGGTGTGCACCAGCCAGTGGACGCCCTCCAGCACGAGCAGCAAAATGAGGCTCTGCACGGCGGTCAACGCGCCGACGAGCAGGAATTTCGACAGCAGGTAGGAATTGCGCCCGAGACCCACCATCCGCTCGCGGCGGTAAATGGCGATTTCCTTGACGATTTCCTGCGCCGAATTGCTGCAACCAAACCACAAGGCTGAGAGGTAGGCGAAAAAGAGGCAGAGGGAGCTTTCGTTCGTCACCATCGCGACCAACCCGCCGATCACCACGGGCTGGCCGAAGAGGATGAGGAAATTCTTGATGTCCGACGTCAGGATGGACCACTGGCGCCGCAACAGGATGGGCAGCGCGGGTGACGACTTCGCCGGCGTGACGGCCGGAATCGAAAGCCCGGTGGACGTGGTGGCATTCGTCGGGATCGCCGCGGACCCCGTTTCCTCCAGCGCGCCGCGCTCCGCCTTCACGCGCTCAAAATCACGCTGCCATTCGGTGGCCGGTCGCTCGGAAAGACGATCGTATAGCGCCGTCAGTTTCTGCACGCCGAAATGTTCGCGCGCGTCCTGCGGCCCGCCCGAAAACACCAGCTTGCCCTCGGCGATGACAAAAAGTTTGTCCGCAAGATAGACGTTCTCCATCAGGTGCGTGGTGCACACCACCGTGCAACCGCCGTCCGCGAGATGACGCAACAGCTCCATCATCTTGAACTCGGCCGCCGGATCCAGACCGCTCGTCGGCTCGTCGAGGAACAGCACGCTCGGGCGTCCCAGCAATTCCACCCCCACGCTCACGCGCTTGCGCTGGCCGCCCGAGAGCCGCCCGATCGAAATGTTCGCGCGCTCCTGCAGGCCAAGCTGGATGATCGTCTGGTCGACGAGCTTCTCGATCTCGCCCTGCGGCGTGCCGGCGGGCAGGCGGAGCTGCGCGCTATAGAGGAGCGCCGAGCGCACGGTCAACTCGGGATGGACGATGTCATCCTGCGGCACGTAGCCCAGCATCGAGCGGAGATGCTCGTATTCGCGCACGAGGTCCATGCCGTCGTACAGCACAGTGCCAGCCGTCGCGGGCCGCAGGCCGGTGATGGCGTCGAGCAAAGTCGACTTGCCGCTGCCCGACGGACCGAGAATGCAAACGAACTGGCCGCGCTCGATCCGGAGCGAAACGTGGTCGAGGATGGTGAGGGCCCCGACGCGTTTGGTGACCTCGCGGCCCTCAATGCCCACGCCCGCGCCACCACGCGTGCGCACGAGCTGTCGGCCGTCGAACCGGAAAAAGAACGGCCCCATCTGCAACTGGTCACCGATCACAAGTTCGTGGCGCTCGAAACGGTGGCCGTTGACGAACGACCCGCCGCGGCTGCGCAGATCCGTAACGAGAAATCCGGTCGAACTCCGCTCGATGCTCGCGTGCTGGCGCGAGACGCCTGCGTCGTTCATCGACACCTCGCATTCGCTCGCGCGGCCGAAGACCAGTTTGTCGCGCAGCGGAATCATCGACACTTCATGACCGCCCATCACGACCCGCGCGATCGACGCGCCCACCGTCGCCGATTCCGCGTGCGGGGCGGGCACGGGGGCGGCCGCCGCGACCGCGCCATCACTTCCAAATTGCAGCGCGACCGGCCCCACATCGATCCGGTCGCCCGATTGCAATGGGGCCAGCGCGCCCTTGGGAAGCACCGAGCCGTTTAGCCGCGTGCCGCGCCGGCTGCCCAAATCCTCGATTTGCGCGTCGTGCCCGTTCCAATGGAGCTTGCAGTGGTAACGCGAGATTTCGGGGTGATCGAGCTGGATGTCCGACTCGGCCAGCCGGCCGATCAGCAGCGTGCCCTGCCGCAACACAATTTGCCCCGTCGGGAGACCCGAGAGAATGGAAAGTCGGGGCGCGTCAGCCTCATGAGGCGCGGAGGCGGGCGAGGCGGGATCGGGGGCAGTTCCACTCATGCAGTAGAACGCTAGCGTAGCAGGCGCCGTCCTCTCAAGACAAGATGCACGTCGCGCGAGGCCGGCCGCGCCGGCCGGGCGATCACGGCATCACCGCCCAGACTTCAACCACGCGATTTTTCTGCAGTTGGTCACGGCCCTCGCCGAACAAGGTGGAGCTTCCCATCGCCACCGAGTGCATCACGTTGGAAAGTTTCAGCCGGTCGCGCAACGCGGCCATGGCCGCAGTCGCCCGGGCCTGCGAAATCGCCTTGTTCAAATCCGCCCCGCCGGTCGGATCCGCGTAGCCCAACACCACGAGCACGACCGTCGGGTCCTCGACCAGACGCTGCGCCGCGGCGGAACTCAAGTCAGTGCGAAGTCGCTCGACGTCCGTGGACCGAATCCGTGATTCCCCCGTGTCGAACAAAATGGTCGCCACGCGCCCCATCCCCGCCGTGCGCTCGACGCGGGCGTAGAGTTTGTCCCGATTCTCCGGCGTAAGGTCAGGCATCTGGTCGATGCGCTTCAGCACCTCCTGCTTGATCAAGGCGTTCTCAGGATTGCGCAGATTTGTATCGATGACCTCGGGTTGCGGGGCCAGAGCGGGCGCCGCCGGAGCCGTCGGCAACGCAGCAAACGCGCGCGGGGCCGCCGCCGCCGGGGCCTCAACGCGCCGCGCAATTTCCGCCGCCACGGACGGGGCGATGGTCGGTTCCGCCACTGGCGGGGAGGGCTTGGGAGCGGGCGGCACCACGGCATTACTCGAGGGGAGATTTTGAATGACGGGCCCGGCCGCGACGCTGGTAGGCACGAGGTCGGGGTCCGCGGAACGGCTGGCGGTGGGCGGCAGCGTGGGCTGGGCCGACACGACACGCACGTCCTCCGGCGGCGGGGAAGCCGGCAGAGTTTCCCGCACGGGGCTGACCACCGACGAGTTGCCTGGCGTCGTCGCGGAGTTGACCTCGGCCGTCGCCTGTGCCTTGCGGGTAAAGGTGGCGCGCAGGAACTGGTTCAAGCCCCAAGCGATGAGAAACCCGAGGCCAATGACGACCAAGCCCACGAGCAAGACGGGGAGAAAGCGAATCCGCTGGGTCGAACTGGCGCCCGCGTTTGCGAAAGTTTCGTTCGGATCTCGTCCGGCTGGCACAGGAAAAAAATCTGGAGGGAAATACTGACTGTCAATTGCGGGGAATCGGGCTGCAGGGATTTGAACCCTGGACCTCCTGCACCCGAGGCAGGCGCTCTACCAAGCTGAGCCACAGCCCGATTTCTTGGAAATGCGACCGTACGCACGCCGTTGGATCGGGTCAAGGCCGATATCTCCCGTCGCCTCCGATTGTGGCATGACCACAGACGCGATCACGCCCGCACGGACGAATCCGGTTGTGACCTCGCGCAACGTGCGATACATGACGCTTCGTGCTGGCGCGGCCGCAGGCACTCCTCGTTCTGATCTCATGACTCGTTCCGTTTTTTCCATTCTCGCCGGTGCGTCGTTGCTGGCGGTCACCGGCTGCCAGACGATGGTTTACGATGACCCACCGCGTCCGCGCTTCAACGAGAACTACCTGGGGACGCCGCCCCAATCAACCACCGCGCTGCCGAGAGAGACCGTCGCGCCGGTGACACCCACCGACGTCGATCGCCCCTTGGTGACGCCGGTCCCACGCAGTTCCAGTTCGCAAACGACGCAGCTCCCCTCGAGCGCCACCGCGCCGGCGCGAGAAATTCCCATCGGCTCGCCGGTGGCCGGGAAACCCGGATTCGTCACCAGTCCGTACAAACCGACCGCGGGATACGTGGACGTGCGCGGCTTCGCACCGGGCGAACAGGTGAAGTGTCCGTACTCCGGCAAAATTTTCCTTGTTCCCTAACGCCTTTCCATTCATCCCTAAGAGCTACTGATTGCTATGACTCGTCTCCTTCTCTTCCCCGCTGCGGTCGCCATTGCGACACTGGCCATTTCTGCCTGTAACACCACGCCGAAACCGCCACCCCAGGTCGTCCCGCAAATCACGCCGGTGCCTATGCCGACCCCGACACCGACGCCGAAGCCCATCACCTCCACGGCTCCGCCGCCGCCGGCCGTCCGGGATATCCAAGTCGCGAAGCCCGTGCCAGGGAAACCTGGATTCGTCACGCTCCCGGGCAGCACTGGCTTGATCGACGTCCGGGGATTCTCGCCGGGTGAACAGGTTAAGGATCCGGCGACGGGCGCTTTGTTCCTGGTCCCGTAAAGTTGGACGCCGTTCCATTTCGCGAGACGGTCGCCATTCTTGGCCCCGGCCTCATCGGGGGTTCGGTCGCGCTGGCTTTACGCCGGGTTTGTCCCGCCGATCAGCTGCGCATCGCCGGTTTTCACGCCGCCGAGATCGAGCGCGCCCGCAGCTTGCCACTCGCCGCGGTCGTCACGGACGATCCCATCGAAGCCGCGCGCGAGGCGGACCTCGTCGTGCTCTGCACCCCGCCGGACGCGATGCCCGGACTCGCGCAACGCATCGCGCCACATCTCATGGCCGGCGCGATCGTCACCGACGTCGGCAGCGTTAAGCAATGGCTGGTCGAGGAATTGACCGCGATCCTCGGTCCGCGTTACGTCGGCGCGCATCCGATGGCGGGTTCGGAACGCGGCGGTCTCGAGGCCGCGCGCGCCGATCTGTTTGACGGCGCAATCTGTTTTCAAATTCCAGGAACCAGCGCCGAAAACAACGCGCGGGTCCGGGCGTTTTGGGAGTTGCTAGGCTGCTGCGTCGCGGATTGCGGGGCCGCGGAACACGATGAAATCGTCGCGCGCGTCAGCCATCTGCCGCACCTCGTGGCCGCGGCGCTGCTGACCGGGGCTGACCGGCTGGCCGGTGATCCGATCCGTTTCAGCGGGCCTGGCCTGCGCGACATCACGCGCCTCGCCGCGGGACCGGCCGCGTTGTGGACGGGCATTCTCGCCCGCAACCGCGCCGCCCTTGGCCGTGCCCTGATCGATCTGCGCGCGGAACTCCGTCGGGTTGAGACCCTGCTCGCCACGGGCGATGATGCCGGGCTCCGGACGTTCCTCGAGCGCGCAGGCGACCTGCGCGACCGGTTGCCGCCGAGAGCCGAAAACCCCGCCCACGATGCCGGCGGTGCCGGCGATTTTACCCGTCGCAAAAGCCCTTGAATTTTGTCGACTAATCCCCCACGCTCCCGCTCCCTTATGTCCCGGCTTCGTGTTCGTCGCGCTCCCCTGATCCAGGCGGAGATCCGCGTGCCCGGCGACAAGAGCATCTCGCACCGTGCGGTGATCCTGGCCTCGTTGAGCAACGGCACCTGCGTGTTGCGGGGGTTCTTGCCGGGCGCGGACTGCCTGGCGACCGTGGACGCGATGCGCGCCCTGGGCATCCGCATCGAGCAGCCCGAGCCGACCACGCTGATCATCCACGGCAATCACCGCCGGCTCAGCGCCCCGGCCGATGTGATCGACTGCGGCAATTCCGGCACCACCATGCGCCTCCTCGCGGGCGTGCTCGCGGGACAGGACTTCCGTGCCGTCCTCACCGGGGACGATTCGCTGACCTCACGCCCCATGGGCCGCGTCATGAAACCGCTCTCGCAGATGGGCGCCAAGGTCGTCTCCCAAGGCAAAAAAGATTTTGCACCGCTGGTGGTGGAGGGGCGTTCGCCGCTCAAGGCGATCACGTACCCGCTGCCCATCCCCAGCGCCCAGGTCAAGGGCTGCGTCCTGCTCGCCGGGCTCTTCGCGGACGGGGCCACCTCGGTGCTCGAGCCCGGCCAGAGCCGCGACCACACCGAACGCCTGCTCGAGTACTTTCTCGTCCCGGTCGAACGCGTGGTAACCGATGAAGCCGGCCAGCGCCAGATCCGGCTCACGGTGAAAGGCGGGGCCATGCCGGAGTCGCGCGATTTTCAGATTCCAGGCGACATGTCAGGGGCGGCGTTCTGGCTCGCCGCCGCGGCCGCCCAACCCGCTTCACACCTGCTGATCAAGGATGTCGGCCTGAATGACACGCGCACCGGTATTCTCGCCGTACTGCTCCGGATGGGCGCGCGCGTGCGGGAAATTATCGAAAACATCGACCAGATGGAGCGCGTCGGCGCGGTCGAGATCGTGGGCGATCATCTCCGCGGCACCGTCGTGGAAGGCGCAGAAATTCCGAACGTCATCGACGAAATCCCCATCATCGCCGTGCTGGGCGCGCTCGCGGAGGGCGAGACCGTCATTCGCGACGCCGCAGAACTGCGCGTGAAGGAGACCGATCGCCTCGCCGCGATCGCCACGAATCTGCGGGCCATGGGTGTGCCGGTGGACGAGCGCCCTGATGGCCTGATCATCACGGGCGGGCAACCCCTGAAGGGCGCGAAGTTGAAGAGTTTCGGCGACCACCGCATCGCGATGGCTTTCACCATCGCCGGCCTTTTCGCGAAGGGCGAAACGACCATCGAGGACACCGATTGCATTGTCACCTCGTATCCAGGATTCGAGGAAACGCTGCTGGAAGTGCTGAAATCATCGACGTCCGGCGCCGAAGCCACGAAAGTGATTTCGTCGCTGAAAAACTGACAGCGGCGCGACCTCCCGCATGTCCCACGTCGTCATCGCCATCGACGGCCCGGCCGCCTCCGGAAAAAGCAGCGTCGCCCGCACGCTGGCGCACGCCTTCAGCTTTGCCTACGTGAACACCGGCGCGATGTACCGCGCGGCGACGTGGTTTGTCTTGCAGAAAGGGGTGGACCCGGGCGATGCCAACGCGGTGGCCGCGGCGATGGCACACGCGGGCATCGAATGCGGGCTGGACGCGGGTAAGGAGTCCGTCATCCGGTTCGACGGCGCGGATCCGGCGCCCCATTTGCGCGATCCCGAGATCAACCGGCACGTCTCGGCGGTCTCGATGGTCCCGCGGGTGCGCGAGCTGCTCGTGGCCCGGCAACGCGCCTACGCCACCGACAACGACGTCGTGATGGAAGGCCGCGACATCGGCTCCGCGGTGTTTCCACAAACGCCGTACAAATTCTACATCGACGCGTCGCCCGAGGTGCGCGCGCAGCGCCGCTCGGCGCAGGGCGAACGCGATTCGATCGCCGCGCGGGACTCGGTCGATTCGTCCCGCCGGAACTCGCCGCTGATGATCGCAGAGGACGCGCAGGTGATCGACAGTTCGCGCCTGACAATCGAGGGCGTGGTGGGTGAGATCATCGGGAGGCTCAAGCTCAAGGATTTCCCGATGCCGGCCACCGCACGGCTGACGCGGTCGTAATCCGGCGCGATCGCATTCCTACGGGCTGAGGAGGATTCGCGTCGGTCGCGCGGAGACGCGCACCGTGGGATTTTCGACGGCGAGTTTTGGGTCCAGCATCAGCTTCACCTGGCCGCTCGCATCGGCCTTCAGGACCTTCTTCCCGCTGACCGACGCGATTTCGACCGTCGCTTTGCCTGCGCCCGACGCCGGAAAGTAGACGACCGCGGCTTTCAATGACGGCACCACCAAGGAGACGATGCCCGCCTGTGACTTCACCGCCCTGTCTCCCTCCGCGATTCCTTCCGCGATCCGGGCATACGGAAACGTGAGCGAGTCGGGGACCGGCAACCCGATGGCCATGCTGAGGGAAAGGGTGCCCTTAGGCTGGTTCGTCTCGATGACGGGATTCTCCTGTCTCAGCGCTTCGGTCCGCGGAAAATCCAGCACGTCACCGTCGGGCCCCAGGTGGATCGGAATCGGCCCGGCACTGCTTTTGATCGTCATGACGATTTCCGACGGCTTCACCGCCTTGTTCGACGATCCCACCTGCGTCAGGACGACCAGTTTCTTCCGGTCGATCGTGTCGGTCTTCTGCCAAACTTCTTCCATTTTCGCGTAGGGCATCGCAGCCAGATCGGCCGAGCGGGCCGCTGGTGCATGAGGAAAAAGCAGCAGCGCCAGCAGTCCGGCGCGGAGGGAAAATGGGATTCGCATGGCCGGACTAGACCCGCGAAGCTGTCCGGCGGCAAGACCCCCTTCTACGCGCATCTTGCAGAATGGGCCCTTGCATTTCCCGCTTTGGTGCCCAACGTCAGCGTTCCCCGCCCGGCCGGAAAAGGGTCCGAGTTTCTTTCTCCGCATGAGCCGCGTCCACGTCTACAAGCCCGCCACCCGCGACCTTCCCGTGCCGATCGGCATGAACATCGCGCATTGGTTCACGCTGAACTTGTTTGGCCTGATCGTGAAGTCAGGCTGCCAGTGGGATTGCCAAGGCAGCGAAAACATCCCGATGGAAGGCGGCATTATCATCGCGATGAACCACCAAAGCTTCATCGATCCGCCGCTCGTCGCGCTCGCGTCGCCCCGGCAAGACATCGTCTATCTCGCCAAGTCGGAAATCATGGAATGGCCCGTCATCGGCCGCCTCTTCCCGGATTTGCACGTCATCCCGGTCGATCAACAAAACGCCGATCGCACCGCCCTGCGACACTTGATCAATATCGTTCGTTCTGGTCACGTCGCCGTGATTTTCCCGGAAGGCGGCCGGACACCGAACGGCGAGATTCAACCCGCGCAGCCCGGGATTGGCTTCGTCGTCGGCAAGACCCTCTGCCCCGTGGTCCCGATGCGGATCTGGGGTGCCTACGAGGCTTACCCAATGGGCGGTCGGCCCCGCCTGCATCCCATTTCCGTGCGGGTCGGCCAACCGCTGCAGTTCACCAAGGCGGACTTCGAAAGCGGCGATCGGATCGACTACCAGATTTGCGCCGATCGCGTCCTCGACGCGATCAAGGCGCTAAAACATTAGTTGATTTGGCCACGAAGGCCCCAAACTCTCGATGAAATTCGACCGCAGAGGATAGAGAATCGGAGACTAATCACACTTAACTTCGGCGTTCGGTACCTGGCTTTTGATCACGCCGCGCGCGTGCGTGTCAAACCGGTGACGAGCAGAACCACGCCGCCGGCCGTGACGATCCAGCCCACGATGGGCGGAATCGGGAAGCGCTCCTTGGTGGTCGCCGTGGCGTGCACGGGACCGACGTCGAGGACGGTCTTCTCGCGGTCGTAGGAGAAGCCCTGGTAAACCAGGAGGACGACGCCCACGATGATGAGGATGACTCCGGCGATGGTTAGGTTTTTCATGGGATGGGTGGGGATTGTGGCGCTTCAGGCCTCGCGCCGGATGAAACCAATAATGGCGAGAAGTAGGAAGATCACAAAGCAGATTTGGGCGATCCATGCGGCGGTTCCCGCGATTCCGGAGAATCCGAGGATGGCGGCAACAAGCGCGATGATGAGGAAGACGATGGAATAATGAAGCATATGGTGGTGATAGGTTGCGATTGTTTGGCGTGAATTGAGTTCTACGTGATTCCATACCGTGCAGGGCCCGTTCCAAGAGACGTGAAAAGTGATACAATTATCTGTTTTCCAGCTACTTAAGATAAAAAAATCTATCGCCCCCTTCTTCCAAAGCGAGACATTTCCCGACATTTTGCAACGTCCAACCGGCTTCCGCCGTGCGAATTGCAACGAGAATCTTCGCCGAATGCTCCGATTTCTCCCCCGTTTGTATGCGTCCGATCAAGAACTCCGTCCGCCAAGCCTTCGTCGTAACCTGGCTGGTGCTGACTGTCGGAAGCCTGCTGGTCCGTGCCTACACGTGGCGCGAGCTTACGCGCGCGATCGATTCGTCCGAGCAAACGGTCAAGACGCGGGACGCTCTACAGTATCTCTTTGCCCTCCTGCAGGACGCGGAGTCGGGAATTCGCGGATACATCATCAACGGCACGCAGGAGTTTCTGGAGCCCTATGAAGCCGCCGTCGCAAAATTGCCCGCCGCGTTCGCCAATCTGACGAACCTGGTCGTGCAGAGCCACGAGATGGAAACGGATCTCATCGAGCTGCGCGCGCTGGCGGAAGTGCGCATGGATTTCTTGCGCGGCGTGCTCGACGACCGCAACAAATTCGGCTTTCAGGGGATGGTTAACCGCTACCACGGTCAACCGGCAAAGAAGACAATGGACAAGATTCGCGTCCTCGTCGGCCGGATGACGGCGCAGCAAGAGAACATTTTCTCCGCCCAGGGCATGGAACGCCGGGTGCAAATGCGCAAGGCCGAGCTCACGACCAACGTGGCGGGCCTTGTGGGCATCGGCGCGGGCATGCTGGCCCTTTATCTCTCCTACATTGCACGACGCCAGACCGAGAATGAAGCGCAACTCACGATTGCCAAGGAGCGCGCCGAGATCGCGGGAAAGGAGAAGAGCGCGTTCCTCGCGAACATGAGTCACGAGATTCGCACTCCCATGAACGCCATTCTCGGATTTAGTGACCTGCTGGATCGGGAGGGCCTCTCCGACCAGCAGCAGGGCTACGTCCAACATATTCGCGGCGCCGGCCACTCGCTCATTCAACTCATCAACGACATCCTCGACCTCTCGAAAGTGGAAGCCGGCATGCTGGAGGTTCATGCCGAGCCCACCGATGTCCGGGAGGTGTGCGAGTTCGTCCGCGCGGTGGTCGCTCAAAGCGCGGCCCGCAAGAATCTCAAGCTCGAGGTCGATGTCGCCTCCGCGCTCCCCAAGGCTCTCATGATTGACCGGGGCCGGCTCCGGCAAATCCTTGTAAACCTCGCCGGCAACGCGGTCAAATTCACGGACCACGGCTTTGTGAAACTGGCCGCCACGTGGGAGAGCAACGTCTCCGACCGCAGCCGCGTGCATTTGATCTTCGAGGTGTCCGATTCGGGGATCGGCATTCCGGCGCAACTTCAAACCCAGATTTTCGAGCCCTTTGTGCAGGTGGATGCGCACCGCGACGCCGAACGCCAGGGTACCGGACTCGGACTGACGATTGTCCATCGCCTGACCGCCGTCATGGGAGGGACGGTGGGATTGGAAAGCACGGTCGGGCGCGGGACCGTCTTCCGCCTCCATTTTCCCGACATTGAAATTTCCGCGAAGCTTCCGGTGAGTGATTTGGCCCCGGACGACAAAACCGTGAATTTTGACGATTTTCATCCCGCCCGCGTGCTGGTGGTGGATGACAATGCGACGAACCGTGACCTGCTGGCCGGCATGTTCGCGAAAACGCACCATACGCTGTTTTTTGCGCAGGATGGCCGCGAAGCCGTCGACGCGGCGATCCGGGAAAAACCGGACATCATCTTCATGGACGTCCGCATGCCCAACATGGATGGACGGGAGGCGCTCACAGAAATTCGCAAGCGCCCCGGTCTGGAAATTCTGCCGGTGATCGCTGTGACGGCCTCCAGCCTCCTCGATCAAGAGGGCGAAATGCGTTCGGCGTTCAGCGGATACATCCGCAAACCGTTTGGCCGTCGTCAACTTTATGACGAGATGGTCCATTTCATCCCGAAGGCCAAGACCTCCGACGGTGGCGAGGCGATGCCCGCCGGGCCGGCCTCGGTGAAAACCGCGCCGGAGCCCTTCGCCGCCGGGGACGCCCCCAAGATGCGGGCGGCCTTGCAGCGCCTGCTCAAGGATCGCTGGCCCAACGTCAGGGACAGCCTCGCCATCGGCGAGACCACGGCATTCGCGCAAGAAATTACCGCCATGGCTTCGGGTCATCCCGGGCTGGAGGAATACGGCCGCGACCTGGAACGAAATGCGCGTACGTTCCGGCTCATCGAACTCGAGCGCCAGCTGGAGGAATTTCCCAAGTTGGTCGCCGCGACAACCGAATCCATCGCCTGATGTCCACTGCTACCGCCAGCTTCCCACGCAACCGCAAGTCGACCATTCTCGTCGTCGACGATCAGGAGCGAAACGTCCAGCTCGTCGGGACGCTGCTCCAGCTTTTCAATTACGAGATCGTGCCCGCGACCAGCGGCGAACAAGCGCTCAAGCGGATCGCCGCGCGCGTGCCAGACCTGATTCTGCTCGACGTGCTGATGCCCGGCATGGGAGGGCTGGAAGCGTGCCGCCAGATCAAGGCCACGCCCGGTTGTGAAGACATCCCGATCATTTTTCTCTCCGCCGCCGACGACAAGAATCTCGTGGTCGAGGGACTCGAGAGCGGCGGCGTGGATTATGTGGCCAAGCCCTTCAACAAGGCGGAGCTGCTTTCGCGGGTCAACACCCACATCGCGCTTAAGGAAACACGCGACCAACTAAGACTTCTCGCCGCCGACAAGGACGAGCTGCTCGGCATGCTGGCCCATGACCTTAAGAACCATCTCAGCGGCATGCAGCTCAGCGCGCAACTTCTGCGCGACCGTTCTTTGGCCGTCCTCGACGAGAAATCGCGACAGCTCGTGGAGAATATGGCGGACTCCACCACCAAGCTCCTCACCTTCGTCAAGGAACTCCTCGCCAACGCGTCCGTCGAACATGCCGTACTGACGGAGCCCCAGTGCATCAATCTGGTTGACCACGCGACGATGGCCGTGCGCCGCTACCGGGAGTCCGCGGCGCAAAAACAAATTCTCATCAACCTGCATGACCCGGGCCACGAGGTGGGAACGTCGGCCGATCCGGAGGGCGTCGGTCGGATCCTGGACAACCTGATTTCGAATGCCGTCAAGTTTTCGCCCCCGGGCGAGCGCGTGACAGTGACCGTGTCCGCGGACGAAAGTGAGGGCGTCAGTCTCGTCGAGGTGCGCGACGGCGGCCCCGGCATTCCGGAGGTCGACCGCGACCGGCTCTTCCGCCGCTACTCGCGCTTGACGGCCCGACCGACCGCCGGCGAACCCTCCACGGGGCTGGGCCTGAGCATCTCCAAGCGGCTCGCGGAGATGATGAAGGGCGATCTGATTTGCGACCCACCCGCCACGGGGGGCGCCATCTTTCGACTCCGGCTGCCCGCCAGCACGAAACCCTAGGCGCGATGGACTTCCTGGTCATCGACGACGAGAAAATCATGCGTGATGCGGCCTGCACGCTGATCGACGATGAGGGGCACTACGCGGATCCCGCGCCCGACGGCCCATCCGCGCTGTTGCGGCTCAAGGAGGAGCGCTACGACGGCATCCTGCTGGATCTGAATCTGCGCGGCGAAAACGGACTCGACCTGCTGGCCACGATCACGAAGGAGCGGCCCGGCATCCCGATTGTCATGGTCACGGCGCAGGGTGGAATCGATTCGGCGGTCGAGGCGATGCGGCGTGGCGCGATCGATTTTCTGGAGAAGCCCTTCACGCGGCAGCAGTTCCTGACCGTGCTGGCGCGCGTGCACCGTTTTCGCCAACTCGGCCAGAAAATCGAAGGACTGGAGACACGCGTGCGGGAGGTGCGCGCGGAGATGCCGGAGATGGTCTTTGCATTCGACGCGCCGGCGATGCGCGAATTGATGGACCTGCTCTTCCGCGCCGCGGATTCGACCGCCTCTATCCTACTCCTCGGCGAAAGCGGCACCGGCAAGAGCGTCGCCGCGCGCAGTGTCCACGAGCGCAGCGGCGTCGCCGACCGGCCCTTCGTGACGGTGAGTTGTCCGAGTCTCTCGGGCGAGTTGCTGCAAAGCGAACTCTTCGGCCACGCCCGTGGAGCCTTCACCGGCGCGGTGCGCGATCATTGGGGCAAAGTGAAGGCGGCGGAGGGCGGTACGCTTTTCCTCGACGAGATCGGCGACATCGCACCCGAGGTTCAGGCCAAGCTCCTGCGGCTGTTGCAGGAGGGCGAATATGAACGCCTCGGTGAGACCGTCACCCGCACGGCCAACGTGCGTGTCATCGCGGCGACGAATCACGATTTGAAGCAGGAGGTCAAGAAGGGTGTCTTCCGCGAGGATCTGTACTATCGGCTGGCGGTGATCAGCGTCGAGATGCCGCCGCTGCGGCAGCGCCCGCTCGATGTCCTGCGCCTGGCCGACCACTACCTGCAACATTTTGCCAAGCGGTCCAAGCGGCGCCGGCAATTCTCGCCTGAAGCCCGTGAGGCGATTTGTGCACACTCATGGCCCGGAAATTTGCGCGAACTGCGCAACGTCGTCGAGCGCGCCGTCATTCTAGCGCCGGAGGAACTCATCACGCCGCGCGACCTGCCGCCCGAACTCAAGAGCGCGAATGGCGCTGAAGCGCCCGCCGCCGTCGTCGGCGCGCTGGTCTCCCTTGAGGCGCTCGAACGCGAGCATATCCGGCTCGTCGTGGAGCGAGCGCCCAACATGACTGAAGCGGCCGCGCTGCTCGGCATCGACACGGCAACGCTTTACCGCAAGCGGAAGCGGTTTGGCTTCGATTGATTTTCCAGGCGAGCGGGTCGGATGCGCGGAATTTTCTCTTTTCATGAGCGCAACCCCGTTTCCCGCTGCGAATGCATAACGTCCACATCCCACCACAGAAAATACTCCCATGAAAATTTCGCGCCTGCTCTCCCTTTGCCTCATCGCCTTCGCGCTCGCTTCCGTCGGCTGCTCCGCCAGCGGTCGCATCAACGTCCAGAACGACTCCGCCTCGAAGGTTCCCGCGGACGTGCAGGTCGCCTACATCACGCGCGCGCCGACCCCCCGCTGAGCAAAACCTCTCTCCAAATAAAATGGCCGTCCCGATCTGTCGGGGCGGCTTTTTTTTCGCCGCGCGCGAAATGAACTTTGAATAAAAAGTGAGGTCGATACAGCCACCCTGCGTCAGCGCTGCGAAAGATCATTGCTATGGAATCCTCCCGTTTTCGCAACCCCAGCCCCGCACCGGGAAGCGTGGACCAAACCCTCTTCGCCTCAGACGTGATGGCGTACCCTGCTCGCCAGCCCAGCGAGCGCTGCGTCAAGAGACAATGATCACGCCTTCGATCGGTTCAGCGTTGTGGGGGCGCCGGGATCTTTGGCCCCCGACGACGCCGGGAATCCCTCGGACCCTGCCAGCCATGCCCAACACCTCCCCCATTGAAGCGCTGGCTCGAACGCTTTCGCGGATTCAGGGATACGAGGACCTCGGGCTGCACGACGAAGCGCTGCGCGAACTCGGCATGCTGCCACCCGCCGTGCGGGCGCTTCCGACGATCGAGTTGCGTCAGGCTCAACTCCTGGAGCGCCTGGGCCGGTTTGCGGAGGCCCTGAATATCTTTGCCCGGACCGAGCGATGCACCGTCGCGGAGCTTGGCCGCGTTCGCTGCCTCGCGCGACTGCAGAAGTCTGCGGAGGCCCGGCGCCTGATGGCCGCGATCTTGTTCGAGCCGGGATTCGTCAAGGAATTCGTCGAGACACGCGATCTCTTGGAATAGACTCGGGCGCCCGCACCCCGTGCGTTTTGCACGCTTCCGACCAAAATTCGTTGCGGATTGCAATGAAATTTGGGTGCTTATTCGGGCGAATTGTCCCCTCACCAGAAGGAAACGCGAACGGCACTCCAAACGCTAAGGAGGCTGGTATGATTCAAACGTCACCAAGCCAATCCTTCGCCACCCTTTCGTCAGAGAGCACGGATGAAGATCTGATGCTGGCCGTCCAAGGTCGTCGGGGCACCGCGCTCGAGTTTTTATATCGGCGCCACGCTTCCATCCTGCGGGCGGTCATCTTTCGCGCGGTGCATCAGGATGCCGACGCCGACGACGTGCTGCAGGAGGTCTTCATCGAGATTTGGAATCGGGCGGAAAGTTTTGCTCCGTCGAAGGGCCGGGCCCTGGGGTGGATGATCACACTCGCCCGCCGTCGGGCGATCGACCGCATCCGGCGCAATCAGGCGTACCAACGCTCCAGCGAACGGGCCGAGTTGGAACTTGCAACGACGACGGGGTCGCGCCAGCGCAATCACGCCGAGGAGGAAATGAATTCCGCCGAAACGCGAGAAGTGATCGCCGAAATCCTCAAGCGGCTGCCCGACAACCAGCGCCAAGCCATCGAACTCGCGTTTTTCCGCGACCTCAGCCAGCGGCAGATTTCCGCCGAGACGGGCATTCCGGTCGGCACCATCAAAACCCGCCTGCAGCTCGCGCTCGCCAAGATCGAGCGGGCACTGAAAGGCGTCTCGCGGGAATTCGTTGACCGCTACTCGACCTCCGCCGTCGCGTGAGTGGTTGGCTGGCCACCAGGGCACGAAGTAAACGACGAGAAACTGATCGGGATCTGCCATAGAGGTGCAGAGGACCCAGAGACGAGGAAGTATTCAGTGATCCATTTTATCTCCTCTGTGCTCTCTGCGTCTTTGTGGCCAATCTCCACTCATCTTTTCATGACCCTCGTGTCTTCGTGGCGCAGTTTGCTTTGATGGCCGAACGCGGTATCTTTTCATCCTCCCAGAAAATAACGGGGGCGCACTGGTTTCGACTCTTGGTCGGAGGTGCAGGTGGCAGGTCGAGGACGATCCGTTGGCCTCGTAAAAAATCGGGTCAAAAATCAAACGCCAATACTGACCTGGCTCTCGCGGCTTAATTGACCGTGACGTTCCCCGTTTGACGCCTGCTGAGGCGGGGAGCGACGACAGCAGGCTGGCTCTCGGCCGGAGTACGCGCGGCGGGGAGTGAGACAGAACC
>JANMQT010000016.1:0-22614 GCA_031370675.1 Verrucomicrobiota bacterium
TAGGGCCTCACGCCGGTCAGGATGGCTTCCGTCATCCGGAGGGCATCGCAATTCGCGCGGACGTCGTGCACGCGAAAGATGCGCGCACCGCGGGCGCGAAGCAACGCCGTAAGCGCGACGGTGGGCCAAAGCCGGTCCGCGGCGTCGCCGCCGAGGAAGGATTTTCGGGAGACGCCGAGAAGCAAGGGACGGTCGGCGTGGCCGGCAGCCAGCATGGAGACAGCCTGGAGCAATGCGAGGTTGTGCTCGCGCGATTTGCCGAATCCGATCCCGGGATCGAGCGCGATGCATTCAGGGTCAACGCCGGCCGCGACGGCGTGGCCGAGGCGCGCAGCGAGAAAGGCGCGCACCTCCGCGACGACGTCGACATAACGCGGATCGTGCTGCATGTCGGCCGGTGTACCGCGCATGTGCATGAGGCAGATTCCGGCAGCGCGGGAGGCCGCGAGACCGGCCATCGCGGGATCGCCCCGCAGCGCGGTGACGTCATTGATGATGTCGGCACCCGCGTCGAGGGCGGCCTCCGCGACCGATGCTTTCGACGTGTCGATGGAGATCAGGATCTCCCGCGCCTGCGCGCGCAACGCCCGGATGACCGGCACGACGCGTCGTTGTTCCTCCGCGGCCCCGATTGGCGACGCACCTGGTCGGGTCGATTCACCGCCGACGTCGATGATCTCCGCGCCGTCGCGCACCATCTGCACCGCGTGGGTCACCGCCGTGTCCACGGCAGTGAAGTGTCCGCCGTCGGAAAAGGAATCGGGCGTGACGTTGAGGATGCCCATGACCGCGCCGCGCTGCGCGAGGTCGATGGAGCGGCGGCAATTCTTCCACAGCATGGTCGGGGGCGGGATCCTCAACGAAGCCCCCGCGGTCGCAAAGCCATTTTCGTAATCCGGCGGAGTGCGCTAAACAGGGGGCGTGGTCTTTTACCAGGTATTCTACTCCGGACGCGTGCAGGGCGTGGGCTTTCGCTATTCAGTGAAACAAATAGCGTCGGGCTACGAGGTAGTCGGCTCGGTGCGAAATCTTCCCGATGGCCGGGTGGAACTTCGGGCCGGCGGCGAGCGGGGGGAAGTCGATGCATTCCTGGCGGCCATCGAGTCGAGTCCCCTGCGGCACCATGTGCAGAACGTCGAGCGCCACGCGATTCCCGCCTTGGAGGAGCGGTTCGGCTTTGTGATTGAACGTTAACGGGCGATGGTGGGTCGATCGGCGGGGACCGACCCAAGGTCAACACCCCGCGGTCAAGCCTGAACGATCGAAAAAAAACTTCTGTCGCACCCGGAACAAAGAATTTACAAAGGGCCAGCGCTCGGCATTTACTTCGGCGCAGCCCCTACGTCAGCCCCATGCGCATCGCCCTATTCGGAGACATCCACGCCAATCTGGAAGCGCTGAATACAGTGCTGGATGATGCCGGGAAGCAGAATTGCACCCATTACGTCTGTATCGGAGACGTGGTCGGCTATAACGCCAATCCCCACGAGTGCGTGAAAATCGTGCAGTCGCTGGAATGCCCGGTGGTGAAGGGCAACCATGACGAGCAGGCGGCAATCAATGATTCGCTCGAGGGCTTCAACCCGCTCGCCGAGGAAGCGCTCAACTGGACGCGCAATCATCTAACGCCGGATGACCGCAAGTGGCTCAACGATCTGAAAATGGTCCGGCAGGTGCGGGACTTCACCATCGTGCACGCCACGCTGGATACGCCGCATCGCTGGGGTTACGTCTTCAACCAGCTCGACGCGGCGGCGAGCTTCACCTACCAGACAACGGGGGTTTGCTTCTTCGGCCACACGCACGCGCCGCGCGCCTACATTCGCGACGGCGCCATCGTCAGCCTCGCGCTCGAAAAGATTACGTTCGAGATGGGCAAGAAATATTTCATCAATATCGGCTCGGTGGGCCAGCCGCGTGATGGCGACTGGCGCGCCGCCTACGTGGTGTATGACATTGAGAACAACAGCATCGAGCTGCGCCGCCTCGAGTACGATTTGGAAACGGCGCAGAAAAAGATTCTCGAAGCCGGGCTGCCGCGCCGGCTCGCCGATCGGCTGGCGATCGGAAAATAACGTTCCGACCGAAGCTGGTTCGCGGCTTTCGGCCGGGGAGGTACGACGTGAGCGAGCGCATGCGCGATCGAATCCTCATCCTCAAGCCCAGTTCGCTGGGCGATATCGTCCAGACGCTGCCGGCGCTCGCGGCCATCCGTCGCAGCCGGCCGCAGGCGCACCTCTCCTGGGTGGTGAATGCGGAATGGGCGCCCCTGCTTGAGGGCATCCCGCTGCTTGATGAAATTCGGATTTTTCCGCGCCAGCAATTCCGCGGACTGGGCGGCGGGCTGGCGTTTGCGCGCTGGCTGTTTCGCGAGCCGCGCCAATGGAAAATCGACACGGTCCTGGATTTCCAGGGACTCCTGCGCAGCGGCCTGATCGCCCGGGCGACCGGCGCCGCGCAGGTCTGCGGGCTCGACGACTCCCGTGAGGGCGCGCGGATGTTTCACCAGGAAATCCTGCCTACGACCGCAGGGATGCACTCGGTCGAACGCTATCTGCGTCTGGCGAGCGCGGTCGGGGAGGGCGACAGTCCGGTGGAGTTTCCGCTTGGGCCCGGCGCCGCGATTCCGAACTTCATACCGGCCGCCGGTTCCTTTCTGGTGTTGCATCCGTTCTCGCGCGGGGAGGGCAAGTCACTTGCCGCGGCTGACGTCGGCATCTTCTGCCGTGCCGTGCACCCGCGGCCCGTGGTGATCGTCGGTCGAGGCATTGTGCCGGGCGCGCGCTGGCCGGAAAACGCGATCGATCTCCTCGACGCGACTTCAATCCCGCAACTGATCTGGCTGCTGCGTCGCGCCGGCGCGTCGGTGAGTGTGGACAGTGGACCGATGCATCTGGCGGCGGCGACGGGCCGGCCACTGATTGGTCTTCACGCGTGGACCGATCCGCGCAAGGTCGGGCCGTATCGCGCGGATGCGCTCATCTGGAAAGGCGCCAGCTTTTGCCGCTTCGACGAGCTGGCTGCGCAGCCACCCGGATTCTTCGCCAAGCAGGAGCTGCCGTGCCCCGACGACCTGGCCCGGATCGCCGGGCGTGCGGTGGAGCTGATGGATTCGAGGTAGCAACGGTCGTTTCGCGGAAACATCCGATCCCCCTTTGCCCGGCCCCTATGCTTCGTGCCGGGCATGGTCGTCGCTGACAATCGCCTCGGCTTCAATCTCCACCAGCAGGCCCGGCTCAATCAGCCGGCTGACCTCAACCATGGTCGCAGCCGGACGCACGTCGCCGAAGAACTCGCCGTGCACGCGCCCGATTGCCTCCCACTGCGAAATATCGGTGACGAACATGCGCGTGCGAACCACGTCGCGCAGCGAGGCACCGGCCTGCTCGAGCGCGCACCCGATCTTTGCGAAAATGAAACGCGTTTGCCCGGCGGCGTCGCCCGGCGCGATCACGCCGCCGTCGGTGTCCGAGGCGGTGGTACCGGCGACATGAACGGTGCGGCCGACGCGCACGGCTCGCGAATATCCGACGGTGGATTCCCAGGGCGAACCGCTGCCGACGTGGCGCCGGCGATGCGTGGAAATTCCGTGACGGGCCAGCGCGGTGGTCAGCGCTTCCATGGGCAGCCCCATCACGTTGGTCCAGCTGCCCGCGACCGCGGCGATGATGCGATCACCCTGTTCCTGCGCGGCGTAGCCCCCCGCCTTGTCGAGTGGATCAATGAGCGCGAGATAGGCGTCGATCGCTGGTGCATCGAGGCGGCGAAAGGTGACGTCGGTCGAGACGGCAAACAACTCGCACGCGCGGCCCCGGATGAGCGCGACTCCGGTCAGGACCGAATGTGTGCGGCCCTGCAAACGCTGGAGCATTGACCGGGCCTCGCGCCGATGGCGCGGCTTGCCGAAGATGCGCCCGTCGAGGGCCACCAGCGTGTCGGCACCCAGGATGATTTCGGACGGCGAATGACCGCGAAACTGGGCGGCGGCGCGTGCCTTCCGCAGCGCGTTGAGCAGGGAAAGTTCGGACGCAGAAAGCTGATTGCTTTCGATTTCATCCGCCCCGGGTGAACCGGCCAGGGCGAAGGCAAAGCCGGCGCGGTGCAGGAGATCGCGGCGACGGGGGGAAGCGGACGCCAGCACGAGGCGCGGCGTGGTTGCCGCATCGTTCAGGACGGCCACGGGTGGCATGACAGCCGAAGCTTACTCCACGTCGACGACAAAATCGACCACGCCGAGCCGGAGCTTTTGACCCGAGACGAGGGGCGCGATTTCATTGCCGCCGAGCATGATTCCGTCGAGCATCACGGCGCCGTTGCCATCGAGGTTCTCGAGCCAAAACTGACCCAGATAATGATGGATATAGCCTTGGACTGGGCGCAGACCCTCGACCGCCGGGGCGGAGAGTGCGAGCGAGGCATCACTGCCAAACGCGATGGCAGAAAGGAGCCAGACGGCCCGGCGAATCGTGGCCGCGCACCGCGGCTGGAAGGTCATCCCTCCCAGCGCGGTCGGGTCGAGCGTCACCGATCCCGGTGAACTGCCGGACTTCCCGGTCGCTGCGCCGGTCCACTGCGGAAGATTGTCGATCTGCGGGCGGCCCGATGGTGATCCCGGCAGGAGGTGGAAGTCGATGACGTACCGCGTGTCCAGCGCGAGGACACCGGTTTCCGGCAGCGGTTCGCCGGTGGCGGTGCTGCGGGGCAATCGCCGTTCGTCCAGTTCGGTGCCGTTGGAATTCTCGCTGTCGATCGCCATGAGGCGTCCACCGCGCCGGCGGAGGTAGCAGTGGACCTTGCTGAGGCGGCGCGTGAGTTCATCGTTCTCGGAGTTCCGTGGCATGAACCACGTGACCAGGTCCGCTTCCACGGGCGAGCGGCCGATGCGAAATTCATCGCGCGCGACGAGGCGGGTGGAAAGCATGGTCGTGCCGTCGGGCAACGGGCCCGGCGCCAGGGTCAGCACGAGTCCGCCCTGGGCCCGCGAGAGCAGGCGCCCGGGAATCTTCAACGATTGCACGCGCTGCAGCGGCAGCGCCGCGGATCGACTCACGAACGTCTGCGTGCGCAGACCGCGCACAAAATCCACGGCGGACTCAAACGGCCCGTGGTCGGGGTCGTCGCCGCGCGCGCGGGTCAACGCGTGGTTGCCCTCCTCGCCCAACACTGCGATCGGCGCGAGGTGACCAGTTTCACGCGGGCGCGGACGACCGAGCATTTCGTGAATGAGGGACACGAGCTGGCGCTGGTACCCGCGGTTGAGCTCGTCCGGATCGCCGGTGCCGTGATCGGTAATGGTCCGCGTGGCCTGTGACACCATGGTCACATCGAACGCCTGGTCGGATGGACCGGGTGGCAGGTGCTGGATGCCGAAGATGCCGACCTTCACGGCGGGCACCAGCGCCGGATTGAAGGGCGCGGCGGCGTCGACCCCCGGCAGCGCGACGCCGAGGGGCGTAAGTTCGAGGCCCGCCAGCCCAATCGATGCAGCGTGGTCGGCCGCGGCAGCCACGGGTTCCAGCAGATGCAGGAGTTCCGGGCGGCCGAAGTGCCCGCGGGCGCGGAGTCGATCGGAAAACGTGGCGCCGCCGCTCCATTCAATCACCACCAGCGTGCCGCCGTTCCACGGCTCGAGCGACAGGATATTCAGGAGGTGCGGGTGCGGTTTCTCCTTGGCGCGTTCGAGACATTCGAGGAGGTTTTTGCGCGCCCCGCTCTCACCCGGACCCGGCGGCTCGAGATAGCGCAAGGCGACCATGTGGCCGCTCGCCATATCCTCCGCGAGGAAGGTCGGCTCGGGCGGCTGGGCGGTCAGCCGGTGACCGATCTTGTAACGGCGCGCGACGAGTGCGCCCGTCTCGGGCGGCGGGCCATCGCGCGGAGCGATAGGGGCGGCAGCCGACGCGACCGCAGCCGGGGGGGCGGAGGCCTTGAGATCAAGCCGCTTGGCCGCGGCACCGACGGGTTTGGTTTCGCGCGGCGCGATCGCGACGGTCGGTTCGGGCGGGATTTCAAATTTGGCCTCGAGCTCCGACGCGAGCCCGAGATTGGCCAGGCGGCTGGCCCCGGCATCGCTCGGGATCGAGCGCAGGCAAACTTCGATCATGCCGCGCAGGTCCACCGGATCGCGCGGCCGCTGCTCGCGATCCTTAGCGAGCATCTTGTGCATGAGTGCAGTCAACACCGCGGGCTGCGTGTCGAGCAGTTCCCACGGTGGCGGGCGATCCATCTGTTGCGCCATCACCTGCGGCACGGTGCCCGTGTACATGACACGGCCGGTCAGGGCGTACCACATCGTGGCGCCGAGCGAATAAATGTCGGAACGTGTATCGAGAGGCTTCTCCTCGATCTGCTCGGGGCTGGCGTAATCAGGCGTGCCCACAAATCCCATCGTGAGCGCACGGCTGCCCTCATCCAAGTCGCCGTTGGACTTGGCGAGGCCGAAGTCAATCAGCTTGACGAGCAACTCGCCGTCCTGGCGCGCGAGCATGATGTTGGCGGGCTTGAGGTCCCGGTGAACCAGTTTCTCGCGCTGCGCGGCCGCGAGGGCGCGGCTGGCCTGCAGCGCAATCTCGAGAATGTCGCGCGCGGAGATCGGACCTTCTCGTTTGACGAGGCTCTGCAACGTCTCTCCCTCAACAAACTCCATCGAGTAGAAATAACAGTTCCCGTCCTGCCCGAGGTGGTAGACGCTGGCCACGTTCGGATGGCGCAACCGCGCCGCCGCGCGGGCCTCGCGCAGGAAGCGTTCGCGGGCCATGCGGCTATGCAGGAACTGGCCATTGATGACCTTGAGGCAGACCTCACTGCGCAGATTCGTGTCGAACGCCTTGTAGGTGATGCCCATTGCGCCCCGGCCCAGTTCGAACGGTTTGCCGTCCGGGTGGACGACAACTTCATAGTGCTGGTAGCGAAGGGTGGCCATGGATGCTCGGGTCCGAGAGATGCGTTTAACAGTCGTGGCGGGTGACCGCAAAGACAAATACGACCGGAAGACTTCGCGCGGTGCGCCGTAGAAATCGTTGGACGCAAGAAAGAGTTCGACTCAATCTCAGCGGAATGGCGGACGAGTTTGACGACCTAGCTTTAGGCATGACCATCCGCGGGTACGCCGCCGGGCAGCGGCTGTTTGGACGTTTCGTGCTCAAACGGATCCTGGGCCGCGGTGGCATGGGCATGGTCTGGCTGGCCTGGGATGAGCGGCTCGAGCGCGAAGTGGCGCTGAAGTTTCTGCCGGATCTTTTGCGGTCCGACGCGGCGGCGCTCGATGACCTGAAGCGCGAAACGCGGCGCGGTCTCGACCTCGCGCATCCGCACATCGTGCGCGTCTACGATCTGGTCGAGGATCCCAACGCGGCGGCAATCGCGATGGAATTTGTCGACGGCCAGACCCTTGCCTCGATGCGCGTGGCCAAGGAGCAAAAGATTTTCGAAGTGGCGGATCTGTCGGTTTGGGTTCGCCAGCTCTGCGAGGCCCTCGATTACGCGCATCACCGGGCCAAGCTTGTGCATCGCGACCTCAAGCCGGCGAATCTGATGATCAACCAGCAGGAGGATCTCAAGGTTACTGATTTCGGAATCGCCCGGTCGATCAGCGATTCCGTGAGCCGGGTGACGATGGATCGCGGCACGAGCGGCACGCTGCTCTACATGAGTCCGCAGCAGGCGCTCGGAATCAAGCCGGCCATCTCCGACGACGTGTATGCGATCGGGGCGACGCTCTACGAACTGCTGACCTCGAAGCCGCCCTTCCACTCCGGCAACATCGCGCGCCAGCTCGAGGAGGTGACACCGCCGAAAATGGCAGACCGCCGGCACGAGCTGGAATTGGCGGGCGGAGAGATCCCGTTGGAGTGGGAAGAAACGGTCGCCGCCTGCCTCGCGAAGGATCCCATGCAGCGTCCGCCTGGAGCGATGGACGTCGCGTCGCGGATGGGCCTGCTTTCCGGTCCGGTGAGCTTCGCCGGCGGGTCGATGGCCGGACGCTCCATGTCGCGCACGGTCACCGGCCAGACGGATCGCGTGGCGACCGGAGCCAGCACGCCCGCCCGCGCGGAGACCACGGTGACGCCGCCGCCCGGCAACGGGCGCCGCCTGGGATTGATCTTATTGGCGGTGGCGGTGCTGACGGGCGCGGCGGGCGGCTATTTCTATTTCCAAAAGGAGAGCGAGCAGTCGAAGAAGGCGAAGCTCGAGCAACTCGAGCGGGCGCGCGTGGAGCAGGAGCGATTGGCCGCGGAAAGGGCCAAGACAGATTCGGTCCAAGCCGCCGCGGAAAAGCGCAGGCAGGACGAGGCTGCCGCGGCCGCGGAAACCGCGCGGCTGGCAGAGCAGAAGCGAAAGCAGGACGAGACGCGCCGCGTGGCCGGACCACAAACGCTGGTCGTGCCGGACCAATACAACCGCATCCAACTGGCGATGGATGCCGCCAAGGCGGGCGACACGATTCAGGTCAAGCCGGGTTCGTATGCGGAGTCGCTGGTCTTCAAAGAGGGCGTGCGCCTGGCGGGGACCGACGCCCAAGCCTGCCGGATTGAGGCGATCGACACGCCGGGGCGCGAGGAGATCGTCCTCGTGAAAGGCTGCAAAAGCGGCAGCATCGAGAAACTCACTTTTCTGGGGGGCGGCATCCTCGTCGACGGAATCCACATCGACGACTCCAAGATCGCGGTCACCGATTGCGTGATCACCGATTGCAAGGGCAGTGGCATCGTCATCCGGGGCGAGGAGAGTTCACCCACGCTGAAGAATAATCGCTGCCGGGGGAACGGTCGCCAGGGACTTTATTTCCTGAAGCGTTCGACCGGCGTCGCAGAGGGCAACGAGTGTTCGGCGAACGGGCAATGTGGCATTGCGGCGGTCGATCCCGGCACCGATCCTATCCTGCGGAAGAATCAATGCCGGGAAAACAAGAAGCACGGCATCGAGTTCAGCTATGGTTCGGGCGGCACCGGTGAGGAAAATATCTGCGAGCGCAACGGCAGCGGAGGGATCGTGATCGTCAACACGGGCACCAGCCCGACCATCCGGCGCAACCAGTCCCGCGGCAATCAACAGAGCGGCATCGCCTTCGGCAACGGCGCCGGCGGACTGGCGGAGAACAACGTCAGTGAAGCCAACGTCGGCAGCGGCTTCGCCATCTACGACAAGGGCACGAATCCCACTTTGCGCGGCAACGAAAGCCGCACGAACAAGCTCCACGGGTTTGAATACCAGCGCGCTTCGCTCGGCGTGCTCGAGGGCAACACGGCGGAATCCAACGAGAGCTGCGGGGTCGTCGTTTCCGACCCGCAAACGGACCCGACCGTGCGCGACAACCGACTCCTTAATAACAAGCAGTTCGGCCTCCTGATTGTGAATGGCGCGAATCCGAAGGTGGAAAAGACGAACAAGATGTCGGGGAACAAGATGGGCGACCAGTCGCGGCGCTGATGCGGAGCGGGTAGGGGCGGGTGCCGGGACCTTCAAAAAATCACTTGGCGGGGTGGAAGATGATTGACATTGTTCCGCCAACGCGGGCATAGCTTAGTGGTAAAGCTCCAGCCTTCCAAGCTGGTCATGCGGGTTCGATTCCCGCTGCCCGCTCCAATTCACTGATTTGCCGCACCCATCGTTGGTCCATTCCACCATGAAACAAACACTGCTTCGCCAGGTTGCTCCCGTATTGGCCCTCTGTGCTGTGATGAGTCTGGGCGGCGTCCGTGAAATGACGGCCGTGGCCTCCGCTACTTCGGGGGATTTGCTCGCCGCCGAACTTCCTGCGGGTCTGACGATCAACACTGCGCCGACGCCGGTGCTGGCCACCGCGCTCAAGTCCGCCGTCCGCAAACATTCCGATCAGGCTGTTCCTATCCTCCGGGTTGCCCTCCTTTCCCGCCCCAGCGTGAAGCGGTTGAGTTCGGCCGGCAAGACGACCTCGCGTGAGTGCCCTGCGGATGTCCTCACGCTGACACGTTCGGCGGTCGAAGGCGCGCCGGACCGGGCCCAGTCACTTGTGAATGAGGCGATTTCGATCGCACCGGGATGCGCCGCGGAACTGCAGCAGCTAATCAACTCGACGGACATGGATCCCTTCTTCAATCCGGGTACCGGCTTTACCGGCCCGGGTTTCACTGGCGTGCCTCCCGGATTTGTTGGTAGCGCCCCTGGCGGCGGTATCTTCGTGCCGGTGACGCCGACGCGGAACAACTAGGCCCTCCGGCAGAATTTTCACATCAGCCCTTGCGGCCCACCGGTCGCGGGGGCTTTTTTGTCCGGCGTTGCGAATTGCTTATCTAGCTCTGTTGATTCTCGCGTTCGGCGCAGTCCATCTGCTGATCGGCGGGACTCGCCTGTTGTTCGCGTTGCCCGGTTACGGCCTCATCGCCTTTGTCGCGGTTGTCTCAGTGTTCTCGCTCCGGCGCGTCAGCGTTGCCCCCCAGCGCCTGGCCGTCGGCTCGGCCCTGATTTTCTTTGGCTACATCGCGCTTCGGGCCGCGCTTTCCCCGGTGGCCTACCTCGCATGGCCTGATCTTTACACCGCCTTCGCGTGCGCGTCGGTGTATTTGCTGTTTGCCTGCCACCTGACCACCCCCGGATTGCGCCTCGGTTGGATCGCGGCGCTCGGGGCGCTGGCGTTGGCCGGCGTACTCGTGGGGACAAAACAATTTCTTTCGGTCAGCGATTGGATGCCATTTGGATTCCTGCGCTCAGCAAGTTATCGCGGTCGCGCCAGTGGTTTCTACATTTGCCCAAATCATCTCGCCGGCTTTCTCGAGGTCGTCGCGCTCTTCGTGCTTTCGCTCGCGATCTGGTCGCGCGCGGCCGTGCTGTGGCGCGTGGTGTCGGCCTATGTCGCGGCGGTTTGTGTGGCGGGGCTTTTGCTGAGCGGGAGCCGTGGTGGGTTCCTCAGTTTCGCGGCCGGTTTTCTAGTGCTGGTCGCGCTCAGCGTGGCCCGCCTGCGCCGGGTAGGGCAGGTGTCTCCGGCAAAACCCATCGTGGCGGGCGTTCTGATCCTGGCGTTTAGCGCCGGGATTGGCTGGCTCGCGATCCGCCAGAGCACGCTGCTAGAACGCCGTGCCGCGATGATTCTGAGCCGGGAGGATATCCGGCTGCGACTGTGGCCGGCCGCAATCGAGCAGGCGAAGATCAGTCCCGTCGTCGGGACCGGCGCGGGCACCTATCTCTACTATGGGCGCAAGTTCCGGCCACCAGGCGTCGAACTGGATCCGATTCACACGCACAATGATTATCTGCAACTGCTAGCCGAGTTCGGTCTGGTGGGACTGGCGGCGGCTTTCTTCTTTGTCTGGGCGCATGGCCTGGCCGGGCTCATCGCCTTTGGACAGCTGGGCGGCCGCGGTGAGCGGCATCCCTGGGGTCTGAGCAACGCGGCGGCCCTCAACATCGGCGCCCTCTCGAGTGTCGCTGCGTATGCCGTGCACTCCGTGGTGGACTTCAATCTGCACATTCCTGCCAACGCCCTGCTGCTCGCGTCCGTCGGCGGCATGCTGGCCAATCCCAGCGTGGAGATCGATGCGCCGCGCGGACCGGTCGCGCTCGGCGCGCGCCAGCTGATCCCCCGCCTAGCGCTGGTCGCCGCGGGTTTGTGGCTGGCGGTCGTCGCTCTCCCGAAACTGCCGGGCGAATGGTACACGGAGCAGGCTCGCGTTGCGCTGCGCGATGGGCAGTGGCTTGAGGCGGCAAGTTTTGCGCGGCTCGGGCTGGACCATGAGAAACAAAACCCGGACCTGTATTTCTGGCTGGCTGAAAGTGACTGGGAACAATCTCAGCACATTCGGAATCCCGCCATCGCGCGATCGTTCGCGGACGCGGCGGTGACCCCCTATCGCGAGTCGCTGGCTCTTTTTCCCGAGGACGCTCGCGCCGGGCTCAAGCTGGCCTGGACGCTGTCCATGCTGGGCCGGGCCGACGAGGCGGAGGCGGCGTTCGCCTCGGCACTGGCCTGGGACCCGAACAACGGCGCCCTGCAGACCTTTTACGGCCATCACCTGCGGATGGCTGGCAAGACGCAGTTGGCCATCGCCGCCTATCGTCGCGCGGTCGAACTCAGCGGGAACTCGGATGCGAAGGCCAATCTGCTTGAACTCGAAGGACGCGAGCGCTAGCGGCGGCCCCGGCGGCCCCACTCCCAGTCAATCCCGCGGGACCCGTCGTGTCGGGGGTTTTGAATCCGATAAAATAGGTATTGCCCGGCTTTGGGCCTGCCGATACTGTCGCGACCACGTAGGAAAAACAACCATCCTCCGGGCCCTTTGCTTCTGGTAGTGGTTCAGTTTGGGACCGGGTCGCCACTTTGATTTACGCCTATCACCTGACCATGAATAGATTTCGAGTTCTTCGATTCACCCTTGTTGCGGCCGTCTCAGTGGCGGTGGTGCCGGTAATGTTCGGGCAGGCGGGTTCCGACTTCAGCGCCACGAACCTCGATTCCGGAAAGTTCGAGAAGCGGCCGTTCGTGATCACGACGGATCTCCGGTTTGGTTACGATTCAAACGTCAACACGACGTACTTCAATCCCCACAGCAGCGGCTTTTTCAACCTTGGCGTCAGTGTCGCCTACACGGCCTCGAGCCCGCGGTCGACCCTGACCGTCGGCCTAGGGGTGAATTTCGTCTTTTACTTCGACCCTGCCCCGAACACGCGGGAATTCCAGGTCAACGCGACCCTCAACGTCGCCTACACCTACAAGATCAGCCCGCGCATGAGCCTGGCCATCAGCACGGGAAACATTTACGGTACCCAGCCTGAATTCACCATTGTCGGGCTCAACACCCGGGTGGCCGGCAATTATTTCTACAGCGCCAACCGCCTCGCCCTTGCCTACCAGTTCACCTCGCGCTTTTCCAGCATCACCAGCTTTGTTCCAATCGTCGTCCTATACCAGGATGAGCCCTACAAAACCGGCCAGAACCGGGTCGAGTACTATGCGAGCGAGGAGCTTCGCTACCTGGTCACGCCGACGGTGAGCCTGGTGGGGGAATACCGTTTTTCGTTCATCGATTATCTCAACCTCAACATCCACGATTCGACTTCGAATTACGTGATTGGCGGCCTGGACGCGAGCCTCAGCCCGCGGCTGAAGCTGAGCCTCCGCGGCGGGGCGCAGTTCGCGGATTACCGCAACTCCAATCAAAGCACGGTGACCACGCCGTACTTCGAGGGCTCGATGAGCTACGACTACAAGAAGTACTCGAACATCGCCTTCATCATGCGCTACGGGGTCGAGCAGACGGACATCACCGGCACCCTCTACCGCGAGGGATTCCGGATTGGCGTCAATCTCCGGCACCAGCTCACCCCGCGCATCAGTCTCTCCGGCTCGTTCTATTACACCAATGCCCACTACCTTGGCGATACCGCGACGCCGCTGCTGAATCCGGGAAATTTCACCGAGAACATTTACGATACCGCCGTCGGCGTCCGCTACGCCGTCAACCGCAATTTCTCCCTCGACGTGGGCTACCTCTATACCTTCGTCGATTCGCCGCTGCTTGGCCGCAGCTACAACCGCAATCGCGTATTTGCGGGAGTTCGCTTTCAGTTCTAAGTAGGAGGGCCGCCCGTTCCGGTTCGATGTTGAGCTGACCGCGCCGGCTTTCTATGGCGATTCGTAATTCAGAAGGCCGATCTTCGACCCCCGACCCGGGCAACGAGGTCAAACTACACGCTCTCGACTACTGGCGCGTCATCCGGGTCCGGTTGGGCATCGTGGTTCTCGCCTTTCTGCTCGTCCTGCTGACGACCGGCGTCACCACGTATTTCATGCCGCGGCAGTACCGGTCGACGGTCTCGATGGAGCTGAAATACGAGTCGGAGAACATGCGCGTGTTCGAGCAGAACCGGGCGGGCGGACTCGATCCGCGCTTTGCCCCGACCCAGTTTGAGATCATGCAGCGGAAGGAGGTGCTGTACCCGGTCATCGACAAATTGAAGCTCGTGCAGAAGTTCGGCGGTGACGCCGGCACCACGATCACCAAGGAGCTTGCCTACTTCAAGCTGCGGAATCTTTTGAGTCTCAAGCAGGTCCGCAACACCGAGGTGCTCGACCTGAGCGTCACCTACACGGATCCCGCGGCGGCGGCGGAAATCGTCAATGCCGTGGCGGACAGCTACCAGGCCAAGAAACGGGAGCAAAAACAGGACCTCACCAGTTCCTCCCTTTTTCAGTTGAACAGCCAGCTCGAGGCCCAGCGCACCAAGGTTTCCGAACTCACCGCGAAGCTCGCGAAAATGCGGAAGGACGACCCGAGTATCGTCGATAACGAGAATGACCGCACCATCGGCGTCGAGGACCCGCGCAAACAGGTGGTGGCCTCCAAGGAGGAAGAGTTCAGCAAGTCGACCACCCAGCTCGCCGCGCTCAACAGCCAGCTCGGGCAGATCGAAAAACTCAAGGGCGACGAGCTGCTGCGGGCGATTCCGCTCCTTGAAATCAACGACCCGACGATCCTGAAGGTGTTCCCGCTGTACCAGGAGGCCGTGGCCAGCGAGGCCGCAATGATGAATTCGGGGCTGGGTCGCCAGCATCCGAAGTTGAAATCTCTCCGCGCGCAGAAGGATGTGTACGCGCGACAGCTCACGGAACAAATCGACAGCGTCCGCCGCTCGCTGGAGATCAAGCGCAACATCGCCGGCACGACGAACGACAATCTCGGGCGTCAGGTGCAGGGTCTCCGCGACGACCAGCGTTCGCTGCGGCAGGGAAGCACGGATTATTTCGAACTGAAGGAGGAACTCATCCGCGCCAAGACCGTTCTCGGCACGGCCGAGCAGAAATATTCCAGCGAGTCCATCGAGCGCAACATGCCCCAGGTCCCGGCCGTGATCTGGGAGAAGGCGGAAGCCGCCACGATTCCCTACAGCCCAAAGGTCCTGCTCAACATGGTGCTCGGCACGCTCGTCGGCCTCATCGTCGGCGTCGGCCTCGCCTTCCTGATCGAGTACCTCGACACCAGCATCAAGACGATGGACGACGTCGAGAGCCTGCTCGGCGTACCCGTGCTGGCGGTGGTGCCCAAGAACATTCGGCTGTTGCACAAGAACCCGCCGGACATCGCGGACGCGGAGGCCTACCGTATCCTGCGCACTAACATTGAGTTCAACCGGAAGAGCGCCGACGCCAACACCATTTCGATGGTCTCCGGCGGACCGGGCGAGGGGAAATCGACGACGCTGTGCAATCTGGCGTACACTTGCGCGCAGGGCGGCTATTCCGTCCTGATCGTCGACGCGGATTTGCGCCGACCCACGCAGCACAAGCTGCTCGAGATCAGCAACGCGGTGGGCCTGACGAATTACCTCACCACGAACATGGGGCTCGACGATGTGATCATGCCGACGGGCATCGAGAATCTATCAATCATTCCCAGTGGTATTCTCCCGGCCGACGCCGTGGGCATTCTCAACTCGCAACGGATGTCCGACATGATCGCCGAGCTGAAGTCGCGCTACGACATCATTTTCTTCGATTCGCCGCCCATCCTTGGGGTCAGTGACGGTTCCGTGCTCTCGAGCGAGGTCGATCAGTCGATCATCATCGTGCAGCACCGGCGCTTCCCCAAGGCGATGCTCAAGCGCGTGAAACAGTCGGTCACCAATGTCGGCGGCACGGTACTGGGCGTGGTGCTCAACAATGTCGATTTGCGCCACGACCCGAATTACTACTACTACACGAGCTACTACCACTACTACACGCCGAAGGGCAAGGAGTCGGAGGCCCCGGCACCTAAGCGGCCCGCGGCGAAACCCGCACCGGCCGTCGGTCGCTCGGGCGCTGCCTCCAACGATTACTAGACGCCGCGCGCCCGCGCGGGTCCCTCCCGTCCCCGAGCCATGAAACTTCCCACCCTGCTCCCGCTGGCCGTCACGGCGTGCGGCCTCGCGTGCGCGACGCTCGCCCTCGCGCAGAGTGACACCCTGCTGCGGCCCGGCGAAACGATTGAGCTGCGCATCGGCGGCGTGCCTGGCGACGAGGCCAGCCTCTTTAACAGCACCTACAGCGTCGATGGCAGCGGGCGCTTGAACCTTCCGCATATCGGCGAAGTGGCGGTAGGTGGATTGTCCGCGGGCCAGGCCAAGAGGCTCATCGAGCAGACCTACCGCGCCCGCGAGATCTACACGAACCCCACCATCAACATCATCGTGGCGGAGCGGGCCCGCCAGGTCAGCGTGGGCGGCGCGGTCAAGGCGCCCCAGCGCGTGGCGTTTACCCCGGACCTGACCGTGCTCTCGGCGGTGAACGCCGCCGGCGGATTCAATGATTTTGCGAACCAGGCGAAGGTGCGTGTGCTTCGTGCCGGCAAGGTCATCATGGTGAACTGCAAGGAAGTCCGCAAGAATCCCAACCTCGATGTCCGCCTGCAACCCGGCGACATCATCGAGGTGCAGGAAAGTTTCTGGTGAGCGCACGCGTCCGCGCGGGGCGGCGTCCGTGGGATCACGTCCCGCCGACGAGTGACCAGTGCTTCCACAGGTAACGAAAACCGGAATAAAGCGTCAGCGTGACGGTCACGGCGATCATCACGAGTCCGCCGTAGTACAACGCGGTGAGCCAGACTTGGGCTGTGGCTCCTTCCATGCGCCCGAAAATCTCCTGCGAGGAAAGGAAAAGCAGGAAATAGAGGATCGTGGCGATTTGCCACGACGTCTTGTGCTTGCCGAGGTTCTCGGCGGGCAGGACCTGGCCCTTTTCGGCGGCCAGCAGGCGCAGGCCCGTGATCAGGAACTCCCGGACGATCACCACAATCGCCACCCATGACGGCATGACGCCGCGCGGAATGAGCGTGATGAAGGCGGCCGCCACCATGATCTTGTCGACCAGCGGATCCATCAGGATTCCGAAGTTGGTGACCAGATTGTAGCGCCGCGCGATCTCGCCATCGAAATAATCCGTCAGCGTCGCGAGCACGAAGATCGCGAAGGCCACCGTGTGATGATAGGGAAACTCGAGGCTCAGCACGACCACGAAGCAGAGCGTCAGCAGCAGTCTCGCCACGGTGAGCCGGTTGGGGAGATTCATATCGCTTCCGTTGCGCGACCCGGGGGGAATCGCGTTTCGGCAACTTCCCTATCAACGCAAAACCGGCGTGCCGTCGAGCGGCAAAATCTATCCAGCCGCAGAATCCTCGAGCGGGCGGGGATGCTTCCAAATCGGAACGACCTGCTTGAGGCGCTCGATCAGCCAGCTGGTGGCGGCAAGCGCGGGACCTCGGTGGGCGCAGCAGACGCGCAGTCCCAGCGACGCTTCGCCCGCCGGCACGAAGCCGACCCGGTGATGCAGGACGCAGCCGGGCAGCAACGGGTACCTTTGCGCGGCCTCCCGGCCGATTCGCTCCAATTGGCTGAGCGCCATGCGCGGATGCCACTCATAGTCGATTCCTGCAATGGGGTCGGCCCCCTCGGTGCCCCGCACCACGCCAAGGAATTCGAGGATCGCGCCCGCGTCGGCCGTGTCCGCCCGCGGGGGCGGCATCACCAGGGGCGTCTCCTGCAGAGCGAATTCCCAAATCGAGATTGCCATTCGAAATCCATAGCTGCTAGGCTCGCTCGCTCAACCCCGAAACCCACCTATTTGGAGACCTTCTATGCAAGCTGACATTGGCCTTATCGGACTCGCCGTCATGGGCGAAAACCTCGTTCTTAACATGGAAAGCAAGGGCTTCAACGTTGCCGTCTTCAATCGATCCGTGGAGGTTGTCGAAAAATTTGAAGCCGGCCGCGGCAAGGGAAAGAACTTCGTTTTTGCCAAATCCCTCGAGGAATTTGTCGGCTCGCTCAAGAAGCCGCGCAAGGCGCAGATTATGGTCAAGGCCGGCGCCCCGGTTGACGCCGTCATCGCCCAGCTCGCCCCGCTTTTCGAAAAGGGCGACATCATCATCGACGGCGGTAATTCGCTCTGGACCGACACGCAGCGTCGCGAAAAAGCGCTCAAGGAAAAGGGTATCCACTTTTTCGGCGTCGGCGTCAGCGGCGGTGAGGAAGGCGCGCTGAAGGGCCCGTCCATCATGCCGGGTGGCTCGAAGGAGGGCTGGCAGGCGCTGGCACCCATCTACCAAAAGATCGCCGCCATCGCGGAAGGCGAGCCTTGCTGCCGTCACATGGGTCCCGATGGCGCGGGCCATTACGTGAAGATGGCGCACAACGGCATCGAGTACGGCGACATGCAGCTCATTTGCGAGGCCTACGCCATCCTCAAGGCCGCGCTGAATCCCACTGCCGACGAGTTCTCGACCATCTTCACGGAGTGGAACAAGGGCGAGCTCGACAGCTTCCTCATTGAGATCACGTCGAAGATTTTCAAGCGCAAGGATCCCGAGACCGGCAAGCCAATCGTGGACATCGTCCTCGACAAGGCCGGCCAGAAGGGCACCGGCAAATGGACCGTCGGCCACGCCGTCGAGATGGGCGTGCCGCTCAGCGTCATCGGCAGCGCGGTGGATGCGCGCATCCTTTCCGCTATGAAGGACGAGCGTGTCGCGGCCAGCAAGGTGTTGAAGGGCCCGGACGTAAAGCCGTACAGCGGGGATCGCGCCGCGCTCATCGCCGCGGTGGGCGATGCCCTCTACGCGAGCAAGATCATGAGCTACGCGCAGGGCATGGTGCAGCTTGGCCACGCCAGTGAGCTCTATAATTGGGGCCTGAACTTCGGCGATATCTCGGCCATCTGGCGCGGTGGCTGCATCATCCGGGCGCGGTTCCTCAACCGCATCACCGAGGCCTACCGCAAGAATCCGGGCCTGAAAAATCTCATGCTCGATCCGTTCTTTGCCGACGCCCTGCAGCGCACCCAGCCCGGCTGGCGCAAGGCGGTGCAGACCGCCATCGAATACGGCGTCGCCTCGCCCGGGTTCAGCTCGGCGCTCAGTTACTTCGACAGCTATCGCTCCGCGAACCTGCCGGCAAACCTGCTCCAGGCCCAGCGCGACTTCTTCGGCGCGCATACCTTCGAGCGCGTCGACAAGCCCGGCATCTTCCACGCCGACTGGTACTCCTGACCCTTTCGCGTCACCGGACGCGCGCGAGATTCAAGCCATCCGCGAATGGCATCAGCACGGACTCGACCCGCGGGTCCGTGCTAAGTTTCTTGTTCAGTTGGTTGAGCGCCACCGCGCTTTCCTCGGTTGTGTCCTCGATGCGACCGTTGAAAAGCATGTTGTCGAAAACAAACAGTCCGCCGCGGCGCATCCGCGGCAGTAGGGCTTCGAAATACGCGTCATAGCCCGGCTTGTCGGCATCGATGAACGCGAAGTCGAAGCGCACGTTCTCCGGCAGGGCGCGCAGCGTGTCGAGCGCGGGTCCAATGCGGAGGTCAATGCAATCGGCCACGCCGGCACGCTCCCAAAACTTCCGCGCGACTGCCGTCCATTCCTCGTTGATGTCGCAGCAGAGCAGACGCCCGCCGCGGGCCAGCGCGCGTGCCAGGCAGATGGCGCTATAGCCGGTGAAGGTACCGACCTCGATCATCGAATGGGCCGCGGTCAGGCCGGCCAGCATGGTGAGCAACGTGCCCTGCGCCGCGCTGATCTGCATCTCCGCGCGCTCCGGAAAGAGGGCGCAGGTCTCGCGGTGCAATTCCTCCAGCAGCGGGTCACCGGCGCCACTGTGTTTGTCACCGAGGTAGGATTGAAGTTCGTCGTTGAGGGGAAGATGCTTGGAGGACACGCCGTAGCGAATCGCAAGATCCCGCTCAGAGCCACTCCTTTAATTTGTCCTGGTACCGGTTGTAGAGGAAGCCCACGATCATCAAGACCGCGCCGAGCACGATGAAGCTGATCATGCGGTACGCGACCCCAAGCCGCCAGGCGTCGAAGATCGTCACGCGAATAAGCGTCGCCGCCAGGATTGCAAAGCCCGCCAGCCGGTAGATGCGCTCCCTCACGGCGAGTCCGATTCCGAGTAGCACGGCGGCGTACACGGCCCACGCGGCCGCGAGGTAGAATCCACCCTTCGTCCCGGTGGCGCTCGAGACCCACCGCCAGCCGGTCAGCGTCAATGCGCCCAGGCAGACGGAACGGACCGGATCGGCGGGAATGTCAGCCGCGTCGTCCGTCCGCCGCGCCCACTCGAACGGCAGCGCGAGCAGGACCAGGGCGGCGAGATTCTGGACCGTGCCGTGCTCGCCGGTTCGCAAAGCGACCCAAAAAGTCAGCAGCGCCGTACCACCAAGAACGGAAAAGAAGAATGGCCGCAGGCCTGCCCCCAGTCGGTTCAGGACGAAGATGGCTACTGCCGCAACGGACAGCGCGAATGGCTGCCAGGGCCTCGGCACATAATCGAAAATCCACAGCACCGACAGCAGCACGGAGAGCACCTCGTAGAAGACCCGCAGATCAGTCGCCTGGCGAAGCGCGTCGGAGCTGAAGCGGCCCGCCAGCCGCGTACTGAACACCGCAAAGAGGAGCGGGGACGCGGCCCCGACGAGCGCAAACGCGGCGCCGGGCAGTGGATGGGAGAAATGCGCCTGGACCAGCGCGCCGCTGCCCGCCAGTACCAGCAGTTGCGACGCGAGGCCGAGAATTTCGTCGCGCAGTGCGAGGGCCGCAACGATCACGACCGCCGCCAGCAGCGGCGCGACCACGAGCCAGGTTTCGGTGGTGCACCACGGCCAGACCGCGGCGCCCAGCATCACCACGCCACCCAGGGCGGCCACGGCCCGGGCGATCGTGGTGGCGGGCGCATCGCTGACCACCCCGAGTGGGGCGGGCGCGGAGGACCGCCACCAGCGACCAAGCGCCAGGGCCGCGGCGATCAAGGCCGCGCTGCTCCACCACGGCGCGCGATGCGTCACCGCCTCCGGCAGTCGCAACGCGCCGTGGTCGAGGAACCACCGGAACACCGCGGCGACAAACCAAACCTGGCCCAGCGCCGGCAGAAGACGCAGTTGCAGGAAGGGCGCGGCGAGCGTCATGGCCACCGCCATCGCGCCGAGCGCCGCCGGTAGGACCGGTGAGCCTGCGCGCATCCACATGCCAAAGAACCAGACACCCGGACCGAGGATTGTAAAGATCGCCGACGCGGTGGCGAACCATTGGGGGTAGAGCTCCGGAGTCTCGCCACGCGGGCGATGCTTTGCGATCCAGCCGGCGGCCAGCAGCAGCGTGCCCGTGGCGCTGACGGGCAGGATGACTGAAAAGGCCCGATTATCGATCACATGGCCAAACATGGCGATGGTGGCGACGATTCCCGCCAGCATCGCGGCGAGCAGGAGCACGCGGCTGCACCGCCACGAGGCGGCCGAGGTGAGCACGGCGGTCTGGAGCGCGAGCATCAGACCGAGTTGCCAGCCGCTGAAATAAGTTACGATCGCCAGCGTGATCAGCAATAGACCCTGCATGCGATAGACACCCGCGGTGGCGCCATCCACGCGTCGATGGCAGAGCGCCCCGATCACCAGCAACACGGCGCCGAAGATCGTGGCGAATTTCCAGAAATCCGCGCGGTAGAATGCCACCACCAGCAACGTGGCCAGCGCGAAAAAAGCGCTGTTGTTCAGGCCGACGAGAAACGCCCGGTTCCGCGGCAGCAGCTCTTTCTCGGTACCGACAAAACCGCTGGCTGCAAAGAGCACCCAGTAGCCCGTGAGAAAACCAAGTTCGATCCAGAACAAACCGTCGGACGACCACGGCGATTTCTGAAAAAACCGCCAGTAGAAGTAGCCGCCGTAGCTTGCGGCCAGTGCGGCGTACGACACCATGACCCATCGATGCCGCCAAAGCAGCACCAGCGAGGCGGCCACCACGATTAGGTTCGCGGTCAGGCTGAATGTACCCATCGGATGCACGGCCATGGTGTAGCCCATGAGCGCGATGGCGCCGGCCGCGAGCGTGGGCGACTGCCTGCGACTCGAGAGCCAGACAATGAATCCGCTCCAGGCCAGCAGCAGTGCGGCCGCGACGCTCGGGTGGGAGATGATTTGCAGTCCAGGAAAATAATGCGCGGCATAGGTCGTAAAAAACACGGCCGCGAGGCCGCCGGCCTCCACGACGGCGGCAAAATTCTTCATGCGTGGCTCCGTGGCCTTTCGCGTTAGCCATGTCCCGATGCCGGCGAGGGCGCCAGACGCGAGATAAAGCAGACCGATTTTTCCGCCTGGTCCGAGCCGCGGCGTGATCGTCTGGTAGAGGTAGGTCGCGAGGAAAACGAGCCCGGTCAGCAGGATGGCGACACCGATGCGCACCAGCCAGAAACTGCCCACGCGCATCTCGAGCGATTCCCCCGGCTGGGCGGGCGCGGGCGGCGGTGCAGGGGGCGGCGCGATTGGCCCTGGACCCGCGGGAGGAGCCGGCGCGACCGCGGGCTTGATTTGGAGGAGTGCCTCGATGGAATGCGCAGGCGTTGGCACGGGAGGACCCGGTGGGCGCGGAATCGTTCGAGGCAGGGGCGGTGGCAAGACGGAAGACGCTGACGGGGCGGAGAAGGCGTCGGCGGGGGCGCCAGATGGCGCTGCGGTTGCCAGTCGTGTCCCCGCAAGTTCGCCGATGCGGGCGTCGATTCGATTGAGCTCCGCCTTCAACCGCTGCTGCTCGATTTGCAGCGCTTGGATTGCTGACTGCCACGTTTCGTCATTCATCGCCCGCACAATAGCGGGATCGGTGGGCACGGGTGAATCGAAAACCG
>JANMQT010000056.1:0-10500 GCA_031370675.1 Verrucomicrobiota bacterium
TGGTGGCTGGTCTTCGATGCCCCGGCCTCACCGTTTCATTTTTTTGTTTTTGGCAGGTCTGTTTGCGGGCCTGACGGCTGCGCTTCCCGCCGAGCCGCCGACGGATCCGGCCGTCAAGGGCCAGACGCGGAAGGCGGTGCCCGTGACCGGGGCGAAGAAGCCGGCGGACGCGGCGGCGCCGGCGCTACCGGTCAAGGCGGGCGCCGATTTGCTGCTGCAGATGGCCTATGCCGCGTATGAGTCTGGCAATCCTTCGCTCGCCTTCGAAAAACTGGAGGCGGCGGAGAAGCAGGGGGCGAGTGGGGCGGAATGTGCCAACCTGCGCGGGGCGATTTTTCTGCGCAGCGGCAATTATGCGAAGGCGAACGAGCAGTTTCGTCGCGCGGTGAACCTGGACCCGGGGCTTTGGGTCGCGCGCTTCAATGTCGCCGAGGTGCCGTTCCGGCAGAAGGATTTCGCGGCGGCCCGGCGCGCCTTTGAAAACCTGGCCTTCGAGACGGATCGCTACAAGCTCGAGGCCGAGTGGGAGTTGGTGCAATACAAGTTGCTCGTTTGCGCGCTGCTCACGAATGATCCGGCGGACGCGCAGAAGAGATTCACGCGGTTGCGCTCGAACCCGGCATCGACGGCCAAGATCTTCGCGCAAGCCGCGCTTTCCTTTGCCAAGAACGACGCGGCGTCCGCGAGCAAGGTGCTGGCGCTCGCCGGGACACCGGGCAGCGCGGCCCTGAAGGCCATTTATGCCGACGCGCTCGTGGCGGCGGGGTGGATGGTGCCCCCGGCCGCCGGGAATACCGCGTACGACCCGACGGCCGGACAACGCGGCGGGCCGCGCGCCCGCGGCCTGCCGGTTCCGCTGCTGCCCCCGGCGCTCGACATCGATCTGCCCACGGGCAGTGGCAATTCACTCGCGGGCGAGACCGCCGCGCCGATCGATGAGCTGCCGCTTTCGAAACTGCCGCCATCGGATTCCGGCTCACCGCCGTCCAAATCTCCGCCCGAGCAACCTGCTGCCGCGCCCACGGCGACCCCCTCGCCGAAAGATTCGTCCGACGTCCGGGGTGCCGGCGCTTGGCGTTACGCGGACAACGACGATCGCGAATCGCGCTGGATACGCGCGGCCAACGAAGCGCCCGACGCGTACGCCGCCAAGATTCGGGAGGCTCAGGCGAAGTTGAAAACCAAGGATCTGGACGGGGCTTCGCAACTTCTCGAGGAGGCGATCACGCTAAACTCGAAACCGGCCGAGGCTCTCAATCTGCGTGGGGCCCTTGAGTTTTACCGGGGCAACTACCGGGCCGCCGAGGCACTCTTCCGCAAGGCGCTGGTGGCGGACCCGGCGAACTGGCCGGCTAAATTCGACCTCGCGGAGGTTGCGTTCGTCGAAAAGGATTACACCAAGGCGCGGACGCAATACGAAGGAATGCTGGGCGCCACCAGCACGACGAAGCAGCCCGTCGAGCGCGAGCTCCTGCAATATAAAATCGTACTCACGCTGCTGCTCGAGGGAAAGTTGGCCGCTGCGGAGAAACTGGCCGATCGGCTGCCCCTGGCCGGCCAGACACCGGCCCGTTACTACTCGCAAATCGCGCTCGACGTGACGCATAAACGCTTCGAGAAAGCCGCGCAGGCACTGCAGTCTGCGGAACAATTTTATCCCACGTCGCTCAACTTCATCTTCTCGCAGACGCTGGAAAAACTGGCCATCCTCCCGCTAGCGTCGGCCGCCGCGCTGGCGGGGTCGGCAACCCCCGCCGCCGCGCCGGCCCCGACCCCGGTGGATGAATTACCAGTGCGGAACGACCTCCTGCCCCCGCCCGTGGCCGATGCTTCGGCCTCTCCCGCGGTCGAGCTGAACGAGTCGGCCCTGGCCCGCACTGAGGCTCAGCTACTTGAGGAAATCGTCGGCGGCCGCAACGTCGGACCGCCCCCGACGACCAAACCCCCGCGAAACCTGACGGCCACCAGCGCGCCGTCAGCGGTCGTGCCCACGCCCACCCCGTTGGCCGCGGTTGCACCCGTCCCGCCGCTCGTCGCGGCTCCCCGGGCGCCGGCTCCTTCCGCGACGGGTTCTGGCCATGGCTGGCTCGGCGCCGCGTTGCAATGGCTCGTTCCCGGCACTGAGCCGACCCGGCTGGAAACGCTGCTCTTTGCTTTGGGCGTCGCGAATTTACTCGGCTTGATGTATTTGCTGGGAGCCGACGTGGTCGCCCGGCTCCTTCGCCCGCGAAAAATTTCAATCCACACGGCGGGCGCGGTAGGCGTCAGCGTCAACCGACTGCGCATCATCGAGCGATTCCGCGTGCGCTTGAGTGTCGCGAACATGACGCGGCATTCGCAAACGGTCGGACATCTCGACACCGCCGTGGTGGCGCCCGACGGGGTCCGGCGCACCTTTCATTGGAAAACACTTTGCCTGAACCCGTCAGGGTCGTCTTCGTTTGAAGAAATGGAGGTGTTTCCACTCATCCTGCTTCCCGGTGAAGTCGCGTCGCTCTATGTCGATTTCGTCGCTGACGCCGACGAGACCCCAATCCCCTGGCGGCGCGGCAAGCATGAGTTTCACGTCATGGGCTGGACCGCGGCGGCGACGCGGCGCACGACGCCGGATTTCAAAGTGTCGTTCCCGCTCGAAATTCCCAACATCCCGTGGAAGAACCAAGACATCGTCGTGGACTTGGCGATCGTGCGCCCGGGGCGGAAGGAAAGGGTCCCCTCCGAGTTTGAGCTGCTCGAATGGGACGATGAGGAGGACGAGGAGAAGCCGCCAGGCGAATCGGCGACGGAACTCGATCTGGCGCTGACGACCGCCCCGTCGGCGGATGCCGCCGTGACGATCCTCCCGACGGCGGAGCACGAGGAAACCCCGCGCCCGCCGGTGGTGCAACCACCACCCCCGAGCGTGATCCCGCCGCGGCCCGCAGCCAGTGCGGCGCCAGTCGTCGCGCCCGCGCTGGAAGCGGCCGACCGGAGCGAAGAGTTTGTCCTTTCCCCCATGCCACCACCTTCTCCGGCGCCGCCGACACGGATCGCGCCCATTGCCGCCGCGCCGCCGCCCACGTCCACGGGTCTGATCCGGCCCGTGACCCCGGTGTTATCCGCTCCACCGCGCGCGAATCCAGATCCGGGCCACGTGCCGTCGCGACCGCCGCTCAGTCGCACTCCATTTCTCAGTGGTCCGGGGAAGACCACCACGACGCCGCAGGTGTTGCCGGCTCTCGGCCGCCCGTCGTCGTCGTCGACGGCGGCCGCGCCGATTGGACCGCTGGTGCCGATGGTCAAAGTCGTTCCGCGAACGAATCCACCGGCGGCCCCGGCCGTAAAATCGCCGGCCGCCCCGCGTTCGCAACAGCCGCCCTCCGCCCCCAAGGACCCGCTTTCTCCGTTGGTCCCGCCACCGGCGGAGCGCTGACCTGCAGCGCGAGATTGCCAACGCGACGCGGTCCGTCCAAGGTCCCCGCATGGCGCGCGAAATTTCCCTGACTGGTGGCGACACGACGGTGTTAAAGGCCATTGGTCTGTCCGGTACCCCGATCAAGGGCACGTCGATGCTCGATCGGCTCGGCAATGACATCGAACCGGCTGAACTCATCGGCACCCTCGAGGGCCTGCTGATGTTCGACTACATCGTCTGCTCGATCGGTCGCCTGCGCACGCGGGAAGACGTCGAGAAGGCCGACTTCAAAGTGAACCCGGCCTGTGCGAAGGAACTTCGGGACGCCGTCAAGGGACGCCCGCGCGAACCTGAGCAGCGCCGCCGCCGCCGCGGTTGAGTTGACCCGCGCCCGCTCCGTGCTGCCGCCGTCACGCTTTTCCGATGAACGTACTCATTCTCGCCGCCGGCTATGCCACGCGGCTGTATCCGCTCACGCTGAACCAACCAAAGCCACTGCTTCCCGTCGCAGGCAAGCCGATGATGGAATGGGTGCTCGACAACATGGCTCCGATCGACGGAATCGAGATGGTTTACGTTGTCACCAACGCCAAGTTCGCCTCCCATTTTCAAGCGTGGGCGGACGGCTACACGAAGGGCGGGCATCGGCTCCATTTTGAAATCGTGAATGACGGCTCGACGGGCGACGCCGACAAGCTCGGCGCGATCGGCGACATGAATCTCGTCATTCAACGCTACGGTCTCGACCGGAGCGATCTGGTCGTGGTGGCGGGCGACAATCTCTTTTCGCAAAGCCTCGAGGACTTCGGTCGCTTCTGCCGCACGCTGTCGGGCCCCGCCATCGGTGTGTACGACGTGGGCAGCCTCGGGGAGGCAAAGAAATATGGGGTGGTGGCGGTGGACGACACGGGCGTCGTCACGCAGTTCGCGGAAAAGCCCGCCGATCCACCTAGCACGTTGATCAGCATCGCGCTCTATTACTATCCGAAGGCCGTGGTGCGCCGGATCGCGGAATACATCGCGGAAGGGAACAACCCTGATCAACCGGGTCGCCTGGTCCAATGGCTCTACCCCCGCGTGCCGGTGCAGACCTGGCGCGTTCCCGGCACCTGGTTCGATGTAGGCAGCCGGGAGACGCTTGAGGAAGCGAATCAGCTCTTCGTGAAGTTCCGGAGCTGATCGCGACCCCGCCCCGGCTTGCGCGCTCGCGCCCCCGCCCTAGGCTCCGACGTGCGAATTCTGTTTTTTCTCTCCGCGCTGCTGCTCGCCGCGGCTTCGGCGGAGGCCGCGGGTGCGGGCGCCGCGGCGGGGGCGACCGGCGAAAACGATGCGGGTTGGACGTTTGCGGCGCCGGGCTGGAAATACGAATTTCCGCGCGACCACGGGCCTCATCGAAATTTCAAGACGGAGTGGTGGTATTTCACGGGAAATCTTCGCGATGCGAAATCGGGGCGAGCGTTCGGGTATGAGCTGACGTTTTTCCGGCAGGGCATCCGGCCCGCGGCGGCCGGCGTCGCGCCGGAGGGTGGGTCGCGTTTCGCGGTGGATGACTTCAAATTCGCGCATTTCGCGATTTCGGAGCTCGACGGCAAACGCTTTCATTTTGATGCGAGAGTGACCCGCGGTGCATTTGGCGAAGCCGGGTTTGGCGACCCGACCGTCGCGGGCCGGCCGTTCGCCTGGATCGAGGACTGGCAGTTGATCGCGCAGGCCGATGGATCCTGGCGCGTCGCGGCGCGAACGGGGGAAATGGAGATCGATTTGATCCTACGCCCGGACAAGCCACCGGTCTTGCATGGCGCCGACGGGGTGAGCCAAAAGGCCGACGGCGCGGGAAACGCGTCCCATTATTATTCATTCACGCGGCTGCAAACGACCGGCCGTCTGGCCGTTGAGGGTCGTGGATTTGAGGTGAGCGGGACGAGCTGGTTCGATCATGAGTGGGCCTCAAATCAGCTGGGGAAGGATCAAGTGGGCTGGGACTGGTTTTGTTTCCAGTTCGACGACGGCGCCGAATTGATGTTGTACGCCCTGCGCCGTCGCGACGGCTCGATCGATCCGAACTCCAGCGGAACCCTGGTGGAAGCCAACGGCGTGGAGACGCACCTGCGACGCGAGGATTTCACGCTGACGGCCGGGCGGCGCTGGCGGAGCGACCGGACCAAGGGCACGTATCCGGTCGCGTGGGAAATCTCCGTTCCGGGGCATGGCCTCGCGATCCGGGTCGAAACACCGCTCGACGATCAGGAACTCTCGCTTGGCGTGATTAACTATTGGGAAGGCGCGGTGCGCGCGACGGGATCCCGCGCGGGCCGAGCGCTGACCGGCGTCGGGTACATGGAACTGACGGGATATGCGGAAGAACTCGGCGCATTAAGATGACGACAGCCGCCGGGCTGGATAAATTCCCCGGAGACCCGCCTGGCGATCGGGTGCACGTTTGCGGGTGAAATCGCGTTTGCTGGCTGCCCTCCTTTCCCTCTTTCTGCCGCTGTGCGCGCCGGGACAACTCACGCCACCGCTGGCGGCGCCGCCCCAGCCCCGGGCCGAAATCGAGCCGCTGGCGCACGATTTTCCGGAGGCGCTTGTCCCGGGTATCGGGAAACAAATCTATGAGCAGGATCAGCGCGTGAGCGTGGCGACCGAGATGGCCCGGGGCCAGGGGGTCGACTTCGCGAAGGAACAAGTGCGCGGCTGGATCGTGGTGCGCGATCGCGCGGCGGAGCGCATTCGGTTCATCCGCGAAGAGAACGGTGCGGCCCGGAACGCGTTTGAGGTCGCCTTCGTGGCCGGAGCTGTCCCGAAATTTCAGCGTCTCGGCGGCGAAAGCCCGACCGCGGCGGAGGAGGGGCAGTTGCGCGCCCGCCTGCGTGCGCTCAGCGGGATCGTGCAACCCTGTTCGCGTCAATACGGGCTCGTCATTCTCGACCATCCGCAGCTCGATGCGTTTCTGATTTACGCGGTGGCGCAGCCGACCGAGCCAGGCTCGGTGGTGGTGGGAGGTCACTATCGTTTCGTCGTCTCGCGGGATGGCAACCGTGGGATTTCCGCCGACCGCCTGTACCGGAACTGCCTCACGTTGCCCGCAAACCGGGACCCCGGGCAGCAGAACGAGGGGGTGGTGATCACGCATCTCGCGTCACAGCGACCACTCGAGACGCACGTCTATTTGAGCCTGCTCAACCGCATGCCGTTCTATGTCGGCACGCTGGATGGCAACACATGGAAGGTCGACGGCCTGGGTATCTCCGCCGTCGCGCGGAAATGACCGCCGCCGCATCCGGCTCATGCTCGCAGCTTTCCGACGGGGCGGACCTGCGCGAGACTTCCGCCCAACGCCTTGAAGATTTGTGATCTCACCCAGTTTTATTCGCCGGCCAGCGGCGGCGTGAAGCGATACGTCGGCGAGAAAGTCGCCTGGCTGCGGCGGCATCGCCCGAACTGGCAGCATGTCCTCATTGTGCCGGGCGCCGAGACCCGCGTGCACGGCGACGCGAACGCTCGCGTGCACGAGATTCGCGCGCCGCTGATCTCGCGCGCCACGCAATATCGCGCGCTGCTCAATCTCACGGCCGTCTCAAACGTCATCGAGAGCGAGCACCCGGATCTCATCGAGTGCAGCGATCCGTATCAGCTGGCCTGGCGGGCGCAGAAAACCGGCCGCTCCCTTGGCATTCCAGTGGTTGGCTACTACCACTCGCATTTCGCCGAGGCGTATGTTCAGCCGGCGGCGCGGAGGTGGCTCGGCGAGTTTGGCGCGCAGTTGCTCGGGGATTTCGCACGGCGTTACACGCGGCACACCTACAATGATTTTGATCGAACGCTGGTGCCCTCGCCGGCGCTCGCGGTGATCTTGCGCGAGTGGGGGGTGAACAACGCGGTCGTCGCAGAGCTTGGGATGGACGGCGGGAAATTCTTTGTGTCGGACAATCCGGCTGCCAGCGCGCGGGCGGAACTGGGCATCGGCGCGGAGGTCTGCCTGTTGCTCTACATCGGCCGGCTGGCGCCGGAGAAGAACCTGCAAACGTTGTTGTCGGCGTTTGCCGTGGTGCATCGGCGGCACCCGGGCCGCTTCCACCTTTTGATTGCGGGCGATGGTCAGTTTCACGCTGAGGTCAGCGCCCTGCGCGAGGCGACCGGCGCCCTCACGTGGCAGCCGGCGATCGACAGCGAGCAGCTGCCGCGCTTGTACCGCGCGGCGGATTTGTTTGTGCATCCGGGAGTGCTCGAGACCTTTGGCCTGGTCACGCTCGAGGCGCAGGCCTGCGGTACCCCGGTTTGCGGGATCCGCGGCAGCCGCATGGATCGAATCGTCTTTGCGGGTCTGGACGACTGGGCGGTGGAAAACTCACCCGCCGCGCTGGCGGATTCGATCGAACGCATGGCCGCGCGCGATTTGCCGGTGCTCGGGCGCGCGGCCGCGGCGGCGGTGGCGGCGCGGTACGATTGGAGCGTGGCGTTTGAGCGGATTTTCGGGATTTACGACGAACTGACGCGAACCCGCGCGGTTGCTTAGTCGGGTTTCGGGGCGGAGCGCCCGCAGGCGCGAACGCGGTCCTGGTCGCCCGCCTGGCTGAGGCCGGACCGGACATCACCTGGTGTCAATTTGATTGTCTGCTATCAGCTTCCGCCGGAGCAGATAAAACGCGGCCTGTGCCGCGAGATGCTTGAAGGTCTCGCGGTCGCTGACGAAGAATTGGCGGCGCTTCACCTCGATCTCGTCGCCTGGTCCCGCCACGGCGATGAAGACGGTGCCGACCGGCGACTCCGGCGTGGCCCCATCCGGCCCGGCCACACCGGTGGTCGCGATCGAAAAATCCGTCTGGAATGCATGCTTCACGCCCAGCGCCATGGACCGCGCGACCTCCCCGCTCACCGCGGTGTGCGCGTCGATCAGCGCGGGAGCAACGCCGAGGGCCTGGACTTTCGCCGAGTTCGCATAGGTCACGGGCCCGGCGATGAAGACCTTCGAGGCGCCCGGCACGTTGGTGACGCGATGGGCGATCAATCCGCCGGTGCAGGACTCGGCGGACGAAAGCGTGGCGCCGCGTTTCCGCAGCAAATTCACGATGATCTCCTCAATCGTTTCGTTCGTCTCCGAGATGAGATGCTCGCGCAGGCCCGGCTCGGCGCGCACGATGGCCGCGGCGCGCGCCACCGTTTCCGCGGGGCCGATCAGCCTCACGTCCACCTCGCCACTGCGCGCGCAATAGCCCAGCTCGAGATTTGGCAGCGCCAGCAGGGCGGGCCCGACCATCTCCTCCACCTGGGATTCCCCGAGTCCGACGATGCGAAACACCTTCATCGCCTCAGTGGCGCCGCCCGCCTTTGCGCGCAGCTCCCGCAAGCGCGGCAGCACCTCATTGAGCACCATCGGACGCAACTCACGCGGCGGTCCCGGCAGCAGGAAGAGGTGGGGGGCCGCCTGGCCCTGGTGGGTTCGCGCCGGCAGATACAGGCCGGGAGCCGTGCCGTGGGGATTGGGCAGCATGGTCATCCCGCGCGGGACGAACGCCTGCCGAGCCAGGCTCTCGTTCATCTCGCGGCCAAACTTGGCGACGCGATCCTTGATCATCGCGTACACGGTTTCATCCCGCTCGAGCGGCAGGTCGAAAAATCCGGCGACCAGCTCGCGCGTGAGGTCGTCGGAGGTCGGCCCGAGTCCCCCGGTGACGAGCAGGACGTCGCAGCGCGGGAACGTTTCGCGCATCACCGGGCCGATGACTGCGCCATCCGGCACGCACGTCTGCCGCTCGATGCGCAGGCCGATGCCGAAAAGTTGCTGGCCAAGAAAGGCGAGATGCGTGTTTACGACCGCGCCGAGGAGCAGTTCCGAGCCGGTGTTCAGGACTTCGACGCGCATGGAAAAAGAGAGTGAAGCAGTGCGCACGGCACGCCGACCGCCGCCGCCTATTCGCGGTCCAGCGCCTTGAGCCACTCGGCGACGCGGTCGCGATCCGAGTCGCGATTCGTCTCCTGAAAAATATACAGCAAATTCGCCAGTGTGCGGATGAGGATGAGACGGGAGCTGGCGACCGTGAGGTAGCTGGCGTGCGGCCGCAGGTTTTGTTTGCGCAGGATGCCCTCGCAATCGGCTGCGCTCAGGACGCGTCCGCGATGAAAGGGATCAAAGAGGATTTCCCCGACGCGCGCGATGAAATGGCCGGGCAGATTGATGCCCTCGACCCGCAGGCCGGCGCGGCGGCCGACGATGATGTACAGCAGCGTCAACGAAATTGGGATACCGAGCTTTGACTCGATCACGCGGGGCAGCATCGAATTGTCCGGATGATAATAATTCTCCGTGTTTCCGCGCAGGCCGACATGGCCGCCGAGAAAGCCACCGAGCTCCGCCACCCGCTCCTCGTCCGTCTTGAGACGCGCCAGGCGCGAGGCGAGATCACGCCCCCATTGGTCGAGTTGCCGCACGGCAGGGGCCGGGTCGACGCCCGGGGTGAGGCAGCGTGCGAGCAGCCAGCAGGCCGACTCGATGTCGCCGTCCTCGGGGAAAAAGCGGCAGAGAAGGTCGAATTCCTCACCTGCCTGCGCGGCCTCAATCGTGGCGAGGAGGTCGCGCGCGTGGGCGCTGACCACCGCGTCATCGGTGCGGCCGAGCAGGTCCCGGATGTGCGCGGCGTTGTCGACGGGGTTCTGCAGCAACTGACTTTTCACGAGCCGGACCGTGGCGGGATCGTTGTCTCGCAACAGCCGGGCAATGGCGTCGTGTTGGAACATGGGCGGGGAGCGGGGATGCGTCAGCCGGGGTTTGCCTGCACGGTGTCGACCCGGCCGGGACTGCATTGAATCTCCAGTTGGATGGGCCGGCAGCAAACGGAACAATCCTCAATCATCTCGTAGTCGCCGGACGACGTGTCGATTACCAGGGGGAACTGCTCAAAACACCAGGGGCATTCGATTTCGGTTTCAACGAGCAGTTGCATGGCTGCGGCGCTTCGGAGTTTCCCGGATTCAGGTCTTGCGGGTGCGGCGCGGGCGCGGACGCGGGGCCGGGGTGGGGTCGGCGACGCGGGTTTGCTTCGCGTCGCCCCACAGGCTTTCGAGCGCATAGAAAGCGCGCTTCTCCGCCGTGAGCACGTGCAGCATCA
>JANMQT010000162.1:0-22037 GCA_031370675.1 Verrucomicrobiota bacterium
GAAAATTTCCTCGCCGCGCGCCTCGATCAGGGGCTGGAGGTCGGTCATGCCGCGAGGATAGCACCCGACCCCGCGCGGGGAAAGCGTAGCGCGCGCGATCGACCTTTCGCGCTTGGCTTCTCGCGTGGCGCGGGATTGAGTGAGGACGTGAGCTCCCCCGTGACCTTTGCCGATATCACCGCGGCCCGTGAGCGCATCGCGGGCTCGGTACTGGTGTCGCCGTGTCCGGAGTCGATTCCGCTCTCGGAGGCGACCGGCAGCACGATTTTTTGCAAGCTCGAGAATCTGCAGCGCACCGGCAGCTTCAAGGAGCGCGGCGCGCGCAATGCCCTGACCCGGCTCGACCCCGCGCAGGCCAAGCGCGGTGTCATCGCCGCCAGCGCGGGCAACCACGCGCTGGGCCTCGCCTACCACGGCAGCCTGCTCGGCATTCCCGTGACCGTCTGCATGCCGGAGTTTGCACCGATGATCAAGGCGAACACCTGCCGCAAGCTCGGCGCGCGCGTCATTCTCGCGGGCCGCGATTTTGCCGGTGCGCGCGAAAGAGCCAATGCCGTCGCCGCTGAGGAGGGGCTCGCGTATATCCACGGCTACGATGCGCCGGACATTATCGCGGGGCAGGGAACCATGGGGTTGGAGATTCTCGAGCAGGTTCCCAACCTCGAGGCCGTGATTGTCCCGGTGGGCGGGGGTGGTCTCGCGGCGGGCCTCGCCCTGGCGATCAAGACGCTCCGGCCGGAGGTGAAAATTTACGGCGTGGAGGCCGAGGGTGCGACCTGCTTCCAGGAGGCGATCAAGGCGGGGAAATCCGTTAGCTGTGTCACCCGCGCGACACTTGCCGACGGCCTCGCCGTGCCCGAGGCGGGGCCGAACGCCTTCGCCATCGCCGCGCCGCGGCTCGAAAAAATCGTCACGGTGAACGAGGACGAAATCGCGCTCGCGATCCTGCGCATTGTCGAGTTGGAGAAGCTCGTCGTGGAGGGCGCGGGCGCGACCGGTCTCGCCGCCATGCTCGCCGGGAAGCTGCCGGAGCTGGCCGGGAAAAGGGTGGTGCTGCCATTCTGCGGCGGCAACATCGACCCCGTCATTCTCAGCCGCGTGATCGAGAAGGGCCTCGTGGCCGACGGCCGCATCGCACGTTTCCAGGCCGTGATCAGCGATCGGCCCGGCGGCCTGGCGTTGCTCACCAGGCTGCTCGCGCAGTCGGGCGCCAGCGTGCAGCAGATCGAGCACGACCGCGCGTTCGCGGGGGGCGATGTTTTCGCGGTGCGCGTTTTTTGCACGGTGGAGACGCGCGGTCGCGAACATCTGGCGGAAATTTTTCGCACGCTGGAGGCCGAGGGCATTCGCGTGATCGATTAAGGGAGGCGGCGGACCTTGTATTCGTGCCCCCGCATGGGCAATCTCGAGGCATGTCCAAATTTCGAGGAACGGTCTTCGGCCTTATTCTGCTCGCCTCGACGTTGCTGCCCGTCTGGGCCGCGGCGGGTGAGGCCGTGGAGCTTGACGTCAAATTCAACGACCCGCTTTCGATGGTAAAATTTGGAGGGTTGAACAAGACCATCACCATCCTTGAGACGGACCAGGACGGCATCCGCTACGTGATTGCCGACTACACGCGCATGATGTGGCGCTCACAGGTGACCGGCCAGGTCTTGCCGGACAGCGCCAACGTCCCGCGCGACGGAACATTTGTGCAGATTCCGACGGTGACGGAACGCAAACGAAAAAAGAGCGACCCCGACGATGGGTCGGGCCGGATCGATGGCCTCTATCTTTTGTACGAGGAGCCAACGACGGGCCTGAAGATCTATTTCAAGGACACGCTTGCCACGCCCGCCGACGCGGTCCGTTTGAAGATTGTTCCCGGCAATTAGGCTGGCACGCCGGGATTGCGCAGTAGCCCGCGTCGTCTTGATCCGCGACCCGGTCTGACGCATCGTGCCGCGTGGCAGCGCCAGAAAGCTTGTGCTTGAGGTCTGGACGGTTGCGGTTCGGCGCAGAACCAACTTATCGGTCCTTCCCCCATGAATTCCAGACTTCGCCTGTTCGCAATCATCGTTGCCGCCCTCGCCGCCGTTGGCTTCATCGCCTGGAAGTTCATTCCCGGCGTCGGCCGCGAAAAGATCATCTACACCACGGCGCCGGTCATCAAGGGGAATATCGTTCGCGTCGTCACGGCAAATGGCGATCTGAACCCGCTCATCAACGTCACGGTCGGCTGCCAGATTTCCGGCACGATTTCGAAGCTCTACGTGGACTACAACTCACCCGTGAAGGCGGGGCAGTTGATCGCGGAAATCGATCCTCCCACCTACGAGGCGAATGTGGCATCGGCGCAGGGCGCGCTCGCCCAGGCCCGGGCGAATCTCGAGATCGCGCGCCTCAACGAGTCGCGGACCCGCGGCTTGCGCGACAACCGCGTCGCGTCGCAGGCCGATTACGACAAGGCGAAGACCGACCTCATGCAGGCCGATGCGACCATCCTGGTGCAGGAAGCGGCGGTGAAGCGCGCGCAGGTGGATCTGGATCGCTGCAGCATTCGCGCGCCGATCGATGGCATCGTGATCTCACGCTCCATCGATGTCGGACAGACCGTCGCCGCGAGCCTGAACGCGCCCGTACTGTTCACGATCGCAAACGATCTGACGAAAATGCAGATCAACGCCAAGGTTGCCGAGGCCGACGTGGGCGGCGTCGAGGTCGGACAGGAGGTCACGTTCAACGTCGACGCCTTTCCGCAGCAGCCGTTCACGGGCCGGGTCATCCAGGTCCGCAATTCGCCCATCATCGTCGACAACGTTGTGAACTACGACACGATCATTGAGGTGGCCAATCCCGACCTGAAACTGAAGCCTGGCATGACGGCCAGCGTCTCGATCCAGCTTGCCAAGCGCGAGGGAGTGCTGCGCGTGCCGAATGCGGCGCTGCGTTTCCGCCCGCCCGAGGGCGTGCCGGTCGAGGGCGGCAACAAAGCCCCGGTCGCAGCACCGGGTCCGGCCGGGCCCCCGCCGGGTGGGGGCGCCCCCGGCGGCCGGCCGGCGGCGACCCGCGCCCCGACTTCGCGCACGGCCTACCTCGCGCCGATCGGCGGAGGCGAGACGTTACGCCCCGTGCAGGTGAAGACCGGCATTACCGACGGCGTCTTCACCGAGGTCCTCGATGGATTAAAGGAGGGTGATTTGCTGGTCACCGCGGTGAAGAGCGGCATGCCCGTCGCTTCGAGCACCCAGACCGCCAATCCGCTGACCGGATCGCAACCCCGCCGCTAGGCCGGAAATTTTCTCATCATGGCGCCCGTCATCGAACTGCAGGACCTGCACAAGATCTACCGTTCCGACGGCGCGGATGTGCATGCCGTGCGCGGAGTATCGCTGGCGATCAACGCGGGCGAGTTCGTCGCGGTGATGGGCGCGAGCGGCTCGGGGAAATCGACGCTGATGAACATCATCGGCTGCCTCGACCGCCCGACCCGCGGGACGTTTCGCCTCGATGGCACCGATGTCTCGGGGTTGTCGAAGGACGAGCTGGCCGATATTCGAAACCGAAAGGTTGGATTCGTCTTCCAGGGATTCCACCTGCTCGCGCGGACGACGGCGCTGGAGAACGTGGAATTGCCGCTCTTGTATTCGAAGCCCGAGATTTCCACGCGGCAGCAGCGGGAGCGCGCGATGGAGGTGTTGAAGCAGGTGGGTTTGCAGGAGCGCGAGGACCATCGCCCGAACCAGCTTTCCGGCGGCCAGCAGCAGCGCGTGGCGATCGCGCGCGCCCTGGTCAACCGGCCCACGCTGATTCTTGCCGATGAGCCGACCGGCAATCTCGACTCGCGGACCAGCATCGAGATCATGGGCCTGTTCCAGCAACTCAATGAAAATGGAATCACCATTGTCATGGTCACGCACGAGGCGGACATTGCCGCGTACACGAAGCGCAATGTCGTGATGTTCGATGGCACCGTCCTGTCGGATCGGCCCGTCGAGAAGCGACTGCACGCGGACGTCGAACTCGCACGGCTAATCGCCTCCCAGAAGGCCGAGCTCACGCCGGATCTCGCCGCCACGCCATGAAAATCGCCGCCACCTTCCGGACCGCGGGACGGGCCCTGCTCCGCAATAAGCTGCGCAGCCTGCTCACCGCGCTCGGCATCATCATAGGCGTCGGCGCGGTGATCGCGATGACCAGCATCGGCGCCGGCGCGAAGTCCCAGGTCGAGTCGCAAATCGCCAGCCTGGGCGACAACGTCATCATCGTGATCTCGGGCAGCACGACGCGCAGCGGCATCAACACGGGCTGGGGCAGCGCCGGCACGCTGACGGTCGAGGACGCCGACGCCATCCAGCGCGAGGCGCTGGGCGTGGCCGCGGTCAGCAAGGGCATCCGCAAGCCCATGCGGATCGCCGCCGGCAACCAGAACTGGTTCACCACCGTGCAGGGCGAGTCGCCGAGCTATTTCGATGTGCGCAAATGGCCGTTCTCGTTCGGCGAGGGCTTCACGGAGCGCGATGTCATCGCTGCCGCCAAGGTGTGCGTGATCGGCAACACCATCGCCAAGCAGATTTTTGGTTCCGCGGACGCCGCCCTCGGCCAGACCATGCGCGTGAAAAACGTGCCGTTCACGATCGTCGGCGTCCTGGTCGCAAAGGGAAACAACTTCATGGGCCAGGACCAGGACGACGTCGTGATCATGCCCTACACAAGCGCGATGAAACGGATTTCCGGCGACAAGAAACTCCGGCTGATCACCATCAAGGCCGAGAACACGGAGAGTCTCGCGGTGGCGCAGCAGCAGATCGCAGGCGTGCTGCGCGAGCGCCACGGCATCCGTCCGGGGCAAGACGACGACTTCACCGTGCGCAGCCAAGAGGACATCGCGCAGGCGGCCACCGCGACCACGAAAGTGATGACCATCCTGCTCGCCGCCATCGCCAGCGTGTCGCTACTCGTGGGCGGCATCGGCATCATGAACATCATGCTGGTGAGCGTGACGGAGCGGACGCGCGAGATCGGCCTGCGCCTCGCGATCGGGGCGCACGGGCGCGATGTGCTGCTTCAATTCCTGATCGAGGCCGCGACCATCAGCCTGCTCGGTGGCATCGTGGGGATCCTGCTCGGCGTGGGCATCTCCCAACTGCTGAGCGCGCGCTTCGACTGGCCCACCCTGATCTCGCCGGCGTCGATCGTGGTGGCTTTCGTCTTCAGCGGCGCGGTCGGCGTGTTCTTCGGCTTCTACCCCGCCCGCAAGGCCGCCGCCCTCGATCCGATTGATGCCCTACGGCATGAATGACGTCACATCCGACCTTCTTCGAGGTCGTAAATGTCGAAGAACACATGCACCGGCCGGTTCTTCGGGATGAACTGCGGCACGTAGGTCTCCATGTATTCCTGCAGGCCATCCGGCAATTCACTGAGGCGCTTTTCGCGCCAGGCATTGTTCCACTTGATGATGTCGATCGCCGGACGCGTCTTCGCGTGCTGGGTGACGAACTCCGCGATTTCCTCGTCGGTCGCCCCGGCGGCCACCTTCGCCTTGAAGGCCTCGGCGTCGATGCCGGTGTAATCGAAAAAGTAGCGATCGAGCGGGCAGTTGAAATGGTATTCGCCGTTGGTGCCGTTCACGACCGCCCGGCACTTGTCGAGCGTGCGTCCGGCCAGCACATAGCCGGCCAGTTTTTCCCGCGGACTACGCGGAAACGTCTTCGGCTTCGTCAGATCGAGCGCGAGTTTCTTCAACTTGTCGGACACGGGATGCGCGGTGGTGGTGCTCATGATATTTCTTGGTTTGGTGACTGTTATGTAACAACAATAGTTACGATAAGCGGGCGCCCGAAGTCGTCAAGGGCGGGCGGCGGCCGCGGGGGGGTTGGCCGTCAGGACGAATTCGCCGGCGTGGCCGATTTCACTCCAGCCGAGCGCCTTGAACTCCCGTTCAAAATCAGGACGACGCATCAGGCCGTAGGCAGGGCGGTTCGCCGCGAAGCCCGACAGGAGTTGCGCCTGATCCTCGACGAGCCGGAATTGTTGTTCGCGGTTCAGTGGCAGGACGACGTCCGCGTCGGCCCGCGTGGCGCCGACCGGCCGGCCCAGATAAAATTCAAAACCGTGCGCGCGAACCCGCCAGGTGAAGACGGCGGCGGCGGCGTAATCGGGCCGACCGCTGACCAGGGCGGCCAGCGACTTTACCGATGCCTGGCGTCCGAAGCGGTCGTTCAGTTGGGTGGCCTGCGTAAAGACCAGCAGCCACAAACCGACGCCGAGGATCGCCAGCGCCAAACCGCCGATGGTTTCAAATGCAGGCCAAAGATGGGCCTCGTCCGCCGCCTGCCATTTCGTTCCCAGGTATGCGGCGCCCGCGCACACGAGCGCCAGCAATCCGATTGATGGTCCGAACCACCACGCGAATCCGAATTCCTTCCAACGCTCAAACGTGAGTGAGGCGCCACTCAGCGCAACCGCCGGGCTGGCGATGAACGCGAGGCCGCAGACCAGGCCGATGCGGCGCCACCAGACTGACCAGAAATTCGCGATGCCTGCCGCTGGCGTGATCGTCGCCGCGTCACTCCAACGTCCCCCGCCGGCGAGCCACAACGCGAGGGCCGGCATGAGCGGCAGAATGTAGGTAAAAAGTTTCGAACCCGAGAGCGACAGGATAATCAGCGGCGGCACCGTCCAACCCACCAGCAACCAACCGGTGGGCGAGATGTGCCAGCCGGCCTTGCGCAAGCCCAGTCCATTCAACAACGCCGTCAGCGCGACAAAAAGCCACGGCATAATCCCCGCGATGAGCACCGGCACAAAGAAGAGCAGGGGCTGCGAGCGACCGTGGGTCTTCGAGGCAAATCGCTGCACCAGTTCGTACTTCACGAAATAGTCGTAGAGAGTCGGATCCCGCAGCGCCATCGCGGCGAACCACGACATGGCAATTGCCGCCGTGAGAACCATTCCCGGGAGCCAGCGCAGCTTGGTTTTCGGGAGGCCGGCGCGGCGCCGGCCGAAGTTCCAGGCGAGCCCCGCAAAGATCGGCACGACGAGCGCCATCGGCCCTTTCGTGAGGAAGCCCAGTCCCATCGCGGCGAAGAAACCGAATTCGAACCAGCCGCTGCCGCCCGTCGCCCGCCGGACAAAACACGCGATCGCCGCGACGATCCAAAACGTCATCATCATGTCGGGCGTGATCGAGCGCGCGAGAACGAAGAACTCAAGGCACGCCAGCAGGACGCCGGCCGCCGCCAGGCCGATGCGCGGGCCGCCGAGCCGGCGACCGATCCAGGCCGTGAGTAGAAGCGTTCCGGCCGCCGTCAGCGCGGACGGGAGGCGCGCGGCCCATTCGCTGATCCCGAAAAGCTTCAGGCTGATCGCAGTTGCCCAATAGATCACCGGTGGTTTTTGAAAATGCTCAATGCCATTGAGGCGCGGCACGAGCCAGTCGCCGGACTCCAGCATCTCGCGCGCGATTTCCGCGTAGCGTCCCTCATCGGGCTCGACCAGTCCGCGGTCGCCAAGGCCTGTCAGCAGGGCGAACGCAAAGGCGGCTACGATCAGCCAGCGGGCGAGGGGAACGCGATCCATGGTGAGCCGCACCCATACGCCCTAACCGCCGATTCGCCGCACCGGAAAACTCCGGCGCGTAAACCACCACACGCCGAGCAGATCGATGAGCGGGCGCCAGAGCATCACCCGCAGGCCATAATTCGAGACGCCAGCCGCGCGCGGTCGGTGATTCACCGGCGCCTGCACCACCTTGTAGCCGCCTGCCACCGCGAGCGCCGGCATGAACGAATAGAGCGTTTTCATCGGCAGGAAACTTTCCACCACCTCGCGCCGGAAAATTTTCAACGCGCAGCCGCTGTCGTCCATGCCATCGCGCAGGATGCGGCCGCGCACGGCGTTCGCCACGCGGGACATCCGCTGCCGCAGCGCGGAGTCCTTCCGGTTTGCGCGCACGCCGACCACCATGTCCGCGCCGGTCTCGGCGAGCCTGGCCCAGAGGGCAGGATAATCGGCCGGATCGTTCTGGCCGTCGCCATCCATCGTGAGAATCCACTCCCCGCGCGCGGCGAGAAATCCGCGCTGGAGCGAGGCGGCCTGGCCGGCATTGCGCGCGTTGCTCAGCACCACGCAGCGTGGGTCGGCGTGGGCGATCTCGGCGAGAATATCCGCCGTGCGATCGCGGCTGGCATCATTGACCATCAGCACCTCGAAGTCGCCGCCGAGTCCAGCCACGCTGGCGAGCGTTTCGGCGAGCAGCGCGCGGGCGTTGCCTTCCTCGTTGAAAAACGGGATGACGACGGAAAATTTGGGCGCGCCCATGGGATGAGCGACGAGCAGAGACCCGGAACCGGTGGGAAACAACCAAAATCCGCCGGTGGTCTGCCACGCGCCGCCGGATTCATGCTACGCTCCGCCCGCCCATGAAAGACCCGGCCCAACCCACCGCCCTCGTGACGGGCGCGAATAAGGGAATTGGCTTCGAGATCGCGCGGCAACTCGGAGCGCGGGGGTTTCACGTTTTCCTCGGCGCGCGGGATCCAGCCCGCGGGAAGCACGCGGCGGCGGAGTTGGAAAAGGCGGGCGCCCGCGTGACGTTTGTCCCGCTGGATGTCACGGATCCGAAGTCCATCCAGTCCATGGCGTCGATCCTGAATGCGTCCCTCGATCAACTTGATGTCCTCGTCAACAACGCCGCCATTCTCGAAAGCTCGAGCCTCTCGATCGCCAAGGTCAGCGTGGGCGAATTTGAGCGAACTTGGCAAACCAACACGCTGGGTCCAATCCTTGTCACGCAGGCGCTGGCACCGCTGCTCTGCCGCAGCAAGCGGGGCACGGTGGTCAATCTCTCGAGCGGTTGGGGCGCCTTGCACGACATGAGCGATGAGGCCGCGGCCTACGGCATCTCCAAGGCGGCCCTCAATGCCGTGACGCGCCAGTTCGCCTCCGCCTTGAAGCCGCACGCGGTGACGGTGAATTCGGTCTGTCCCGGCTGGGTTCGCACGGACATGGGCGGGAACGGGGCGACCCGGGATGTCGCCGAGGGAGCGGAGACGGCAGTGTGGCTGGCGACCGCCGCGCCCCGCACCATCACGGGCAAATTTTTGCGCGATCGGAAGTCGATTCCATGGTGAACTCCCCGGTGAAAGCGACCCGCCTGTCCATCGCCGAGGCCCGGCGGCTGGCGCTGCACGCACTAGGGTTGTTGCGGCGCGATCCGTTTGGCCGCGGCTGGCGCGGGACGCTGCGAGCCATCGAGCACCTTGGATTCATCCAGCTCGACACGATTTCGGTGGTGGAACGCGCCCATCACCACCAACTGTGGTCGCGCGTTTCCAACTACCGGCCGGCGCTCCTCGATCGGCTGCTCACGCGCGAACGCGCGGTGTTCGAGTACTGGAGCCACGCGGCCGCCTATCTGCCGATGTCCAGTTACCGATTCTGCCTGCCGCGCATGCGCCGTCACGCGGACGAATTGCATTGGTCGCGCCATTCACCCGAGCTCGCGGGGGCGATGCGTCGGGTGCTGGATCGGATCCGAATCGACGGCCCGTTGCAGGCGCGGGACTTCGCGGGCGGACCGGACGCGGGCGATTTTTGGGGCTTTTCCAAGATCGAGCGGCGCGTCCTGCATGAGCTCTTCATGCGGGGCGACGTGATGGTCGCGGGCCGCGCGGGCTTTTCGAAAATCTTCGACCTGCCCGAGCGCTTTCTGCCGGCGGAGGTGGACCGATCCATGCCCACCGATGAGGAGATGATCCGGCATCGGGTGCGCGAAGCGATCCGCGCACAGGGCATCGCAACCCCCAACCAGATCGGGCACCAGCGGTCCCTCGATCGACGGCTGATGAACCAGGTGCTGGCCGAACTCCTTGAATCGCGGGAAATTTGCGAGGTGGAGATCGAAGGGATCGACCGGACGCGTTCCTTTGCGTTCGCCGCGACACTCGCGCAGATCCCGCGCTCGCCGCCCGGTGCATCGGCTTCGGCGCGGAGTTTGTCGCGCTTTGACGCCGGGGTGATCCATCGCCATCGCGTCCAGGAGCTCTTTGGCTTTGCCTATCAAATCGAGTGCTACACGCCCGCAGCCAAGCGGAAGCACGGGTATTTTTCGCTGCCGCTTCTTGCGGGCGGGCGCTTTATCGGGCGCATCGACGCAAAGGCGGACCGCCCGCAGCGCCATCTCATCGTGCGGAATTTTGTCGTCGAGCCGGGGGTGAAGGTCGCCGGGGCGCGCGCCGCGCTGGACGCTTCGCTGCCGGAATTCGCGGCGTTCAATGGCTGCGAGACGTGGACCGTCTCGCGCACCACGAGGCCTTGAGCGGAGGCGGGACGGCTACGCCACCACGCCGTGCATGCGGGCGAGCGCAGTCAGGCTGGGTACGATGACATCCGCCCCGGCTTCCAACAGGGCTTCCGCGGAAAACGTGTGCGTGATTCCAATCGTCAGACAGCCCGCAGCTTTTGCGGATTGAATGCCGGCGAGGGAATCCTCCAGCGCGAACGCCTCGGCGGGCGACGTGCCCAGACTGGCCGCGGCCAGCAGGTACGGCTCGGGGTGCGGTTTGCCGTGCGTGATGTCCTCCGCCGTGATGACTTCGTCGAAAAACGGCGCGAGCCCGAAGCGTTCGAAAATACGCTGCTGGTTGATCCGGAGCGCCGAAGTGGCCAGCGCGAGACGGTAACCGCGGTCTTTCAGCGTTTGCAGCAATGCTTCCACGCCCTCGAATAGCTGCGCCTCATCGATTAGCGCCGCGTAATTCGCCTGGCGCTGCAGGAGGATCGCATTCGGGTCGCCCGGGGGCTCGCACAAGGCCGCGAGCTCCAGGGCGCCAACCGCGTCGGGAATGCCCTTGAAGAACGCGAGATCAAGATGCTCCGGCGGAATGCCATACTGCTGCGCCGTCTGGCGCAGCGCGCGCTCATGCAACGGCTCCGTGTCGAGCAGCACACCATCCATATCGATGAGTCCGTATGACATCCGGACCATTCTCCACGTTCTGCGGGTCTGGGCAATCGCGGAGAACGGCGCGGCGTCCGGCCGGGTGGTGACGCGGGGACGGACCGGAAAGTTTCTTCCGGTCCTTTCCGCGATCTGATAGCGCTTCCGCCATGCAACCGAATGCCGAGCTCCTGAAAGAGGTCCCGCTTTTCGAATTTCTCGACGACCACGAGCGCTCGGAACTCGCGGCGCAGCTTGACTCCGTGCGTTTCTCCGCGGGCGAGCCTGTCTTCAATTACGGGGATCCGGGCGACGCGATCTACGTCATCAGCTCCGGCGAGGTGGAAATCTTTTTCAAGAACGACACGGGTGAGCGCATCGTGCTTGAAGTTGCCACGCGCGGCGATTTCTTCGGCGAGTTGTCCCTTCTCGATAATGGCTACCGGAGCGCGTCCGTGCTGGCCTTGCAGGATACCGAGGCGCTGCGACTCGACCGCGACGACCTCAAAAAATTCCTAATGCTGCGCCCCGAGGCGTCGATGGATCTGCTCGCCGCCATGGGGCGGCGCCAGCGCACGACGGTGGAGCGGCTCCGCCACACCGCGTCGCGCAACGTGAACGAGGAAATGGAGGATCAGCGCACCCTGGTGCAGAAGAGCGCCGATTGGATTGCGCAATTTTCGGGCAGCATCCCGTTCCTGATCATGCACGTGGTTTTTTTCGCGGTCTGGTTGATCGTGAACTGGGTCCCCATTCCCGGGATAACCCAATTCGATCCTTATCCGTTTGGCTTTCTGACGCTCGCCGTTTCGCTCGAGGCGATCTTCCTGTCGGTGTTCGTCCTGCTCAGCCAGAACCGGCAGGCCGCCAAGGATCGCGTGCACGCCGACATCGAATACGACGTGAACCTCAAGGCCGAGCTGGAGATTGCGCATCTGCACGAGAAGTTCGATCGCCTGACGGGCGACGTCCTGGCCAGTCTCGAGCAGCTGCGTCACGGCCTCGAAGGGAAAACCGTGTCCGGCGCGGCGACGCGCGAGCCGGCCGCGAAGTGAGCGGGGCAGTGGGCTTAGCGAGTGGCGGACGCTTGCATCGATCCGGCGGTCGTCCGGCTTTCTAGATCGAGCAACGTGCGCTTGCGGTCCAGCCCGCCGCCGTAGCCGGTGAGCGAGCCGTCGGCGCCGATGACGCGATGGCACGGCACCACGATGGAGACGGGATTGCGGCCGTTCGCCATGCCGACCGCGCGCATCGCCTTAGGTTTGCCGATCGCTCGGGCGATGTCCGCATAGCTCGCGGTGCGACCGAACGGAATCTTGCACAACGCCGCCCAAACTTTCATTTGAAAATCTGTGCCATCGACATCGAGCGGAATGTCGAAGTCGCGCCGCTTCCCGGCGAAGTATTCGTGCAACTGTTTGGCGACGCGGCTCCATCGCGCGTCGTCGCGCTTCCACTCCTTTTGCTTGCCGTCGAAATGGCGTTGCCGGGTCATGAAGATGCCGCTCAAACCGCGGTTGGTACCGTAGAGCAGCAGCTTCCCGATGGGGGAGTCGATTTCGGAGTAGGTGATTTGCGTTTCGATTTTCATGTTGGTGGGTTCGTTGATAGGGAAAGGCTTTGCCACAAATGCATGGCGGCGTAGGCGCGCCATGGGCGCCACCCTTCGGACGCGGTTTCCAGCTCCCTTGCGCTGACCAGTTCACCGGCTCGCAGCGCCTTGCGCAGGCCGAGATCGCCAGAGGGAAAGGCGTCGGGAAACCGCAGCGCCCGCATCGCGATATAGTGCGCGGTCCAGTCGCCAATGCCCGGGATTTCGCAAAGCAACCGGACCACGTCCTCGCTCGTCGCCGTCGGTGCAAAACGGAACAGTCCCTTCGTGGCAGCCATGGCGATCGCGCGAATCGTCCCGGCGCGTTTGCCGGGAATGCCGATCTCCGCAATTTTCGCCGCCCGTGCGGCCGCCAGTGCCGCCGCGGTTGGCGAAAGATGTGTGAGCTCCGGGAACGGTGTCTCGATCGGCGAGCCAAACCGCCGGGCCAGCCGGCCGGACAGGGTCGTCGCACCGGCCACGCTGACTTGCTGGCCGAGGATGGCACGCACCGCCGTTTCGAAGACGTCCCACGCGCCCGGCACGCGCAATCCCGGGTGCCGCCGGACCAGCGGCCGGAGCAGTTTGTCCTGGCCGAGTTGTTCCGCGATCGACATGGGATCGGCGTCGAGATCAAAGACCTGCCGCAGCCGCGAGAGCACCGAGGCAAGACGCGGAGCGAGGGAAGGGGAGGCCAGCACCTCGAGGGCGTCACCGGTGTGGCGGCGGATTTCGATCCATCCGCGGCATTCGTCGATCGCCACCGTGCGCGCGTAGCGATCGGCGTCGGCGAACTCCACGCCGGGCGTGGCGCGTCCGGCGAGAAAGGCGAGCAGCGGCGACCAGGCGAGCGGTGGCCGGTAGGCCAGCCGGAGCGCGATGCCGTCGCCCGTGCGGGTTGGGACGTTGCGTCGCCGGACCGCCCCCGGCGCCATGCCGTAGCGCGAGGAAAACAAGGCGTTGAACCGGCGCAGGCTGCGGAAGCCGGAGCTTTGGGCGACATCAATCATCGGCAGCGCGGTCTCCTGGATCAAACGCTTCGCAAAGAGCAGCCGTTCCGTCTGCGCAAGCTGGACTGGAGTCACGCCAAACGCGTCGAGTACCAGCCGCCGGACCTGCCGGCTGCTGTAGCCACATTCGCGGGACAGCGCCTCGAGCGATTCGCCGCGCACGGCGGCCTGACGGAGACGATCGTGAATCGCCTCCGCCAGCGTGGGGCCTGCGGCGGTGCCCGGCGCCAGCTCGGGCCGGCAAATCAGGCAGGGCCGGAAGCCCGACTGCTCCGCCACCGCCGGCGATGGGAAGAACCAGCATGAACTTGCGCGGGGCGCGCGCGCCGTGCACACCGGCCGGCAGTAAATTCCCGTCGTGCGAACGCCGACATAGAAGCGCCCGTCGAAACGGGAATCCCGCGCCCGCAGCGCGCGGTAGCAGGCCTGGTCGTTCAGGAGCATGGGGCGATTATGCCCCGGGTCCGGGAAAACGCTCGCCGTTTTCGGACAGAGCAAAGACTATCCTTTCGCCCTGAACGCCGTCCCCGGATGTCGGACGCGCTGGGGATTTTTTTTCACCAAATTCTATTTGTAACTATCATTGCGACATATAAGAGTTGGCAGCTATGACCCACATCCCGACCGACACGCTGATTGGCCAGTTGCACTGGCGCTATGCCACGAAGCAATTTGATCCCGCGAGGAAAATATCACCGGAAATCTGGAGGACGCTGGAGGACGCACTGGTGCTGAGTCCCTCGTCGTACGGCCTGCAGCCGTGGAAATTCATTGTGGTCACGAATCCGGTCGTGAAGGCGAAGCTGCCCGCCGCATCGTGGAACCAGCCGCAGCCGGCGGACTGTTCACACATGGTGGTCTTTGCCGTGCGCAAGGGTTTTTCGGCCGCCGATGTCGATCATTTCCTCGATCACGTTTATGCCGTGCGCGGCCTGCCGAAGGGATCGCTGGATGCCTACCGGGGAATGATGATCGGCTCGGTTGACCAGGCGACCAAAGAAGGCCGCATCGACGAGTGGATGACCCGGCAGGTTTACATCGCGCTGGGAACGTTGTTGACCAGCGCCGCCGTCCTCGGCATCGATGCCTGCCCCATGGAGGGAATCGTTCCGGAACAATATGACGAGATTCTCGGCCTTGTGGGCACCGGCTACTCATCCGTCGTCGGCTGCGCGGTGGGATATCGCGCGGAGGATCCCACGGCACAGATGAAAAAAATTCGTTTCCCAAGGGACGAAGTCATCAAGCACATCTGATCCGCTCGGGTCTGGCGTCGACGAAGCGGCGCCGCCCGCTACATTGGCCGTCATGAGCAAAAGCTTCATCGGCAAGGTGGCGGTCATCACCGGCGGCACGACCGGCATCGGGCGCGCCGCCGCCATCGCGTTCGCCAAGGAGGGCGTGAAGGTCGTGGTCTCGGGCCGCCGCGAAGCGGAGGGTGCCGAGACTGTGCGCCTGATCGAGAACGTCGGCGGCATGGCCTGCTTCGTCCGTTGCGATGTCACGAGCGAGGCGGAAATCGCCGCCCTCGTTGCCGCGTCCGTGGCGACCTACGGAAGGCTCGATTTTGCGTTCAACAACGCCGGCGTCGAGGAGCCTCCCAGCCTGGTGACCGACAAGCAGATCGAGGACGTGCGGCGAATTCTCGACACCAACGTGCTGGGTGTGATCCTGTCCCTGAAACACGAGATCCCCGCGATCCTCAAGTCGGGCGGCGGTGCCATTGTCAACAATTCGTCCGTGGCGGGCCTCGTCGGCATGCGGGGTGTGGCGACCTACAACGCGAGCAAGCACGCTGTCATCGGGATCACAAAATCGGTCGCGCTCGACTACGCGCGAAAGGGCGTTCGAATCAACGCAGTCTGTCCCGGCGGGGTCGCCTCGGAGATGCTGGATCGCCTCGCGCCGACCCCCGAGCAGCAGGCCTTGTTCGCCTCGATGCATCCCGTCGGACGCATCGGCACGCCGGAGGAAGTGGCGTCCGCGGTGGTTTATCTTTGCTCGCCCTCCGCGTCATTCATCACCGGCCACGCCTTCCCGATCGACGGCGGATTTACGACGCAGTGAGGCGGGCCCGATCGGGAAACTCGAAACTCGAATATAGAAATTCCAGTTTCTGCTCCTAGCCCGCGGTTTGCGTCGGATTCGGCGGCATATTCATCGCCTGGAGCGGGATCTGCGAGACGATTTCCCCGTCGACGCGGATGTCGAACGAATACTGTCCGGGTTTCGGCAGCGGCAGGCCGTTGAGATCGAGCACGAAATTGCGCGAGAGAAAGAAGGTCTCGTCGGGAATCTCCGGCACTTCGAAGCGGATGACCGGTCCACCGCCGTCGGGCAGCACGGGGCCGCCGTCGGAATCGATCAGCGAGATTTTCATCTCATGCTGGCCTTCCTCCTCGGGGCGAAAGAGCAGGCGGATGGCAAGCGCGCAATGCGGGTGCACGGCGGGAAAGCGGCCGGCGTAAATGCTGTCGAACGCCCCCAGCACGCAGAGCTTGCCCTGATAGTCGGCGGCGGAGTCGCAAAGAATGGCGGCGAGGGCTTGCATGGAGGGGGACAGCGAATGGAGTGTATTCCACGCGGGTCGCAAGGTGATTCGGACCGCGGGATGCGATCGGGCCCAGAATTGCTTTGCTTCCGGGGGCGAAAATCTGCGTAAATCCCGGCGCCGCCGCCCCGCCGCATCCCGCCCATGAACGCTGAGCAAAATCGACTGTTAGAAGACCTGGAACGCAAAGCGCACTGGCGCCGCTGGGGCCCGTACATCAGCGAGCGCCAGTGGGGCACGGTGCGCGAGGACTACAGCGCGGATGGGCAGGCTTGGACGTATCTGCCGCACGACCACGCGCGCTCCCGTGCCTACCGCTGGGGCGAGGACGGGCTGCTGGGGTTCTCCGACAATCATGCGCGGCTTTGCTTCGCGCCTGCGCTCTGGAACGAGCGCGACCCCATCCTCAAGGAACGTCTCTTTGGCCTCAGCGGACCGGAAGGGAATCACGGCGAGGACGTGAAGGAGTACTATTACTACCTCGACAGCACCCCGTGCCATTCCTACTGCAAGGCGCTCTACAAGTATCCGCAGGGGGCCTTTCCGTACGACTCCCTCTATCAGGAGAATCGCCGGCGCGGGTTCCAGGATCCCGAATACGAACTGCTCGACACAGGGGCGTTTCACGAGAGCCGGTATTTCGACCTCGTGGTCGAGTACGCCAAGGCCGGGCAGGACGACATCCTCATCCGACTGACCGCGACCAACCGCGGCCCGGACGCGGCCACGCTGCATCTCGTGCCGCAACTTTGGTTCCGGAATATCTGGGCCTTCGGCAAGTTCTGCTTCCTGGTCCACCCGCTGATCACACACGAGCCGGCGCCCGACTCGAATTTTCTCGCGCTGAAACTGGTCCATCCGCAGCTGTCGGAGATGATGTTCTACGCACCGAACCCGGACGATCTGCTCTTCACCGAAAACGAGACGAACGTCCAGCGTCTGTTCAATTCCCCGAACACGACGCCCTACGTGAAGGACGCGTTCCACCGCTACATCGTCAACGGTGAGACCAGCGCCGTGAATCCCGCGCAGCGCGGCACCAAGGTTGGCCTGCGCTATCGCCGCGTGCTTGCACCCGGCGAGTCCTTCAGCGTCAACCTGCGGCTCTGCGTCAGCCCGAGCGACACGGACGCGGAGCCGCTGGGCGCGGGTTTTGAGAGGGTCTTCGCGGAGCGCATCGCCGAGGCCGATCAATTCTATCGCGAGCTCACCCCGGGCAACCTTGATGCAGACTCGCGCATGGTGCAGCGGCAGGCCTTCGCCGGCATGCTCTGGAGCAAACAGGCGTACATTTATTCGGTCGAAGACTGGCTCACCGGCGACCCCGAGCAGCCGCCGCCGCCGGCTTCGCGCTGGGAGGGCCGCAACGCTTCCTGGACGGCGCTCTTCAACGACGACGTGATCTCCATGCCGGACAAGTGGGAGTTCCCCTGGTACGCCTCATGGGATTTGGCGTTCCACATGATCCCGTTCTCGGTGATGGATCCGGATTTCGCCAAGCGCCAGCTGATCACGCTGACGCGCGAATGGTACATGCACCCGAACGGCCAGATCCCGGCGTATGAGTGGAACTTTTCCGATGTCAATCCGCCGGTCCACGCCTGGGCCGCCTGGCGCGTCTACACGATTGAGCGACGCGCCCGGGGCGTGGGCGACACGCAATTTCTCGAGCGGGTCTTCCAAAAACTGCTGCTAAACTTCACCTGGTGGGTGAACCGCAAGGACGCCACCGGCCGCAACGTGTTCGAGGGCGGCTTCCTTGGGCTCGACAACATCGGGGTCTTCGATCGCTCGCAGCCGCTGCCCACCGGCGGCTCGCTGGAACAATCCGACGGCACGAGCTGGATGGCGATGTACGCGCTGAACCTGCTCAAGATCTCGCTCGAGCTGGCCCAGGTGAATCCCGTTTACGAGGACATCGCCTCCAAGTTTTTTGAGCACTTCCTCTCGATCGCGGGAGCCATGAATTATTTCGGCAGCGGCCGCAAGTCGCTCTGGAATTACGGTGATGGATTCTACTACGACCAGATCCATTTCTCCGACGGGCGGTACCGCTCCATCAAGCTGCGCTCGATGGTCGGGCTGATCCCGCTCTTCGCGATCGAGACCGTTGATCACAAGACCATGGAAAAGCTGCCGGGTTTCGCGCGCCGCACGCGGTGGTTCCTCGAGAACCGGCCCGAGAAGGCAGGGAACCTCATGCACAAGTCCGCCGAGGGGCGCTCCATGTTTTCGATCGTGTCGCCGGACCAGCTCCGCAAAGTGCTGGAGAAAATGCTCGACGAAAACGAGTTCCTCGGCCCGTACGGCATCCGTTCGCTCTCGAAATATCACGAGAAGAATCCCTACATCCTGAACATTGAGGGCCGCGAGTATCGCGTGGACTACAATCCCGCGGAATCAACGACCTCCCTCTTCGGCGGCAACTCCAACTGGCGCGGGCCGGTCTGGATGCCGATGAACTTCCTCCTCATCGAGTCGCTGCAAAAATTTCACTACTTCCTCGGCGAGAAATTCAAGGTGGAATGCCCGACCGGATCGGGAAACATGATGACGCTCTGGGAGGTGTCGCTGGAGTTGTCCCGCCGCCTCAGCCGGATCTTTCGGCGCGACGAGGCCACCGGCCGCCGCGCGGTGTTTGGCAGTTACGAGATGATGCAGAACGATCCGTACTGGCGGGATCACATCCTCTTCCACGAGTATTTCCACGCCGATGACGGCAGCGGCCGCGGCGCCAGCCACCAGACGGGCTGGACCGGCCTCATCGCCAAGATCCTGCAGCAGACCGGCGAATACGATCGGTTGGATTAACTGGAGCGCGCGCCCCCCGCGGCCGGATCAATCAAAGCGGCCGGGCGTCCGCGCGCAGGGGCGTCCGGCGCTTGCGGACGCGCGCGATCGCGCCGCCGATGCGTTCGCGCCAACTCTTGCACACGTGCGCGATGATGAGGAATCCGATTGGATTCGAGGAAGGAAATTCGGGAATGACGCGTTCCACTTGAATCCGTCCGGCAAGGCCGAGCACTGAATCCGCCTGCGCGACGAGCCGCGCCATGGAGTCCGGTTCGTAGGTGTGGAAGTGAATGTTGATCTCATGGCCGCCAGCGATCGCGGCGTGAAAGCGTTCCGCCATCGCCCGTTGTTCCGCCACGAGGTTCTCCGCCGCCGTGCCCGGCGAGAATTGTGACCAATCGACCCCGTACACGAAGTCGTCGATGTGGACTCCATCCACCTGGGTCACGCCGCGGTGAAAATCATCGACGCTATGCTCCACCGTCGTGAGCGGCCGCGAATGATCCCAGGTGAGCCGCCGATCGGGCACGACCATGTAGATCACCCCGCGGTGGCGCAGGACGCGATACCACTCCTGAAACGCGGCCAGCGGATTCGCCACGTGCTCGATGACGTGCGAAGTCGCGACATAGCCGAGTGACGCGTCGCGGAACGGCAATGCGCAGGCCGTGCCGAAGAAGTCCGCCTGCGTGGGTTCGTGCGCGAACTCGCGGAAGCAATCGATGTAGATCGGACGGATCCCGGGAATCGGCGTCTTGAACGCGCCTATCTCCACGCCGGGCTCGACGAGCCATTGGGGGACAATGTCGAGATGTTCCATGCGGCGCCTTGCGGCCACCTAGCGCCGCTTCGGTCCGCCAAAAATTGATCCGAGCACACCGCGCGCGATCTCGGTGCCCACCCGGCTGCCCATGCTGCGCATGATCGACTTCATAAACGCCTCGCCGCCGCTTTGGCGCCGCGACGTGCCGCCGCCCGTGCCCAGGACGCCAGACAGAACGTTGCCCACGGTATCCATGATGCCGCCTCCTTCGGCCGCCGGGGCCCCCGGCTGGCCCGGCTTTGTTCCGCCCAGCAGGTCACCCTTTCGCTTCTGCAGCACTTCGAACGCCGACTCGCGGTCGACGGCGTCCTCGTATTTGCCAAACACCGGTGAACTCTCGATCAGGGCCTTGCGTTCCGCGTCGGAGATCGGGCCAATGAAGGATTCCGGCGGACAACAGAAAACGCGCTCCACCACCGTCGGGCTGCCTTGCGGATCGAGCACGGAGACGAGCGCCTCGCCGACGCCGAGTTCGGTGATGACCTGCTCGGTCTTGAGGTTGGGGTTCGCCCGGAAGGTCTGCGCCGCCGTCTTCACCGCGGCTTGATCCCGCGGCGTAAACGCACGCAGCGCATGTTGAACGCGGTGGCCGAGCTGGCCCAATACGACCTCCGGGATGTCGAGCGGACTCTGGGTCACGAAGTACACCCCCACGCCCTTCGACCGGATGAGCCGGACCACCTGCTCGATTTTGTCGACGAGCGACTTGGGCGCGTCCTTGAAGAGCAGATGAGCCTCATCAAAGAAGAAGACGAGGCGGGGACGATCCTTGTCGCCGACCTCTTCCAACTTCTCAAACAGCTCGGACAATAGCCAGAGCAGGAAGGTAGAATAGAGCCGCTGGTCGGCGAGGAGCTTCGTGGCGTCGAGAATGTTAATATAGCCCTGGCCATGCGTGTCCTGCTTAAACAGGTCCTGAATGTCGATGGCGGGCTCACCGAAAAACTTGGAAGCCCCGGCGTCGTCGAGCGAGGCGAGTTTGCGCTGGAGCGCGCCTACCGTCGTCTTGCTGACATTGCCATAGGTGGTCGTGAGCTCGGAAGCATGGTCGGCCATCGCGGTCAGGAGTGACCGCAAGTCCTTCATGTCGAGCAACAACAGGCCTTGGGCGTCAGCGATTCGAAAGGCCATCTCAAGCACGCCTTGGGCAACGTCGTTGAGATCCAGCAGCCGCCCCAAAATAAGGGGGCCCATCTCAGATATGGTGGTGCGGATGGCATGACCACGCTCCCCGTAGAGGTCCCAGAACACGGCCGGACAGGCGGCCGGCTCGTAGACGTCTTCTCGCTTGAGTAATTTGACGCGCTCGAGAATCTTGGGCCCCGGCTCACCCTGCTTGGAAATACCTGCCAAATCGCTTTTTACATCCGCGGTGAAGACGGGAACACCCAGCTTTGAGAAGCCCTGGGCGAGGGCTTGGAGTGTGACCGTTTTGCCGGTACCGGTCGCGCCCGCGATAAGACCGTGTCGGTTGGCCATCGCGGGATTGAGGGAAACGGGTGAACCGGAAGTCGTATTTCCGACAAAAATCTGGGCGATTGCAGGCATGCGATTGGGCTTGGAGGAAAGGGATGAAAAGTGGGGCGGATTTCGGGCGCCAAAAGGGCATTGTGAAGGAGGAAATATTTCGAGGCAAACCCTTCCCGAAGAAAATCCATAAGAACCTCTCCTTCAGTCGCTAGCATCCGTAGAAAAAGCGGGGACGACGGGTCCAGTCGCTCGAGATGAAAGAAAGTTTGGAAATTATTTGACGCCCCTCCAGACCCATGTAGATTTGCCGTCCCGTTTGAACCGGGGCATGGCCGCTGCGAATCGCTTCGTTGGCCCTGAACGTTTTCTTCAAAAGTTGAATTGTGCGTTACCAGTCAATATTGAGTTGACCACCGGAGTCCATGACTTGTCATCGGGCTTCGGAGTAGTGAAATTATGAATAGTCAAATCGCTTTCTACGGAGAGTTTGATTCTGGCTCAGAACGAACGCTGGCGGCGTGGATAAGACATGCAAGTCGAACGGGATACTAGTAGCAATACTAGTGTCCAGTGGCGTAAGGGTGCGTAACACGTGGGTAACCTGCCGAAAAGTGGGGGATAGCTCGCCGAAAGGCGAATTAATACCGCATAACACATTTGTTAAAGCCGGGGCAACCTGGCGCTTTTTGAGGGGCCCGCGGCCTATCAGCTAGTTGGTGAGGTATCGGCTTACCAAGGCTATGACGGGTAGCTGGTCTGAGAGGACGACCAGCCACACTGGAACTGAGACACGGTCCAGACACCTACGGGTGGCAGCAGTCGAGAATTTTTCTCAATGGGGGAAACCCTGAAGGAGCGACGCCGCGTGGAGG
>JANMQT010000212.1:0-4670 GCA_031370675.1 Verrucomicrobiota bacterium
GGCACCGCCTTCCGCGTCTGGCCCTTGACGGCCGGATCCGTCGGCGGCTCGGCGGGAAGCGCAGCCGTCAGGCCCGCAAACAGACCTGCCAAAAACAAAAAAATGAAACGGTGAGGCCGGGGCATCGAAGACCAGCCACCAAGGGAGCGTGAAACCGCGGGTTTGTCGAGTCTCGCGGTTGGCGATCGCGCGCTCATGCGCTCAGGGCCGGCGACAACGCAACGTCGGCCTTCGCCTCGCCACCCGTGGTTTCGGCCTCGCCGTACAACGTGAATCCGCTCGAATGCACAATGCGCACGTCGAAAACTTCACCAATGTGCCGCGGGCGGCCCTCGAAGACCACAATCTTATTGGCACGCGTCCGGCCCGAAAGGCGCTGGGGGTTCGTCTTGCTCGGTCCTTCACACAGAATCTCGACGTCGCGCCCCACGCACGCCTCGCTGTGCCGGCGCGCGAGTCGATTCACGAGTTCGAGCAGCGTCTGGTTGCGCTCATCTTTCAACGCCTCCGGTAGCTGCGCGTCCAGTTCCGCCGCGGGCGTCTCCTTCCGCGGGGAATAGCGAAAGACAAACGCGTTGTCGAAATCAGCCGTCTCAACCGCAGCGCAGGTCGCGGCAAAATCCTCCGCCGACTCGCCCGGGAATCCCACGATGACGTCGGTGGTGATGGCCATGCCGGGGCGCACCTGACGAAGTTGGGCGAGCAGCTCGAGATAACCTTCGACGGTGTAACCGCGATGCATCGCCTTGAGAATGCGGTTCGATCCGCTCTGCAGTGGGAAATGCACGTGCTCGCAGAGTTTCTCGAGCCGTCCAAACGCCTCCACCAAATCCCGCCGGAAACCGATCGGGTGCGGCGAGGTGAAACGAATGCGCTCCAGGCCATCGACCGCATTCACCGCCTCGAGCAGCTGGACGAACGGACTGCGCCCGTCGGCCGTCTTCGGGAATTCATGCCGTCCGTAGAGATTCACGATCTGGCCAAGCAGGGTCACCTCCTTCACGCCCCGCTGCACCAGCGAGCGCACTTCCGCCACGATTTCGGCGATCGGCCGGCCGCGCTCCGCGCCGCGGGTGCGCGGCACGATGCAATAGGTGCAATGCATGTTGCAGCCCTGCATAATCGAGACAAAGGCAGTCGCCTGGCGCGCGGCGAGCGTGTGCTCGCGGATGGTGTTTTGCGACCCGGCCTCCTCGGCCACATCGACCAGCGCAAAGCGAAGATCGTCGATCGCCCCGACCTCGGCTCGGCGGCGGTGCTTCGCGGCCACGGCGGCGTCCACGTGGTCCGCAACGCGGTGAAATTTTTGCGTGCCGACGACGAGATCCAGATGGGGCACCTGTGACAGCAGCGCGGCACCCCTCGCCTGCGCCATGCAGCCCAAAAATCCGTACACCACGTCCGGCCGATTCCGGTTGCGCGCGCCCACCATGCCCATCTTCCCGAGCGCCTTTTGCTCCGCCATATCGCGCACGCTGCAGGTGTTGAGCAGGACCACGTCGGCCTCCTCGGCCCGTGGCGTCATTTCGTAGCCGCGCGCCATTAGATCGCGCGCGACCTGCTGCGAGTCGCGCTCGTTCATCTGGCAGCCGTACGTCTTGAGGTAAACTTTCATCGCAGTCCCTGGCGCCAACTGTAGTGAAAAATGGGGCGCCCGCCAATCGCGACTTCCCCGACGGCGCAAACCCTGGATTCGCCGGACTGCAATCTTCCGTTATGTTTGCGGGTATGACTCCGCAGCCTCTCTTGATCGGCGGCGAACGCGTCGCAACGTCGCAAACGCAGGACATTCGCAACCCCTACAACGGCAGCCGGGTGGCCAGCTTCTGTGTGGGCGGGCCGGACGAAATCGGGCGCGCGCTCGACGCTGCCGATCGGGCCTTCGTCACCACGCGACGGCAGCCACCTTTCGAGCGCGCCGGCGTGTTGCAGCGCGCCGCCGAACTCATCCATCGAAACGCGGCCGAACTGGCCGACCTCGTAATGGCCGAGGCAGGCAAGCCCCTCGCGCTGGCCGAGTCGGAGGTGGCGCGCTGCATCCTGACCTTTGAATTTGCCGCCGCCGAAGTGCTCACGCAATCGAGCCCCAGCGTAAACCTCGCCGCGAGCGCAGTCGGCCGCGATTGCGAGGGTTACGTCCATCGCTTTCCACTCGGCATCATCCTGGCCATCTCGCCCTTCAATTTTCCAATCAACCTTGTCGCGCACAAACTCGCGCCCGCGATTGCGACCGGGAACACAGTCCTGTTGAAACCCTCGCCGCGCACGCCTTCGGTCGCGCTCCGCCTCGTCGAGTTGCTCCTCGAAGCCGGGATGGTTCCAGGCCAGGTGAACGTTCTGCAATTCGATCCCGCGCTGGTGCCGCAGGTGCTGGCGGACCGCCGCGTCCGGATGCTGTCGTTCACGGGCAGCGCCGCCGTGGGTTGGAAACTGAAAGGTCAGGCCGCCAAACAAAGGGTCGCACTCGAGCTCGGCGGCAATGCCGCGGCGATTGTCCATTCCGATGCCGACTGGCGGAAGGCGATCCCGACACTCGCGGCCGGCGCGTTCAACTTTGCGGGCCAGGCCTGCATCAGCCTGCAACGGCTCTACGTGCAGCGTCCCATCTTCGAGGAATTCAAAGCCGCGTTTGTCGCCCATGTCCGAACGAACGTGCAGCACGGGGACCCGGCGGAGCGCGCGGTGGTCATCGGTCCGATGATCGATCGGGGCGCGCGCGACCGCGTGCTCGCGTGGACGGACGAAGCGCTCAAGGCCGGTGCGAAATTGCTGACTGATTTGCGCGTGGGCCAGGACGACACCGTCCTTCCGGCGATCGTGCTCGATGGCTTGCCGGCCGGCGTGAAGATGAGCTGCGAGGAAGTCTTTGGACCGGTCGTTGCGCTCGAACCCTACGACTCATTCGAAGACGTGCTGGCGCAAGTGAACGGGTCGGTCTGGGGGCTGCAGGCGGGCGTGTTCACGCAGGACGTGGGACGCATCTACCAGGCGTTTCGCGAACTTGAGGTCGGCGCCGTGATGATCAACCAGGGGCCAACGTTCCGGCCCGAGAACCTGCCGTACGGCGGTGTGAAAGACAGCGGCCACGGCCGCGAAGGACTGCGTTATGCCATGGAGGAGATGACCGAGCCGCGCGCGCTCGTGATCCACTTCGGCTAGGCGACCGGTACCGGTGCTGGCACTGGGCGGAAGCGCTTCCAAGAAAACCGCCCTACCAGCGCGAGCGTAATGGCCGCCATCCAGACCGTGGAGGCCTCGGGCACCATGAGCGAAATATCGTCAAGGTACGCACCGGAGTCTGAGCCGACCGGCACTTCCCGCAAGGCATCAAATCTCAAATAATAAGAGCCGGTTACGCCCGCCAGATTGAAGTTAAACGTCTGCAGCGTAAACGTCCCCGCAGGTGCCGACGGATTGGGGGCAACCGTGCCGGAAAATGCAGTCAGACCGCTCGCTACGTTCACCAGGGAAACGCTCAAAAACGGAGTGCCCGGAGCTGGATCGGGCGTGCCGAGGAACCGACCGAAGTTGAATGACAGCGTATAAAATCCGCCGCTGACCAGGGACGTCCCGATCTGCTGTTGAATACTGCCAAGCGTCGAGCCGGTCGACGTGCCCGCCATGTCGATGCCGTACAATCCGTTATGGGGGGTAAAGGAACCGGTGATGATATCCACGCCGGGGGTGTTTCCGCTCGGAAAGAACGGATTGGCCTGAGACGTCCAACCCGCAATCGGCTGGCCAACCGAACCGTCGCCCGGAACGTAATAATAACTCTGGCTGGCCAGCGCTGTGGTCGCGGCCAGCGTGAAAGCGCTGGTGTTTTCGAAATCGCCGTTAAAGACAAGGTTCTGGGCCGACGAAAACCCGGCGGAACCCATCGCCAGCAGGGCGATAGCGATGCGAAGCGGTCGAAAACCGCGGAAAGTTACAGTCGAGTTCATAATTGTTTCCAGAATGAAAATGGACTATTCGGCATCTACGGCCCGCCGTAAAGCAAAAAGCGACGGAGAAACTGGTCCTGAATCCCGCGGCGAAACCCTCAAAACTCCTCGGCCGCAAAGGCCATCATCGGAGCCTTGCCGGCCTTGATGAAGGCGACCAGGGTGCGGGTTTCCGGGAGTACGTTGCTGAAGAAATACCGCGCCGTCTTAAGCTTCGCCCGGTGAAACGCGTCGTCCTTGCCCAGGCACGCCTTGGCCGCCAGCGCCCACATCCAGCCGATGCCGGTGAGCGCGAAAAGGTTTAGGTAATTCGAAGCTACGGCACCCGCTTGCTCGGGATCGGTCATCCCCTTCATGGCAATCTCCATCGTGACGCCATTGAGCAACTCAAGCGTCTTGGCGAGCGGCTCGGTGAATTCCTGCATCGCCGCATCCTCGCGGTTGTGCTTGAGGAAGCGTCCCACCTTGGAACCGAACGAGCGGTACATGCGCCCGTTGTCGACCGGCAGCTTCCGACCGACCAGATCGAGCGCCTGGATGTGATTGGTTCCCTCGTAAATCATGGCGATGCGGGAATCGCGCAGGAACTGCTCGATGCCCCAATCGCGGGTGTAGCCGCTGCCGCCGAGCACCTGCATGGACTCGCTCACGTTTTCGAAGCCGCGCTCGGACAGGTAGCTTTTCACGATCGGCGTCATCAACGCCACCATGTCGGCCGCATCGGCC
>JANMQT010000032.1:0-26638 GCA_031370675.1 Verrucomicrobiota bacterium
GCGCGTCACAGCACGATCAGATAAAGCACAAGCGACGTTGTGCCGATCATCAGAGCGCAGGCAAATACTCTCATGATGGCGTCTCCGAAGAAGACGTGTAATCGCCGGAAGCGCGTGCTATCCGCGTGCGGCTCGTCGCGCGTGTTCACCAGCGGGCGCCGGTTCATCGTGTCGATGCTCGTCACCACGGTGAAAAAATCGGCGCGCTGGGAAATCTGGTAGATTCCCGGTTGACCGGCCGCGCCCTCCAGCTCGACCCCCATTTTTCCCGCGCCCGCGAAGATCTGACGCGTGACGAGAAACGGCAGCATGTCCGACACGACCCGCTCCCACGGCACGTGGCGGCTCATCAGGTAGTTGTCGTGGCAGCCGTAGCTGTGGCCGACGAAATCCGTGTTGTTCTTGTACACCCGGACCTTCTTGTCATCCGGAATCAGGCGCTTGTTCCGGCGCCGCACGCATTCCGCCACGATGCGCTCCCCCGCCTTCTCCTGAGCCACGAGTTCCTGCAAGGTCGTGCATTCCGGCGTCGAATATTCCGGATGCGCGTGGTCGTTGTAAAAGCGCGCGCCGTTGCTCAGCACGAGGTCGCTCTTGATCTCCTCGAAGCTCAGTGGCCGGTTGCGATCGACCTCGACGTACGCCGCCTCATCCGTGTCCTGGAGCAACTCCGGCGCGCGGAAACCGCGCGCGTCCCGATGCGGATCCTCCAGCCGGTAGGTCCATTTCATTAACGCGCCGTGGTCGGTGTATCGCCGCACCAGCTCGATCGACTCCGCCACCACGTCGACGTGCTCCACGCCGTCCACCGTGATGCCAAACTCCGTCTCGATGCCAAAGACGCGGTTCATGTCAGGTCAAATCACTGCGCCACGCGTGGTCGCGCCCCCGCGTCCCCCCTCCGGCCGCACCGGCGCGATGCGGACGACGTTTTCCGAGTCGTAATCAATCAGCTTGAGCCAGTCCTCAGTGATGTCCGTGGGCGGAAAAATATCGTTCTCCGCGTACTCCGCATCGAGCGAGAGCAGCAAGTCGGAGGATGAAATTCCCTCCTCTGCGCCGCTGGCCAGCGCCCGCTTGATCGCCAGGCCCTTGGCACGCTCGACCACCGACGCAATCAAGGCACCGCTCACAAGGTCGCCCCGATAGAGCACCTCCTTTCGCCCGCTGCGCAAAGTCACTTCCAAGAAACGATTCTCGTCCCGATGATCAAACTGGCGCTCGAGCACTGCGTCCACCAGCCGGCCGATGGCGGCATCGATCCCGCCGGCCTCGCGCACCAGCTCCGGATCAAACGGCAGGCGGTCGTTGAGATAGATGCGGTAAATGTCGCGCGCGCCGTCGCGCGAGGGCCGCTGCACCTTGATCTTGCGGTCGATGCGGCCGGGTCGGAGGATGGCTGGATCGATCAGGTCCGCGCGGTTGCTGGCCAGGATGATGACGACGTCCTTCAGCGAATCGATGCCGTCCATTTCAGTGCAGAACATCGGCACCAGCGTGGACAGGATGCTCGCATAGCGGCTGGCGCGGCGCGTGCCCAGGATGCTCTCCGCCTCGTCGATGAAGAGGAATGGCAGGAAACCCTCGGCCCGCTTCTCGCGGGCCGTGGCGAAAATCTCCCGGACGATTCGCTCGCTCTCCCCCACCCACATGTTGAGGATTTCGGGTCCTTTGATGTGCATGAAGTACTCGCGCATGTTCTCGCCTGTCTGCTCCTTGAGCCGCGCGGTCAGATTGTAGGCGGTGGCCTTGCCGATCAGCGTCTTGCCGCAGCCCGGCGGGCCGTGGAGCAGAAATCCCTTTGGCGTCGTGTGCTGGAAGCGCGCGAACAAATCGGCGTGCAGCAACGGCAGCTCGATGGCGTCCTTGATCGCCGCGATCGCCTCCTCCTGCCCGCCCACCCGTTCCCACGGCAACTCGGGCACGTCGTCCAGGAAATGATCGCGGCTCTGCGGCCGGGCCATGACTTCGAGCGCCACGCGATAACCCGGGTCGACGCGCACTTCGTCGCCCGACTTCAAGGGCGCTTTCGCGAGCTCGGCGCCGCGTTGCACCACGACGGATTGCAGCCCGTTTTCCTGACCGAGCCGCAGCCGCTCGTTGCCGATGACCTCCGTGATCTTCGCGATGGGTCCGCCAAGATCGAATCCAAGCTCTCCCACGATCACGTAGGCCTCGTTGACCAGCACGCGCGTGCCCTTGCGCAGGCGCGACGCGCCGACGCGAGGATCGATATTGCAGTAATAGTCCGCGCCGCCCACGACGATCTGCGCGGTCTCGCGGTTCGGGGCGCCGAGAAAAATGCCGATGCGGTTTGCCGGCGAGGTGACCTTGCGCACAACCTCTTCGAGTTTCTCGATCGCCTCGCGCGCGTCCTGGAGAATTTCCCGCTGATCGACAATCTCGCGACGCAATTCCGCGAGCATGCGCCGCAGCTGATCATTGGCCGGGAGGCTCGCGATCACGAAGTCCAGACGGTCGACCAGCTCCGGTTCGCCGCGGCCCGGGGATTCGAAGGGATCGGAATCGGTCGGACTGGACGAAGGAGGTGGTTTCATGCGGTACAACCGGTCTTGGGATGACCCATCCTTGAGACAATCCCTCACCCTGCCCTGCTCAATCCGGTGATTCCATCCTATTCCTTCGAACGGGTCAGCGCGTGGGTTGTCTGGGACTCGAACCCAGAACCTAATGATTAAGAGTCATTTGCTCTACCAATTGAGCTAACAACCCTCGCTGCCGGAATCGCGAACGTAGTCGTGCTTCGAGATCGGGCAAGCCGATTTCTTTCCTCCCATTTCCTGCAGATTCCGGCCGCGCGATCAATCCCGGCACACTTTTAGCTAAATGAGGTATGGGCGTATTGACCCGTGGCCAGTCGCCTCACCCCATCCATGCTCATCAATGTTGTATCCGGAGCCGGGCTTGGCCGCCGCTGGATCTGGCCGCGTCTCGGCACGTGGTCATGGAAGGGACAACTTTTTGCGATCCTTGCCGTGGGCGTTGCGTGCGTGCTGCTGGCCGTCGCGCCCTGGCGTACCGTCGGTTGGATCACGCTCCAACTCGCGGCCTTCACCGGTTTCATGGCGGTCATGCTGTCGGCCGCGAACACTCACGGCCGCTCGCCCGCGCCGGATCCCGCGCCGGCTCCCGCCCCCTCCTCTTCGGCCCCGCCGCCCCCTCCACCTCCGCCGGAACCCGCGCCCCAACCACCACCCGAGCCCCAAGCAGTCGACGGTGACACTCGGTGGGTCGCAGCCGAGAGTCGCGAGAACGCCGACGAACTGGCGGCCGCCCACGATGCCCTGCGGCAATATCAAGTGGCCCTCGCCGAGTCCAAGGGTCTCGCCACGCTGGGCCGACTGGTGGACGCGTCCACCCATGAGACCAATAATCGCCTTGGCACCGCCATCCTCGCGATTTCCAGTCTCCGCGACAAGATCGCCAGCTTTACTGCGCTCTACCAGGCCAACCAGCTCACTCGCTCGGAATTCGATCGCTTTCTCAGTTCGAGCGCCGAGGCCGGCGAAGTGGTCCAGACCAATCTCCGCCGCGCGGCCGACTTGGTCGCCAGCTTCAAGCAACTCGCGGCCGATCAGGCGGACCGTCGCCGCCGTTCCTTCGAGTTGAAATCGTACCTCGAAGCCGTGGCGCACGCCTTCGAGCTTGCCCACCGGCATAACGGCCACGAGGTCCGCATCGAGGGCTGCGAGGTTACATTGAATCATCGACCCGGCTCCTTCTCGAAACTTTTTTGCGAACTCGTGCTCCTGTCGCTCGACTGGTCGGTCGCCGACCGCACCAACGCGCGCATCCGACTGGTCATTACCACCACCCCGACGGCGGTGCGCCTGGACTACTGCGACAACGGCAGGGCCATCCCCGCGGGCGTCACCGGAGCAAGCACGCTGCAGAACCTCTCCGGCATCGATGCACCCCTGCCGGAAATCATGGAATTAATCAGCGTGGTGCGCGAGGAGGTGGGCGGAACCATCTATTTCGGCACGGGTCCGAACGGCTTTGGCAACCTGATTCGCATCGAATTGCCCAAGGCCATGGTCACGGGCGGCGCAGCTCCCTCCTAACGGCCTCGGTGCCAGTGTCCGGATCGACTCACCGGCCTTGCCACGCGCGGCTGCAGCATTGTAAACTCCACGCGGATGGCCTCTTTCTTCTCGAAGCTTTTCTCGGTCTTCCGTTCCGAAGCCAAGGCGCTTCGGCCCCGCGACCCGTCTGATTTATTTTCGCCGCCGGTGCCGCCCGCTCCGACCAGACGCACGCCCAGCGCGCCGCTCTCGAACGGCATCTTCAGCCGGATCACCGGCACGCGGCCGCAGCAAAACGTCTGGCAGGATCCGCTGTGGATTCCCGCGAGCGCCGAGCTTCAGCACATGGCGATGCACGCCGGCACGCGCAAGCAGGTTCTGATCGTCGACAACGACCCGCTGGCGGTCGCGGACTGCAAGGCGATGATCGAGGGAGAGGGCTTCCTGGTGGAAACCGCCTTCGACGGCGAGGACGGCGCGCGCAAGGTGCTCGAGGTCAATCCGGATGTGCTCATCATCCGCCTGCAACTTCCGAAACTCAACGGCATCGAGGTGATCAAGCGTGTGCGCTCGAACGATGCCTACAAACGCCTGCCCATCATCGCCCTCGCCGAGGCGGATTCCTCGCTCAGTGAAGCGGATGCCCTCACCGCGGGCGCGACGCGCGTCTTCGATCGCGGCACCGCCACGGAAGACGATCTTTTTCTGGCGCTGCGCACCGCGCTCCGCAAACGCGTCTTCACCCCAAAAAAGCAACTCTTCCTGCAAAAGGGCACCGCGACGATCAAGCTCGGCACCAGCATCGTGCAATTGCCCCCGGAGTTGGAGAAATCGATCGCGCCGCCGGTCATGGCGCCTTCCGGTTTTCGTCCGCCCCCTGCGCCCGACCGTGGCATTCCGCCGAATCCATCGTCACCGGGCTTCGACCCCGTCGGTCCCATCGGACCCGCCGCGCCGGCGGTCATGCCATCGCCCGTGGGGCCGGCCCCCAAGCGCACGACGGCGGTCGTGACCATGTCGGACGCGGCCCTGCTGCAAGCGTCCGCGGCCGAACCGCCGCCACCGTCCGATGGCGACTCCAGCATGGGCTTGGGTGGCGAACCGTACATCGCACACACGCCGGGCCAGAAGCGCATTCTTTTAATTGAGGACGAAGACATGGTCGCGACGATTTATCGAGCGCGCCTGACGCGGGCCGGCTACGCCGTGGAGCTGGCGGCCGATGGCGAGACGGGCCTCAGTCTGCTGCGGCAATCAACGCCCGATGCCGTTCTGCTCGATGCGCATCTTCCGCGCATGGACGGTCTGCAAGTGCTGCAACTCATCCGGTCGGACCCGAAACTCGCCATGCTTCCCGTCATCCTCTGCACGGCGGCCCTGAATCCGCGCATGCAGGAGGAAGCGCTGCTCGCCGGCGCCGTGCGGGTGCTCGACAAAACGGCCATCACGCCGCTGCAGGTCGTCGAGGCGATGCAATCGCTCTTCGCCGAGCAAAAGATTTCCGCGGCGATTCTGCCGCCGGATCCGTCGGCCAGCACCATTCGCAAGGTCACGACCATCATCGTCGAGCCACCGCCGGGAAACCAGATGGCCGATTTCCTGCCGCCCGACGATGTCGCCTTCGAGGCGGAAATTCGCGAGGCGTTCCTGCAGGATGCGCCGTCCAGCGTGGCGATGATCCAGGCCGATTCCAAGGCGTTGATGAAAACGCCGATGGGCAGCCCGGACCGGCAGCACTTTGTGGATCAATTGTTCAAGACCACGCACAAGCTTGCCGGCACCTCGGGTCTCGCCGGATTCAGCCAGGTCTCGCGACTCTCTTCCGCGATCGAGGGACTCCTCATCAAGATTGGCGAAAAGCCCGACCGACTGAACGCCTCGTGCATGCGCACTCTCGTGCAGGCGATCGATTATCTCGGGCTGGCCTTCAGCCGCGCAAGCACGCTGCGCGATTTCGAGAAGGAAGACGCCCTGGCCCTCGTGGTGGACGACGAGATGATCGGCCGCCGTTACGTGGCGCATTCCCTGATGAAGGCCGACCTGCCGTATCGTTCGGCGAGCAACGCAATCGAGGCGCTCAAGCTTTTGCAGGAGCACAGGTTCGATCTGATCTTTCTCGATGTGGAAATGCCGGGCATGAACGGCTTCGAGTTGTGCAAGCACCTGCGCACGCTCCCCGGATACGAGAAGACCCCGGTTATTTTCGTCACGTCGCTGAACAGCTTTGACGCACTCGCCAAATCCAAAATCAGCGGGGGCACCGACTTTCTCGCCAAGCCATTTTCGTATGCCGAGCTTTCGGTGAAGGCGCTCACCTGCCTCTCCCGTCGCGGCATGGAATTGCTTCCCGCCGAGGACCAGCAAAAAGTCACCGCCGCCGCCGCGGCGCTTGGAACCGCACCCGTGCCACTGGCCCAGTAATCGCGCGCGCGATGGTAGCCGCCCTCGCGGAGGCCGGGGCGAACTTGACGCCAAAGTCAGGCAGCGACGGCGCCATCAGGTAAAACGTCCCCACCACCCGGGGCTCAGCCATCCCCGCTACCACGATCGTGCCTCAGGAACAGCCGCCTACTTCGGAGGCAGTGGAGCTGGATCCGGCGTCGGGGTCGCAACCGCCGGCGACTCGGCCGGCGTCGCGGGATTTTCCACGGGCGCGGGGTCGGCATTCGGAGGGGGATCCGGCCGCGCACTCGGACCGGGACCTTCCGCCGGGTTCGGCACAGCGCTTGGCGTCGGGGTCGCGGCCCCGGCCGGCACAGGAGACTGATAGCGATAGCGAATGGTCATTGATCGAAACGCATCCGTGGTCGAGGCCGCCGCTTTTTTCTCCGCCGAAAAATACACGAGCATCACGATCGAATCCGACCGGCGCCATTCGTAGCCGGTGAGAATCTGCTCCACCCCGGACTCCTCGGTGCCCTCGACGGGGCCGCGTTTCAAGAGGGTGCCGGGGCCGGCAAATGCGGTCTCGAGTTTGCGCCGCAAGTTCGCCATGGCACCGCGGAATTTATCCACCGGCCAGTCGGGCGCACCGTATTCGAGGTCGAGCCCGACGAGTTGCTTCTCCTGGAAAATGGCCCGTGATTCGCGCAGACCGGGAACTTCCACGCCGACCAGCACCCAGATTTCCCCGGCGGCTCCGAGCGGCTTCACCTGTTTCAGCTTCGCCTTCACTCGCGGCATCGCCGTCTTGACCATCTCCGGCGTGTCGCCCCACGAGAATCCAAAAGGCAGCGTCACGGGGTCATCCGGTCCCGGAACGGGCATCGGCACGGGCGTGGGAGCCGGCTTTGTACCCGCGCGACGCTGACCATGGAGAGCGGTCGGAAACGAGAACGATACGGCCAGCAGCCCCGTGCCGAGGGCGACTAGCGCGAGGCGGCGAAACGGGGCGAGGGCAGGCATGGCCAACGGGTCAGGGCAGAATAATGAACCAGGCCGCATGATCGTGCATCCCCGGTCTTGCGGGGTTCCGGGCGGCCGACTACTTCTTCACGCTGGCCTGCGGCTGCAAATGCAGCTCACGCCACTGTTTGGGCTCCACCTCGCTCGGCGAATGGCTCATCAGGTCTGCGCCGCGATTGTTCTTCGGGAACGCGATCACTTCTCGAATGCTTTCGGCACCGGCGATGAGCATAACCAGGCGATCGAGCCCGAGCGCAATGCCGCCGTGCGGCGGAGCGCCAAAACTGAATGCCTTGAGAATGTGCCCAAACTTGACTTGCTGCTCCTCCGGCCCGATGCCAAGCGCCTCGAACAACTTCGCCTGCAGCTCGCGCTCATGGATGCGAATGCTTCCGCCGCCGAGTTCGACCCCGTTGAGCACCACGTCGTAGGCCACGGCCCGGATCGGATCGTACTCGCCCTGCTCGAGCAGATGCACGTCTTCCGCCTTCGGCCGGGTAAAGGGATGGTGCACCGCCGCCCACTTGTTCTCCTCGGGGGAAAACTGCAGCAACGGAAAATCCACCACCCAGAGGAATTTGAGCACCTCGCCCGCGGCCTTGATCAGTCCAAGCAAATCCGCGCAACGCAGCCGCACGCGACCCAGCACCTCGCACGCGTTGTGCCAGTTCGCCGCCCCGAAAAACAGGACGTCGCCCTCCGCGAAATGCATCCGTTCCGCCAGTGCCTGCTTTTCCGCGTCGCTGAAAAATTTCACGATGGGTGACTCCCACTCACCGCCCGCCGACCACTTGATGTACGCCAGACCCTTGGCGCCAAACTCGGTCTTCACCCACTCCTCCCATTTCTTCAACTGCTCCTTCGACAGATGCGCCGCCGCGCCCTTCGCGTTCAACGCGCGGATGACACCCTTCGAATCCACGATCGAGCGGAAGACCTTGAACTGCGACTCGACAAAAATATCGGTCAAGTCCACCAGCTCCATGGCGAAGCGCAGATCCGGTTTGTCCGAGCCGTACCGATCCATCGCGTCGCGATAGGTCAGGCGGGGAAACGGCGTCGGGATTTCCACCCCGCGCGCTTCCTTGAAGATCCGCTTGAGCAGGCCCTCGGTCAGCGTTTCGATGTCGGCTTCCTCCACGAACGACGCCTCCACGTCGATTTGCGTGAACTCCGGCTGCCGATCGGCGCGGAGGTCCTCGTCGCGGAAACAGCGGGCGATCTGAAAATACTTCTCCAGCCCACCCACCTGCAGCAATTGCTTGTACTGCTGCGGCGCTTGGGGCAGCGCATAGAACGAACCCGGCTGCATCCGCGACGGCACCAGGTAATCGCGCGCGCCCTCGGGGGTCGGGTTGGACAAAATGGGCGTTTCAATCTCGAAGAATCCCTGCTCGTCGAAATAATCGCGCGTCGCCTTCGTCACGCGGTGGCGCAGGCGGAGGTTCTTGTGCATGTGCGGCGTGCGCAGGTCGAGATAGCGGTACTGCAACCGCAGGTCCTCGTGCACCGCCGGGTCGTCGAGCGGAAACGGCGGCACCTCGCTCTTGTTCAACACGGTCAGCGACGTGGCCACGACCTCGATGCCACCGGTGGCGAGATTGGGGTTCACCGTGGCTTCACTGCGCTTTTCCACGCGACCGGCGATCGTGATGACATCCTCGCCGCGCAAGGCGTGCGAAAGCTTGGCGATTTCAGCATGCTCCTCGGGCCGGAAGACGACCTGGGTCACGCCTTCCCGGTCGCGCAAATCGATGAAAATGACGCCCCCGTGATCACGCCGCGATCCCACCCAGCCGGCGAGCGTGACGGATTTGCCGGCGTCCTCAGGCCGGAGTTGATGACAGAGATGCGATCGGTAGGCAGACATAGGGGAAGAAACGGGCCGGGAATCTAGCGCGGGGGGACGGCCTGTAAAACTCGAAACTCGAAACTCGAATTTCGAAACTCGAAGAAAGGTTCAAAAACGAAGGCCGCGGTAAACGTTTCCAGAAACGCCGCCCTTCGGCCTTTCTCTGCCTTTCAGCCCCTAAACTTAGTTCGAGTTTCGAGTTTTAATCTGCGAATTCAGCGAACCAGCGGAAGCAGCGCGGAACATTCGCCCGCCAGCACCCGCTCCTCGCGCGTGGCCAGGGTCTTCAGCTTGACCTCCGGCCATTCGGCACCGACCACGATCGCGAATGGCACCCCGGCCTGCTCGGCCAGCTGGAACTGCTTACCCACCTTCATCGGCGCCAGCGGATAATCCACCCTCACCCCCTCGCGGCGCAGCTCGGAAAAAAGCTTCACCGCCTCGGTCCGGCGCGCCTCATCCGCAATCACGCCATAGACCTGCGGGGCGTGCTCGGCGCGGATGGCGGCTTCGAGTTTCTCCGCCGCAACCGGCGTGGCGCGAAGCACCTTCTCGAGCACGACGTCGCCGATCGCGAAACCCAGCGCGGGCAGATCCACGCTGCCCTCGCTGAGCGTCTTAAGCAAATCGTCGTACCGACCCCCGCCGGCCAGCGCCCGATTGTGCGCAGTGGCGAACACCTCGAACACGACCCCGGTGTAATAGGCCAGGCCGCGCACAATGGTCGCGTCGAAGCGGACAAATTCCTGCAGGCCGCGGTTGGCCAGCTCCACGGCCAGCGCTTCCAGAACCGGGGCGGGTTTCGCCAGAAATTCCCGAAGCTCCGGCAGCGTGAGGCCAAAGGCCGCCAGCTTCGCCACGTTCACCTCTTCCCGCTCGCGCTCGAGCTTGTCGATGATCTGCAGGAATTCTCCCGACCGCTCCCCCGCGATGCCGCGCTCGGTCAGGAACTGCTCCCAGACCCGGCGATCGTTGATCCGCACGTAGAAATCCTTCCCGGTCAGGCCAAACGTCCGGAACAAATCAATCGCCAGCGCGATCATCTCCGCCTCACCGGCCACCGACCGGTCGCCGAATAGGTCGCAGTTCAACTGGGCGAACTCGCGCAGTCGGCCGTCCTGCTGCTTCTCATAGCGATAAAAGGAACCCATCGAAAACCATTTAATCGGCTTCTTGAAGTCGCGCTCTTTCGCCGCCACCATCCGCGCGAGGGTCGGCGTCATCTCGGGCCGGAGCGCCACCTCGCGCTTGCCCTTGTCGATGAATTCAAAAAGCTGGCCGACCAGCTCCCCGCCGCTCTTCTTGCGGTAGAGATCGACCCCTTCCAGCGTGGGTCCCTCATATTCAGCGAAACCATACGCCCGCGCGACGCGACGCCAGTGTTCGAAGATATAGCGGCGCACGGCGAAGTCGGCCGGGTAAAAATCGCGAAATCCAGGAAGCGTCTGCATGCGCTGATACGCTTACCTGTGGATCGTCGAAAGCGCGAGCCCGGAAGAAGCCCGCCACGGGAAGAAATTCGAAGCCAGCTCGAAATTCGAAACTCGAAGTAAACTGGAAAAACAAGAAAATTCAAGAATCCGAAGGGACCGATCTTCGCGACTCTACTTCGCCGTTCAACATTTCCCCATTTCAAACCCTTTGAGCTTACTTCGAGTTTCGAATTTCGATATTCGAGTTTATAGAGGCCCATGCCTGAAGTCACCCGGAACCCCACCATCCCCCCGGTCTTCACCCTTGGCCATTCTCCGGACCCGGATGACGCGTTCATGTTTTATGCGATGGCCGCGGAAAAAATCGATCTGCGCGGGCACAAGTTCCAGCACATCCTGCAGGACATCCAAACGCTTAACGACCGCGCCACGCGGGGCGAACTGCACATTTCTGCGATCTCCATTCACGCCTACGCCTACGTGCTCGAGAAATACGCATTGCTCTCCTGTGGCGCGAGCATGGGCGATGGCTACGGCCCGGTCGTTATTTCGTCGTCCCCCGACGCGCTACCGGCCGGCGTGAAAGCGGGGGATCGCACCGCCATTCTCGCGTGGCTCAAGGGCAAGCGGGTTGCCATTCCCGGCAAGCTGACCAGCGCCTTTCTCGCGCTGCAGATTTATTGCGGCGACCAGGCGTTTGACTATGTCGTGGTGCCCTTTGACGAGATTTTCGAGGCCGTTCGCGCGGGTCGCGCGGACGCCGGCCTGATCATCCACGAGGGCCAGCTCACGTATCAACGCGACGGCTTCGGCAAGATTGTCGACCTTGGCGAATGGTGGAAGGTGGAAACCGGGCTTCCCCTGCCACTCGGGGGCAATGTTATTCGCAAGGATCTGGATCCGGCACTGCGCCACGAGCTTTCGGAGATTCTGGCGGAGAGCATCGAGTACGGGCTGCAGCACCGGGCCGCCGGCGTGGCCCATGCGATGCCGCTCGCCCGCGGCATGGACACACCGCTCGCGGACCAGTTCATCGGGATGTACGTGAATGACTACACGCGCGACTACGGGGACACGGGACGCCGGGCAATTCGGGAATTTCTCGGCCGCGCCGCGGCGATGGGATTCATTCCTGCTCCCGTCGAGCTGGAGTTCGTCGGTTAGGAGCCCGTTGAAATGCTGGCATGGCCCGCGCGGCAGTCGATTTTTGGCTTGGGCAGGGAGCGCGCGAAGCGGCTGGATCCCCTGCGATCCTGCCCGAGCGCGGCGACGCCGCCCAAGCCCAAAATCGGCGCCACCCTGCGGGCGAGCGTGAATTGCGCCATCTGCCGGTGTTGCTTGTCGGTCGCGGGGTCCATGAAACCCGCTCCCTCCTCGCGCCACCGCCAGCCAGACCCAATTGACGCTCGCGCGGACCATGTCAGTATTTCAGCAAGCTCCTCAATCCGTTTTATCCCTGCATTCGCCATGAAAATCCCCGCTCTTTTCGCCAGCACCCTCGTTGCGACCGCCGGCTTTGCCCAAGCCCCGCCACCGCTCGTTGCCCCCGGCACCCAGCTCGCGCCGACCCCGATACCGACGCCCGTCCTGCAAGCCCGGCTGAACCTGACGATCTCGATTCAGAAGACGGTTTCCGAGGTAAAGACGACGCTCGCCAACGAGGACAGCCCCATTATGTCCGACCCGCAGGCGTATACGGTGACCATCAAGAATAATGGCCCGACAGATTTGCAGGGCGCGAGCATCGAGTACCGCTTTTTTCTGTCCGGGGCGACGCGCGGCGAAACCGGCTCCGAGCCCGAAATGAAGCGGAAGGAAGGCTCCGCGGATCCCGGGACGCTGCGGATCGGTGAAAGCTTTACCTTTACGACCGATACCTTTGACGTCCCGCGGAGCGTCCCGCGTGGTGGCTTTTTCTACTATGCGGACGGCTCTCGCACGCGCTTCAAGGCGGATCTGGGCGGCATCTGGATTCGCGTGATGCGGGGCGGAAACATTCTCTTTGAGAAGGCGGAACCATCGTCCGTGACGACGCGCGATCCGTTCTGAGAAAACGCGTGGCGTCCTAGAATTTCCATTCGATTCCACCGTAGAAGCCACGCGAAAGCGCCGGGAAACCCGGCACCTCCGCGTAGGATCGATTCGCCAGGTTTTCCAGGCGCGCGGTGACCTTGAAGTGGGAGTTGATCCGGTAGTTGGCCCATAAGCGGCAGACCGCGTAGTCCGGAACGTCATGATTCGGCCCGCCGAAGTTGATTTCCTCGCGCCCATTCACGACCCGGCCTTCGATGCCGGCTGTCAACCGGTCCCGCAGGCAGCGATAACTCAGCGTGGCCGCGAACTGGTTGCGCGCCCGCCGCGGTAGGCGGGCGCCATCGGGCTGCGTGATATCCGCGCTGCTGGTGCGCCGGGCATCGAGATACGTGTAGGTCAGGTTCAGCACGAGTTTCTCGACCGGCTCCCAGCGGGCGAAAGCCTCGAGGCCCTGCGTGCGCGCCTGTCCAAGGTTGAAGGTGTTGAAGTTGTTATCGAAGCCAATGATGTTCGAGAGGCGGTTGTAAAAGTAGTTCGCGCCAAAGGTTAGCTGTTTTTTCCATAGCGCCTGCTCAAACCCCACGTCGAATCCCCGGCTCCGCTCCGGATCGAGCACGGTGTCCACGTTTTGCCGGAAGATCTTGTCCTGGATCGTCGGCGGCGAGAATCCCGTCGCGTAACTGGAGCGCAACGTGGTCCCGGTCGACTTGAAGACGTAGCTCGCCGCCACACGCCAGGTTCCGATCGTGCCGAAATCGCTGAACGAATCGACCCGGCCGCCGACCACCACGAGCAGGTTAGAGATCGGGCGCAGGGATGCCTGGACGAACCCGGCGATCTCCGTGGTCTGATCCTGAATCCGGATGGGACCAAACGCCGGCGGATAAAAGGGACGGTCCTGCCAGGCGTGGTTTTGCGCGTAGAACATTCCACTGGTCAACGTCAGCCATTTGGCGATCTCGAGGTCATTCTGATAATCGACCTGGGTGCGGTTGAAGAACGCCTTGGTCGGTCCGACGAACCCGTCGTCATTTGGATCGTTAACCTGCGACTCGCGATCGTAACTGACCACCAACCGGTGTTTCCACCATTCGACCGGAGTGTACGTGACGTTGGGTGCGATCAGGAGCCGCTTGGTGAGCAGGTTGTCGCGCGGCTTGGGATCGACGATTGGGCCGGGATTGCCGGTGTCATTGCTCGAAAGAGTGAAGAGCACGCCGAGCCTGAGATCTCTCGAGGGCGACCAACCGAAGCTCGCGATGGCGTTGCTCGAGCGGTATTCATTGTTCGGCCGCTCGTTGTTGGTGTCGAAACGGGACACCGCCACGAGGTAATCAAACCTGCCCGCGGACCCGGAGACGGACGCTCGCTCGCGGAAAGATTCAAAGGAGCCGCCCTCAAATGAAACCGCCCCGGCCCATGGACCGTCTCCGCGCCTGGTAAACAATTGGATGGCCCCGCCCAGTGCGCGCGGACCATACAGCGTGGATTGCGGGCCGCGCTGCACCTCGATGCGATCGAGGCCGGTCGTGTTCAAATCGGCAAAATTGAACAGCCCGGCGAGACCCTGGTTGAGCGGGATGCCGTCGATCAGCACCTGCGTCTGTTCGCTCTTCAGGCCGCGGGTGAAGACACTGGTGAGTTGGCCGGGCGCGCCGGTCTGGACCACGTCGAGCCCGGGCACATCGCGCAGCGCGTCGGCCACGCGATTCACCTGGCGTTCGGCCAGCTCGGAGACATCGATGACGGTGACGGCCGCCGGGGATTCCGATTCCGGAATGGCCAGGCGGGTGGCGGTCACGACGAGGGGTTCGTCGGCGGAGAACAGGGTCGACCCGAAGGTCACCACACCAAGAGCGGAAAGGGCGCGGAGAATCGCGCCACCGCGGAAGCGGAGAAGCATGTTCAATTTGGGAAGGCGAGAAAGACCGATCCACCCTGTCCCCGCGCGGGCGGCGAACACGGAAAACCGATCTCTCCTCGATGTTTTCTGGCGAAACAAACGTCGAGCCATCCGCACGATGCGGCGGCCCGGAGGAGCGCGGTTCGGACAAGTATTCTGACTCCTGGTTTTTGGCGGAAAGCATCGTGCCAAATGGCATTAAAGCTCGTCCGCTCGCCTTCCATCCACCTTCACCCGGTTGCCCGGATTGGTTGCTTGCGCAGGGATGGTCGTATCCAGATACAGCAGCGCGACTGTTCCCGAATCTCACGGGATTCCATGTCATCGAACCGCCCCGGCCAACCCGCCATCGGGCCCGCCGGCAGCTATGTAAAAGAACAAGACTGCTACGGCGGTGATAGAAAGGCTTTCCCCCCCGCCGGTCAAGCCGCCTCTCTCCCGCCACGTGTCATCGCGGCCGGCATGCGCCTCCCAAGGGGAATCAGGCCGACACGGGCAACGGCACCTCCGCCAGCTCGTTCGCGGGCCGTTCCAACCAGTTTCGCCGCATCGGACGCAGGACAAAGATCGCCAGCAAACCCGTCAGGAAATCGAGACCTGCGACGAGATAGAACACCGGCAGCCAGCTGCTGAAATAGTTGTGAATCCACGCGGCGACCGGACCGCCCAGCACGGATCCGACACCCTGCGCGATGTAAAGGAAACCGTAGTTCGTCGTCGCATTCAGCGGACCGAAGGTGTCGGTCAATGTCGATGGGAAGAGCGAGAAGATTTCACCCCAGCCGAAGAAAACCAGGCCGGAGAGCAGGACAAACGCCACCGCATTCTCCCGGAACGCGAGCCACAGCAACACCGCGCAGCCCTCGAGAATGAAGGCGAAGGCCATCGTCTTCTCGCGCCCGATGCGGTCCGACACCCAGCCGAAGAAGGGGCGGGTCAGACCGTTGGTGACGCGATCCAGCGTCAACGCCAGCGGCAGCGCGGCGAGACCAAAAACCACGGCCGTGCTCACGCCGAAATCCTTTGCGAAGGCGCCCATTTGCGAGATCACCATCAACCCGCCGGTCGACATCATCGTCATCATCCCGAACAACAGCCAGAAGACAGGCGTCTTGAGCATCTCGCCGGGACGGAAATTGATTTGGGATTTCGGCACGGCTGCCGTGCTGGTTTCCGGGGTCGCCAGCGCGATGGCGTTGACCGACGGAGTCCGAAAGCCCAGGGCCGCCGCGATCCCCACGGCGCCAATAATGCAGCCAAAGATCTGGAGGGTGGGTACCAGGCCGGATGTCTTCAGCATGGCATCGATCGGGAACGTGGTCAGGATCGCCCCGAAGCCGTAGCCGGCTGCGACCATGCCGGTCGCAAACCCCCGGCGCTCTGGAAACCATTTAACCATCAAGCCCACCACGCCCACGTAGATGATACCCGTGCCAATGCCGCCAAGCAGGCCATAGGTAAGATAGAGGCCGGTTACGGTTGTCACCTTGGAGGCGAGCACCCAACTGAAGCCGGTGAGCAGCGCCCCGATGCCGAGCAGCCAGCGCGGACCGAACTTCTCGATCAAATATCCCTGTAACGGCGAGAGTGCGGTCTGCAGCACGATCAGGATCGAAAAGGTAATCTGCAAGGCGGGCAGGCCCACGTTGAGCGACGCCTGCAGCGGCTTGGTGAACAGGGCCCAGACGTATTGTGGACTCGAGATCGCCATCATCGCGACGACGCCAAGGCCGAGTTGCCAGCCGCGGCCTTTGAGTCCGGTCGACGGCGGGTAAGCAGAAATTTGATGCATATCCAATGGGAGTGGTTGTGGTTGATGCCCTGCCCTGCGCCCACCGGAACCCTGCCGGTCGAACGGCATTTCAGCTGCGAAATGCAATTAAACCGCTAAGCATCCGCGGTGCCAAATGGCCGGATTGCATGCAAAACCGTCCAACGGCTCGTGCCCGACGGATTGGGCAAGCGCGATGCGGCGATGTTTGGCCAACCGCGGTGTCGATTTCCGTCCAAGCTGGATCCGTCGCTTCCCGCGGAGCCGCCGCCTATTCCAGCGCTCGGAATGCATCCGGGATCCCCGGCTCGCTTGGCTCCGCAATCGCGCGTCGACCAGCTTCCTGAGCAACTGCTCGGGGGGCAACGCCTGCTCTTCCTTCGTGCTCACGAGAATCCGTCGCGAGGCCGGCAACTCGACGGTTTCCCGTAATGCCGCGTCACCGCCGCGTCATCCTCAAGCCAAGCGTCCGACAGCGGGCGCGCTCGCGCCCTGCGAGCCGCGGCTCGCCACCACCTTCGCCACCGTGGGCGGATTGATCCCACTCAATCTCAGCGGCGGTTCACTTTGGGAGTCGCTCACCGCCGTGCACATCTTCGGTCTGCTCTTTGCGACGGGGCTCACGCTCATCCTGCTGCCGGTGGTCTATTACCTCTTCGCGGCGCGCTGGAAGTGGATTTCGTAAATGCCAAAATGCGAATGCCCAAGCCAGAACGAATCGACCGGGGGGGCCCACCAGGAAAGCCTTGAAGCGCAAACTCGTGAGGCGTCGGCGTGAAGCTCGCGATCCACGCTTGAGTTCCTGCCGTGGCTTAGCGCCAGCGCCGCTCCCCTGCTGAAATATTCCAGCATCGATCCACCAGATCGCCGACTATGATGACCCGCCTCGACCTCCTTGAATCCCTCGTGCGCGCATTCCTCGCGACACTTCAAGCCCGATCCCGTGCGTCCGGAGTTGTTGCAGCGCCTGTTGGAAATCACGCGCTGGACGCCAAGCGGCTACAATCTGCAGCCCATCCATTTCACGGCGGGGACCAACCCCAAAGTGCGTGCGGCGCGGCCCCGATGAAGGGCTTCTACCCTCGCCGCTTCGCGAATGTCCTCCGCCTGCCGCCGGAGCACGAACCCATCCTGGTCGTGCATCTCGGCTACACCGCCACTCCCGATCTCCGCAAAACCCGCCTGCCGCTCGATCACCTGCTCCATTACGATCGGTGGCCGGCATATGTTTTGACTCGGGGCCCATAACCCTTGACTCTCGACCCCTAACCCTGTGTCCCAGCCCCTCGTTCTCGTCACCGGTGCCAATGGTCATGTCGGCAATCAACTGGCCGCCCACCTGGTGAAACACGACTACCGGGTGCGCGCCATGGTGCGCAAGCCCGACGAGGCCAAGCGTGACATCGAGATCCTCCGTCATCCTTCTGTGGAGGTCGTCGCCGGCGACATCCGCGACGCGGACGCAGTGGCGCGCGCGGTGGCGGGTTGCGAGGGCGTCTTCCAGGTCGCGGCGGTGTACGCCATGCACACGGCGAATCCGCAGCGGGATATGATTGATCCCGCTGTCAACGGCGCCTTAAACGTCCTCCGCGCGTCGAAAGCCGCCGGTGTGCGACGCGTCGTACTGACCTCGAGCCTCGTGGCGATGGGGAATCACAGCACGCACGAGAAGCCGATCGATGAATCGTTCTGGAACGACGCGGCGACCGAGCCCTACGCGAAGGCCAAGACCCTGGCGGAACGCCGTTCGCGCGAATTTGCTGACGAGTCAGGACTCGATCTCGTGTGCGTGAATCCCACCATGGTGATCGGCCCGGGCTTTCCGCATCACACGCCTTCCACCCAGCTTTTCGAGAACGCCACCCGCGGGCTGCTGCCCGTACTGCCGCCGTTGGAATTCACCTTTGTCGACGTGCGCGACGTCGCCAGCGCCCACCGCCTCGCCTTCGAAAAGCCCGAGGCCAGCGGCCGCTATCTTTGCGGCAATGTCACGGTCACGATGCGCGGGGTCTTCGAGTGCTTGCAGCGCATTGACCCGACGATCGAAGTCCCGCGTTTCAATCTGCCGCGCGCCTTTCTGCCATTCCTTCCTCCGCTCGACTGGCTGCAGACCAAGCTGCTTGGCACGACGCGACTGATGACCTCCGAATCGCTGAAGGAATACGCGTCGGGCGCCGCCTACATCTCCAACGCGCGCATTCGCCACGAGCTTGGCTGGGAACCTCGCAGCTTCGACGCGAGCGCACGCGACACGCTCGTCTGGATCCGGGCGCGCAAGCGCTGAGCGTGGCCAAGGTGGAACGCGATCTCCGAGTGCGTTGTCTGATTGGGGACGTTTCGGCGAAAAGTCCCTCCCCTTGAACGCCGCCGCGCACCCGAATCTCCCTTCCCCAGGCGCGCAATTCCGCCTATAAGCTGTGGCACCATGGACTGGCTCAATGATCCCAACGCCTGGCTGAGCCTGCTCACTCTCACGCTGCTCGAGATCGTGCTCGGCGTGGACAATATCATCTTCATCTCCGTCCTGTCGGGCAAGCTCCCGGCCGAGCAGCAGGGTCGCGCCCGCACCATGGGCCTCCTGCTTGCGCTCATCACGCGCGTCCTGCTGCTCTGCTCAATCTTCCTGCTCACCAAGATGACCAAGACGCTCTTCGTCATGCCCATGGTGGGCCACGGCGTCTCGGGCAAGGACCTGGTGCTGATACTCGGCGGCATTTTTCTCATCTGGAAGAGCACCCACGAAATCCACGGCAGCCTCGAGGGCGAGGATCATGAGGTCACCTCAAAGGTCAAGGCCGCCTTTGGGCCCGTCGTCACGCAAATCATCCTGATCGACATCGTCTTCTCCCTCGACTCCGTCATCACCGCCGTGGGCATGGCACAGCACATCGGCGTGATGATCACGGCGGTCGTCCTCGCGATGATCGTGATGCTGCTCGCCGCCAAGTCCATTGCCGACTTCGTCAACCACCGTCCCACCATCAAGATGCTCGCCTTGAGCTTTCTGCTGCTGATTGGCGTGGTGCTCGTGGCCGAAGGACTCGGCCAGCACATTTCGAAAGGTTACATTTACTTTGCGATGGCATTCTCGTTCGGGGTGGAACTGCTGAACTTAAAACTGCGCGGCAAGGCCAAGCCACCCATCGAATTGCGCAAGAAAGTCTGAGCCGGTCCTTCAACAAGCTCCTAATCTGCCGGCGTTTCTCCCGGTCCCACCCCGAAGCACGCGGCCAGCTCACGCGTGATCGCGCGCGGCCGGCCGTTCTGCACGTCGATCAACACCCACTTTGTTTCCCCGCGCGCCACCAGCGTGCCCGTCGCGGCCATGGCCAGCTCGTAGCGACGAATCGAGGTGACGCGATCAAACCGCTCCACCCAGGTCCGGATTTTGATCACGTCGCACTCGAGCAGGGGCTTGAGGTACTCGATGTGGTGACTGCGCACCACCCAGGTCGCACCCAGCGCACGGACTGCCGCGGCGCCTCCGCAGGCCTCCGCGTGCGCCTTCGCCACGTCCTGCATCCAGCGCACGTACTCGACGTTGTTCACGTGCCCGTTGCCGTCGATCGCGCTCGCTGGCACCGTGTATTGATATTCGTGCGACGACGACATGTTAGGACAGAACGCGTTCGTAGACCTCTTCGTACATCGGGAGAATTCGCTCCGCAGAGAAGTGCGCTTCCGCCCGCGCGCGGCCCCGCTCACCGAGCGATCGCGCCAGCTCGGGTGAGTCCACCAGGGAATCCAGGGAGGCGGCCAGCGCTTCGATCTCGCCAAAGGGCTGCAGCAACCCGGCATTGCCCACCACCTCTGGAATTCCGCCCACGTTGAAGGCCACGACCGGCTTTCCGTGAAAGAGGGTTTCCAGAATGCTCAGACCAAAGCTTTCCTTCTCCGACGTGTAAAGCCCCGCATCGGCCGCCAGCAGGTACTGTTCGATTGCCGCGACGTCCTTCCGGATGAAAATCTGATCACGCAAGCCAAGTTCGTCGACCAGCGCGCTGTAAGGGTCGAAATCGCCTCCGGCGAGCACGAGCAGCTTCACGCGCGGTCGCAGGCGGGTGGCCACCATGACGCGCAGCAGAAGATCGATCCGCTTCACCGGCCGAAGATTCGACATGTGCACGACCAGAAACTCGTCGGTCAGGCCGAGCTCGCCGCGCACCTCGTCGCGGGTGGCGCTCGGCGCCGAGGGATGGAAGAAATTCGGGATGACGTCGATCTCGCCATCCACGTGCAGCGCCGCGTACGTCTGCCGCCGCAGGCTCTCCGAGACGGCGGTAATCGCGTCCGAATTGGCCAGCGCGTGCTCAATCGTCCCGCGATACTCCGGGTCGTCGTCCATCAAGGTAATATCCGTGCCATGCAGGGTGGTGACAATTTTCGGCGCCGCCGTGCCCAGCATCGCGGCCGCGAGGCAGGCGGCGGTCGCGTGCGGCACCGCATAATGCACGTGCAACAACTCAAGCCCCTCGGCCCGGGTCACCTCCGCCATCTTCGCGGCCAGCGGTAGCGCGTACTCGGGATGACGAAACACGCTGCTGTGGCCGACCGGAACTTCGTGGTAGTGAATTCGCGGTGCCGAGAGATCCAACCGAACCGGGGGCGCGTAGGAGAAAAAATGCACCTCGTGACCGCGCTGCGCCAGCTCCGTGCCCAGCGAACTCGCCAGAATCCCGCTCCCGCCGATCAGCGGATAGCACGCGATGCCGATCTTCCGGACAGGATGGCTATTCGGGTGGGACATAGGCACGATCCGATTCGTCGATGAAGTCCCGCGGGACGAACGTCACGCCCGGCGCCTCGGACTGATGGAGATACTTCATCTCCCCCGCCCCGGCGATGTAATGCGTACATCGAATCACCGACTGCATCCAACGCAGGCGGGAGTCGCGGGTCGGACTAATCTGGCCGGCATCGAACTCCTGCGCCGGCAGCTCGATGTACGAGTTGCCGCCCTTGTGCAGCAGCAATTTCCCGTCGCGCGCGCGGGCCCGGACCAGCTCACCTTCGTAGGGAACATCGACAAAATAATCATCCACCTGGATCGCCTGTTGGCGAAACTCCGGATCACCGGACCGCGCCACGCGCAGGCCGTCCAGCAGTCCCATACGCTGGTACATCTCGAGACAGAACCCCGCGGCGTCGGCTGCGTTCGTCGCCTTGAAGTAGCCGACGGCCTTCGGCCCGACGTAACACGGCATCTGGCGGGCGGTCTTCGTCTTCCATTGCGGAAGGACGCGTTTGGCAAACAGTGGCGCGAAGTGGCGCTGAAGCTTGTTCGCGTACTCAAAGTTGAGCGTGTCCTCGCGCCCCGTATGGCGGTCCCTCAGGATGGTCGCCGTCTCGCGGGGATCGTGATCGCTGTCGTGCAGGAAGAACACGATTTCCCCGCCGATTTCCCGCTGCAAACGCCGCGCCGTGACGATTTTTGCATAGAGGAACCGCCGCGGGAAGATGCCGCAGGGCTGCTGACCAAAGCAAATGACGGGGTTGGGCACGGCGTCGGTCAGGCGGGGGTGGGCGACGGCTCCGACGGTGGCGCGCGAAAGAGGGTTGTTTGCAGAAGGACGCCAAAGAGAATCACCCCCGCGCAGCCAATGAGGTTGTACCACAGATAGCCGATGCCAGTGGTGAAGAAGAGCACCAGGACGAGCAACTGGGAAACCACTGCCGCCACAAAAACCGCCGTGCCATGGACCGAACGAAGAAAGAAGGCGACGAGGAACAGTCCGAGAATGCTGCCGTAAAAAAGTGAACCGAGAATATTTCCCGCCTCGATCAGGCTTTCGACAAAATTCGCAAACAGCGCCACCCCGATCGCGATCAGTCCCCAGCCTGCCGTCAGCACCTTCGTCATGAGGAGGTAGTGATCCTCGGTGGCCGCCGGGCGAACGAGCGGGCGATAAAAATCCACGGTGGTGGTGGAGCCGAGCGCGTTCAGCGTGGCGGCGGTCGCCGACATGGCCGCGGAGAAGATCACCGCCACGAGCAACCCCACGAGGCCGTGCGGCAGATGGTTCAGCACAAACGTGATGAACACATAGTCGGAATCCTTGCTCTTCAGATTTGGATCCGCCTGCACCAGGACCGCGCGCGCCTCCTGGCGGATCTCCTGTAGTCGCCCGTCGAGGCGCTGCACGGTCGCGCGGGCCGTTGACACCTCTGATTCCGCCCCGCCGGTGCGGGCCTTCACGAAGGCCGTGACCGCGGCCTTCTTCTCCTCAAAGACCTCGGTGTACGTCTGGTCAAACGCCGCCAGCGGCGCGCCGAAGCCGCGTTCGACCGCGAGCGCCACTGCGGGCTGATTGAAGAAGATCGGGGGCTTCTCGAATTGATACACGACGAACACCATCACGCCGACCAGCAGCACGGCGAATTGCATCGGCACCTTGACCACTGCGTTGAACATCAGGCCGAACTTGCTGGCGGTGGGCGACTCCCCCGCCAGGTAACGTCCGACCTGCGATTGATCCGCGCCGAAGTAAGAGAGCGCGAGAAAGAAGCCCCCCAGCGCACCCGACCAAAACGTGTAGCGCTTGTGGAAATCGAACGAGAAATCCACCGCCTCGAGTTTGTCCATGCTGCCCGCGATCGACAGCGCCTGCGTAAATGAAACGTCGCTCGGCAACCGGTAGATCGCCATCGCGAACGCAGCCGCCATCCCGGCGAAGATCACCCCCATCTGGTACTGCTGCGTAATGCTCACGATCTTGGTGCCGCCCAGCATGGTGTAGACGACCACGATTCCGCCCGCGAGGCAGATGGTCAGGTTCAAGCGCCAGCCGAGCAGCGCCGAGATGATGATCGCCGGCGCGTAGATCGTGATGCCCGCTGCGAGCCCGCGCTGGATCAAGAACAAGAACGCGCCAAGCAGGCGCGTCTTCTGGTCGAAGCGCTGTCCGAGATATTCGTACGCCGTGTAAACCTTCAGACGGTGATAGATCGGCACGAAGATCGCGCAAACCGCAATCAGCGCAAAGGGCTGGCCGAAATAATTCTGCACGAACGCCATGCCGTTTTCGTACGCCTGGCCCGGCATGGAGAGAAAGGTGATCGGTCCGGCCTGCGTGGCCATGACCGACAGGCCAATCGTCCCCCATTTGATGCTCGCGTCGCCCTTGAGGTATTGGTCCAGGCTTCCGCCGTGCCGGGTCTTCCACAATCCGTAAATCGGGATCGCGAGCAGCGCGCCCGTCAGCACGATGTAATCAAACCAGTTCACGAAAAGTGATGCGTGAAAAGGTAAAGCAGCGCGATTTCGACGCCGAAGAGCGCGATCGCGATGGCGTAGGCCCGGCGCCAGCTCCCAAACAGCGGCACGGCCTCCCCCGCCGGCCGGTCCGGTCCGCCGTCATTCTTCGCGCCGTCGGTTCGAGTCATGCGTTCGTCAATCACCTGCCAAGGTTCACGCCGCGGTCATTTCCCCAGCGAGATCATGTTGGCGAAAATGCGATACGCTCCGGGCACGCCCGCCGGCAACTGCCGGAACCACGCGTAGCCCGTGTAAACGAAGTACCCCTTGCCGTGACGCGACACGAGCAGACCACCGTCGAGCGGCTTCTCTCCAGGATCGTTCGAGGAAAAGATCGGCGTCCACGCCGGATCCCAGGTGTCGGCGAAATACAAGCCGCGCTCCTGGATCCAACCGTCGAAGTCCGACGGCTCAATTCGGTTCGGCGTTGTCACGAGCGGATGCTGCGGCGCCAGGATCCGCATCTCCGCCAGCTCATCAGTCACGCGCTCCCGCGAGACATGCAGCGGGAACGGCCCGACCTGCTCCACCTTGAGATCGCCGCTGGTGTTGTATTGCGCGATGACCACGCCGCCCTGTTTCACGTACGCCAGCAGTTCCGGCAGCCACACGGTCATCCGGTCCTGGATGTTGTAGGCGCGAATTCCGATCACCACCGCCGCGAAGCGTTTGAGATTCTCCACCTTAACGTCGGCATCCGCCAGCGTCTTTACCGTAAAGCCGATTTGCTCGAGACTCGCCGGGATGTCATCGCCGGCACCCGGTAGATAGCCGACCAGGTCGCCCTTTCGATGAATGTCTGCGCGCACCAGCTTCACCTCGGCGGCGGGCATCAGCGTGAACTGTCCCAGATGCGGATACGCAACCCGCTGCCGCGCGAGCGAGTAGCGTTTGCCCTCGGAAGTCACCACGGCGCGCAGGATTCCCTCGCCGCTCGCGCTGGGCGGCTTCACCGTGAACAGGCCGGTCATCTCGTCGCCCACCTTCTTCAGCTCGACCGCAATCCGCGCGGGCTCAACCTGCCACCCGGCCGGCGCCTCCAGGGTAATCTCACCCTTGAAAACCTCCGCATTGGCCGTCACGCGCAGCGGGATTGATTTCGACCGGCCGTCACCGAACACAAAAACGCCATTGGCAAAATTCGCGAACACCGGCGGCGCCACCACCAGCGGCTGGTGCACCTCGCCTTCCACGGGGTCGACCTTGCGATGTTGAGTGTCGATCGCGAACCGGAATTCCTGGCCGCCCATCTCGAGCGCCACCTCCACGGGAAAGGTGGGCGGATTCTCCGGGAGACCGATCAGCGCCTGGTCCGGCACGTCGAACCGTCCAATCGTCCACGGCTGACGCAGCCAATAGGGTTGGGAGTAAGGCAGCGCTGCGGGCAGCTTCGGCGTGACCGCCTTCTTGAACGATTGGTTCGCCGTCAACGCGGCGTCCACCGGGATCGTCTCGCCCGACGCCGGAAAGGTCAGCGCGCGGAATTTCACCTCGATGTTCGACGGATTGATCGCCTCGATCTGCAACGGCAGCGTCTGGCCGGGGGCGGCCGACGGCTTGGCTGCAACCGATTCAAAATGCAGGCCGAGACTCGCGGCGATGACTTGATCCAGGGCCGCTCTCTTTTCTGTCACCCACGGACTTTCCGGCAGTTGCGCGAGCGCCTGTCGCACCTGCAACAGCGCGGGCACCGAGGCCGCGGGCTCGGACGGAGAAAACGCCGCGATCACTTCCGCTATCTTTGCGCCAACCGCCGCGCCGCCCGCGACGCGTGCCCAGGTCGTGTCGATGCCGTCAAACGGTCCATCCTTGAACGGCTCGCCGTCGAGCAACTTGAAATATTCCTTCCGTACGCCCCGATTCGCCTGCACCCCAAAGCCCTGGCTCTTGTGCATGCTGCGGCTCGCCGCCGCGATCTCGGTGTAAGACTTGCCGAGGAGCGGACTGAAGCCGCCCGCGTCAACGGTTGCAAGACCGGTTGGGTCAAAGGTCTGGTTGCGCGCCGTGAAAAAGAAACTCGAGGTGTTCCAAAAGATTCGCTTCGCCTGCCATGGCTTCACGAGAGCCAGTTGCTCGGGGAAGCGGGTGGCGTCCCCCGCCGCCCGAAATGCCTCCACCGCGAGCAGGGCCGACGCCGAATGCTGGCCGTGCGTGACGCGGTCGTCGGGCGAGAAGCGCGTGACGATCACATCGGGCTGAAAGCGACGAATCACCCAGACGACATCGGCGAGGATCTTATCGTGATCCCAGAAATTGAGCGTCTCTTCCGGATTCTTCGAATAACCGAAATCCACCGCGCGCGTGAAGAACTGCGTGCCGTGGTCGATGCGGCGCGCCGCCATCAGTTCATTCGTGCGGATGACGCCGAGCGTCTCGCGCAATTCCGGACCGATCAGATTTTGTCCGCCGTCGCCCCGAGTGATCGACAGATACGCAGCGTCAAACAGCGCGCCGTTCGCCCAATAGGAAATGAGCGCCGTGTTTTCGTCGTCCGGATGCGCTGCGATGTACAGCACGCGACCGAGCACGTTGAGTTTTTGCAGGGAGAGCAGAGTCTCCGCAGCGTTCATCGCTTCAGGCAACCGCGGCGCAGGTTCGGGCGCGGCCTGCAGCGTGGTGGCGGCGAGGCAAGCCGCGAGCGTCGTGAAGCGTTTTCCGTAAAGGGCACGAATCATTGAGTCAGGCAGACGGGATAGGAATTCCGGTGATTGTTCAGTTCCACTCCGATCGCGGAAATGCAGAAGCAGGATCGGCGCGCTGGTTCAGCGCAAGCTCTGGATGGCCTTCAGGTTGGCTTGAATCTCCTCCTGATCGGGCTCGGCGGAGGCCTTGTTCACCTCGTTCGCTTTTTCATAGCTCGCGATCGCGCCGGCCTTGTCGCCGATCTTGGTTTGAATCTCCGCCTTGATGCGCATCGCCCGGAAATTCTTCGCATTCAG
>JANMQT010000274.1:0-3773 GCA_031370675.1 Verrucomicrobiota bacterium
TCAATGCTTCTGGCAATGCCGGGCTTGGATTGGGCCGCAAGTTTCATCTACGACGGCTATACCAAGTTTGGCATGTGGAGTGACATGCTGAAGGAGCATGCGCCAAGTTCCGAGCTTCCGGGTGCGACAATCAGCTATTTACAGTCCCGGGCGACGGCGCTTGCTGCGACAGGAAAGATCGACGAAGCGAAGGCCGAGCTGGTGAAGGCGGCTTCCCTGATCGCTGCGGTTCCTGCCGACGCGACACAGGGAAATAATTCCGCGAAGCCACTTTATGAGATTGGTCAACTCAAGGCCAAAGCGCGGGTTGCGAGCACAGAAGGCAGGCTCGACGAAGCAATCCGGCTGCTTGCGGATGCGGTCGCGGCGGAAGACAAGCTCGCCTATGACGAGCCGAACGACATGATCTTCCCGACTAGGCACCTTCTCGGAGCGGAGCTGCTGGCGGCGGGCAAGCCGACCCAAGCTGAAGCCGTCTATCGTGAGGATCTCAAACGCCATCCCGATAATGGCTGGGCTTATTTCGGCCTGAGCCAGGCGCTCGCCGCCCAGAACAAGGAGACAGACGCGGCCGTCGCGAACAGGGCCTTCGAGCGCGCCTGGTACCACGCCGATGTGCATCTCGCGTCGTCCGCATATTGAAAGATCCGTCGCGCGCAGCTGATATATTCAATCGCACGAAAGCTAGGCGCCACGCTAACGTCCGCTTTGGGTGGAAAGCGGACGCTAGCTCGAACATCATCCCCCGTAACCATGAAGAACAAGCGGTGCGCTTGTCTTCCTGGTACCGTGATTTCTCCAATGTGGTAAGAACCAGCTCGGAGGTACTGCCATGACCTTGTTTCTCGCCGCTTCGGTACTCGCGCTGATGACCGGTGCTCAGGACGCCCATCACGGCCACGGCCAGGGTCCCCAGCTTGGCAAGATTTCGTTCGAGGCGAGTTGCAACTCCAATGCCAAAGCGCTGCTCCAGCGCGGCCTCGGATGGCTCCATTCTTTCGAATATGAGCAAGCGGCGCGAACCTTCGCCGAAGCGGCGGCAGTGGACCCGCGCTGCGGGATCGCTCACTGGGGCGTCGCGATGAGTTTTTATCACCCGTTGTGGGCGCCACCGACAGTGACAGAGCTCGAGAAAGGCCAGGGCGCAGTAGCCAAGGCGCGTGCAGTGGGTGCTGCGAGCGAACGCGAGGTGGCTTATATCTCTGCGATCGACACGTTTTATCGCGACGCCGATCGCCTTGACCACAAGACCCGGGTGTTGGCTTATTCCGCAGCGATGGAGAAGCTGCACAAGCGCTTCCCGGACGACCGGGAGGCGGCCGTGTTTTACGCGCTCTCACTGATTGCTGCAGGGACGATGGACAAAGATGGCGCCTTCACGAAGCAAAAGGAGGCGGGACAAATCCTTAATCGGGTGCTTGCGCAGGAGCCCAACCATCCCGGCGCCGCTCACTATCTTATTCACGGCTTCGACTACCCGTCCCTCGCACAGTTCGCGCTTCCGGCAGCGCGGCGCTACGCCGGCATAGCGCCCGACTCTCCCCATGCGCAACACATGCCCTCACACATCTTCACTCGGCTCGGGCTGTGGGACGAATCGATCAAAGCCAACCTAAGGTCGCAAGCAGCGTCCCGCGCCTACGCAAAGTCCATCCACCTGGCCGGTTCCGACAAGGAGGAGCTGCACGCGATGGACTATTTGGCGTACGCTTATTTACAGACCGGCCAAGACCCTCAGGCGAAGCATGTACTGGCTGACCTGTATGCCATCAAACGCGTGGATCCGCCCGTCTTCTCGGTGGCCTATGCTGCAACGGCAATTCCCGCGCGCTTGGCCCTGGAGCGACGGCAGTGGAAAGAAGCGGCGTTGCTCGCTCTGCCAGAAAATGTCCGCAAGCTAGTAAAACTGGAAGACTTCCGCTGGGCCGAGGCGCATCTTCATTTTGCTCGGGCGATCGGCGCTGCGCGCAGCGGCGATGCCACGGCCGCGCGCGGGGAGATCGCGACGCTCAGAGAGATAGAGGACGGGCTGACGATTCCTCGCGGTACCTATGACTGGAAGACTCAGGTTTCCATCGAGCGGCAGATCGCCACTGCATGGCTCATGCACGCGGAAGGCAGGGCGGACGACGCGACCCGGCTGATGCGCGCCGCCGCCGACCTTGACGATGCAACGGAGAAGCATCCGGTAACGCCGGGCGCGCTCCTGCCCGCACGCGAGCAATTGGGCGAGCTGCTGCTGGAGATTGGCCGTCCGGCGGAGGCACTTGCCGAGTATAAGGCCTCGCTCAAGCGCGCGCCCCGGCGGTTGGCCGGTTTGAACGGCGCAGCGCGGGCGGCGAGGCTTGCCGGCAACGGGGCCGAAGCTGCGAAATATTACTTGCAGCTTGTTGAGCTGACCAAAAACAGCGACGGCAGCCGTGCCGAGATCAAAGAGGCACGCGCGACTGTGAGCGAGCCGGCGGCGCGCTAATCGCGTCTTACCCGCCATTGAGTCGCAGTAAAGCGGTTTGGCCGTGTGTCTGCTTTGGGTCGAAAACGGACATTAGGCCGCGCGACATCTGATCGGAGATTTGTGCGAGGACGACTGCCCCCACTGCCAGCCAGTCAAGCAAATGTCCATGAGGGTTTCGTCCCTTTCGATCATTCGTTGGAAAAGCGTTTCGTCATCCGTACGGCGCCTCTTCGGGACCTTCAGTGTCGCATAAGCTTCTATGAGCGCCGCTTCGTCGGTCTGCGTTGAGGTAAGGCGCGCGTGCATTCGTGGCTGCTCACAGCTCTCCGAATTGGAAACGGGAAAGTGTCCTGCCGGAGAGTCTCCCGTATTAGCTCAATGAACTTCGGCATTTGTCTTGATGTAAATGAAATCTTAATTTAGCCCTCGGGTGGGGCCTTTCGAAAATGTTGTTCCGAAATCGGGGTGGGAGTGCGTTTTGGATTCTGTCGGGCCGACCTTGGATCCTTCGGCCATCGCGGGTGCGCATCGACGCATCTGCGGCAGCATTTTACCTCACGCACCGCGATGCGCGGCCCCGCTGACTTTCCGCGATCTGGGCGCGCTCCGCCTATTTTCCCTGCCCTCGCATGGGCGCGAATCCGAGTGAGGGATTAAACATGACTGCGATTTACGCCGCTCGGGAGTCCGTCCTTGCCTTGGTCATCGAACGCTTCGTCGAGCAGTTCGATTTTTCATCGCTCGCGCCAGCGCAACGCGGAACGGCGCTGGGGGAAGTGGGGCTGCTGCGCCCGACGGTTGGCCACAACAATCCCCGTCTCGCCGCGGCCCTGAAGCGCTTCGAGGATCGACTGCGCTTGACCAAGGCCAAGGGGGGCCGCAACGGCCGCGATTCCAAACGGCTGAATCGCCTGCTGCGCTGGTTGGTGCCGCTCGCCATGAGCGCCGCCGCCGCCGGCACGATCGGCGCCGCACCTGCCTTCGCCACGCACGGAACGCTGGCTGTGGGCGCGAACGTGTTCAACCCGCTGACCCAGCTTAACGAGACCGTCGTCGAAGTGATCGGGTCGGGCTATGCGGTCCGCACCAATCTCAACCACATCATCTTCCTGGCGACGACCGTCAACGACACTTACTCGATCACCTCGGGCGGGGTCACGACGGCCTATACGGTTACCGCGGTCACCACGACCACTTATGGCAGCGGCGGGAGTGCCGTCACCTACGTCACCGGTATCACGTCCAAGGACGCCGCCAATGTCTCGACCACCTTCGCGGTGGTCAACGACGCGACCTACACGGTCCCGCCGGCAGGCGG
>JANMQT010000292.1:0-11561 GCA_031370675.1 Verrucomicrobiota bacterium
GATCCATGGGCAGGAGATCTGTTTTCATGCGCGGACCTCCGCGGGGCAACCGCTGGGGTTGGCGACGAGGCCGGCCGTGACATCGACGCCCGACTCCGTGATTTTTTCCCCGCGCATCGCGGCGGCGGTCATAATTTGCCCGGCCTGGCAATAGCCGCATTGCGGGACGTCATATTTGATCCACGCGCGCTGCAACGGATGGGAACCATCGGGCGAAAGACCCTCGACCGTGACGATATCCCCGGAGGCGGCGGCGGAGACGCGGGTACCACAGGAACGAACGGCGGCGCCGTTCAGGTGGACCGTGCAGGCGCCGCATTGGCTGATGCCGCAACCGAATTTGGTGCCAACCAGATCGAGCGCGTCGCGAAGCACCCAGAGGAGGGGGGTATCCGCGGCAACGTCCACTTTCCGGACGCTGCCATTCACCTTCAGTTCGTACGCCGGCATACTGAAAGCCAATCACTGCCGGGTGACGGCGTCAATTCGCGATCGCGTCCGCGTCCGTTTTTTCAGGCCTTTTCGTCGAGCTCACGAATCTCCGCATCCGCCTCGTTGGCTCCCTGCTGAACCAGGCATTCGGCGATGGTGGGATCGTCCTCCGTGACAAAGCCAACGCGATGACCGCGTTCGTCGATCGGTTCATCCCAGCTTCGCAATTCCGCCACCGCGCCCGGCGCCTCGGGCGCCTCGGGCAGTCCCGCCGACGCCTGCAGCTCCGGCATTCCGTCGGCCCCGAGATCGATTTGGCTCGGCGTCAGCACCGCGGAAATCTGGCGGGCGATGGCTTTCATGTGGCAGCCCGAGCGACCGTCGCATTGTCATCCGCGGCCATCGCTGGCGGGCATGGAAGAGGCAAACACCCGCGGACCCGCGCGTCAATGCGCGATTGATCCGATCCGCTTAAAGCGCGCGTCTTACGGCCGCGCAATAATCGGCGTGCCAGCGCCGGTAGGTCGCTTCCTGAATGGCCAGCAGTACCACGACCAGCAACAGCAACAGCCAATAGGCAAGTAGCGGGAAGGGCTCGTCCATGAAAATCAAAACGCTGCTCATCGTGATCAGGCTGACGGCGCATGCGACGGGCTGGCGCACGAACGCCTTGCGGAGCCACGCGCGAGGTCGGCGCGTCCAGAGCCACACGACTTCGTGCCATTCCGCTTCGTTCAGCTCGCTATAATTCGCGCAAAGCGCCACAATCTGGATGGGGGAGAGTTCCGGATCGAGACCCGCGAGGACGGTGTCACCGGCATCGCCATCCACCAGACCCTGACAAAAATACGGATGCGTGCTTCGCAGCAGCAATGATGGCGACTGCGGCGCACCAGGCCTAAAAAAATTCAGCAGCCGACCCTTCACTCGGGCTCCATGCTGACGATTTCACCGGCGCGTGTCCACCCCTCCAAGTCCCACATAATGAGACTTTGACCGCGAACCCCCGCTTAAAACGGAATATCGTCCGCTTCCTCGTCCGGTTCGGCCGGCTTCACTCGTCCGGGCGCGGCGGGACGCGGAGCCGAGCGCGGCGGGGCCGACGGCCGGCTGCTGCCGCCTTCATCCTCATCGTGCGGGACGGGGTGCGATCCACCACCACTACTCTCGCGGCTGCCCAGCAACTGCATCTGCTCGGCGCGAACGCGCAGACGACTGCGTTTCTGCCCCGTGGCCTTGTCGTCCCAGGTGTCGAGCTGCAACCGGCCCTCGATGAAGACGGGCCGGCCTTTCTTGAGATATTCGCCCGCGATTTCCGCGAGGCGCTCCCACAGCGTCACGTCGATGTAGGTCACCTCTTCCTTTTTCTGGCCGTCGGCGCCGGTGAAATTGCGATTGATCGCGATCGCAATTTCCGCGACCGCGGTGCCCTTCGGCGTGTACTTGACCTCGGGATCCCGGGTCAGGTTTCCGATCAACATCACCTTGTTCAAGCTGGCCATGGCGGAGAAAAGTTAGGGTTGAAAGAAACGGCGGAAGAGCGGCGAATTATTTCGAGGCGGCGGCCTTCGGCTTCAGCTTCGAATAGTACTGACGGTAGACCGACTCGTCGAGTTTGAACTTGGCCTGGAGCTTGTCCAGCACGCCTGATTCGGCGTGGAAAACATAATTCACGTAGTAGCCGGAATCGAGCGGGCCGGCTACGTGGCTGAACTGGCGCTTGTCCATTTTCTGGATGAGCTCCACTTCCGCGCCCTCCTTGACGAACTCCTTTTCGAGGCGTTCGATCGTGTCTTTGACGGTGTCTTCCTGGCCTTTGGTGTCGAGCACCAGCAGTGCTTCGTAACGTTTCTTCATGGTCTTTGTAATGATGGTTGGTTTTTGGTGAATGGAAAGGGATGTGTTCAGGCGCTTTCGCCCGGGCCGGTGATCTCCGGCGCCGGCGGGCGGGGCGCGGGCTCGTCCACCGGGCGGTTGAACCGGTTCATTGCGGTCTCGAGGCCGCTCTCTCTCGCGACATCCACCGCGTCGGCGGCGCGGCGCACCGCGGCCTGCACGGCGGGTTCCTCGTCCGGCGCAAACCGGCCGAGGACATGCGATGAAATTTCGCTCCCGGCGGCGGAGCCGACGCCGATGCGCAAGCGGGGGAAATCGGAGGTGTCGAGATGCTCGATGATCGAACGCAGGCCGTTGTGGCCGCCGTCGGATCCACCTGGGCGCAGCCTCAGCCGGCCGAGCGGGAGCGCGGTGTCATCGGAGACCACGAGCATTTCCGACGCGGGAATCTTGAAGTAGCGTGCGATTCCGGCCACGGCCTCGCCGCTCAAATTCATGAAGGTGAGCGGCTGCACGAAATGGCAGCCGTCGGCGGTGCGGCCATGGCGCGATTTCCACGCGCGATTTTCCTCGAGGCGGACGCCCGCGCGCGCGGCGAGTTCGTCGACCACGAGAAAGCCAATGTTGTGGCGGGTTCGCTCGTATTCGCGACCGGGATTGCCCAGACCGGCCACCAGCCGGGGCCGGGCTTTTAACGCGGCGGCGGCGGGATCGGCGAGAGTCACAGCAAGGGCTTCGCGCGAATCGCGAAATTACTTCTTCGGCGCAGGCTTCTTGTCGCCAGCGGCGGGGGCAGCCGCAGGGGGGGCGCCAGCCTCGGGCTTCTTTTCCTTGATCGCCTCGGGCTGCGTCGGCGCAGCTTCCACCACCACCGGCTCGACCACCACGGTCGGCTCATGCACCGCGAAAATCGTCAACGCACCGTCGGCCTTCACCTTCACGCCTTCCGGCAGAACGAGGTCGCGGACGTGAAATGCTTCGCCCAGCTGGAGATGGGAAACGTCGACCCGGATGACCTCGGGAAGGGCGCGCGGGAGACACTCGATGTCGAGCGAGCGCAGCGTCTGGTCGAGCAGACCGCCCGAACTCTTGACGCCGACGGGCTCACCGAACGACTCGATCGGCACGTGCGCGTGAATGACTTCATTTTCCACGACGGCGTGGAGATCGAGGTGCAGGACGCGGCGGCTGACCGGGTGATGCTGGACCTGCTGCAGAATCGCGAGCTGGGTCCGGGCGGCGGCGCCGTCCTTGATTTCGACGTCCACGAGGACGTTTTCACTCGCGGCGTGCGAGAGCAGCGTTGCAATATCCTTGCCGATGAACTGAAGATTCTGTGGCTTGATGGACTTGCCGTACATGATGCCGGGAATCATCCCCTGGGCTTTGACTTGTTTGACGGCCGTGCGGCCGGCGCCCACGCGGGGCTGGGCGGAAAGTTTCAGAGGAGTAGCCATCGAAAAGGAGGTGCGAGTTGTTGAGGAAAGGGCCGGGAAGATGGTCGCATTTCCCGAGATTGCAACTGAAGAGTCTGGGTCGGTAGTTTTGCGGCCAGATCGGCGTGGGTTTGCCTTACTTTACACTGTAGTTCCGGCGTCCCGGCGGGACTCGGCGATCCGCGGCTGGAACGTCGAATTCGGTGGTCAATTATCCGTCCGCTGCGTTCCTGGAAATTCCAGAATTCCGTCGATTTTGTCTTTTTTCCCCTCTCACTCCGAAGCGACTGTCAGCCACCGCTCAGGTCTCAAACAACGAGCTGACCGATTCGTCATGGTGAATGCGTTTGATGCCTTCACCGAGCAGCGACGCGATGCAGAGCACCTCGATCTTGCTCCCGGGCGGCGGCTTCACCGGCGTGCTGTTCGTCGTAATCAACTCCGTCAATTCGCTGTCGCGCACGCGCTGGAAACCCAGCTCGCCGAGCACGGAATGCGAGACGCCCGCAAACACTTCGCGCGCGCCGTTCTCCTTGCAGATGCGGGCCGCGCTGGTCAGGGTGCCGGCTGTGCTCGTGAGATCGTCCACCAGGAACACGTTCATGTCCTTCACTTCACCGATGAGATAGATGGGATCGACCTCAGTATCGCTTTTGCGCCGCTTGGCCACCGTGGCCAGACCCACGCCCAGGGCCTGCGCGTAGGCCTCGGCCATCTTCAGGCCGCCGACATCCGGCGAGCAGACCACCAGCGGCTCGAGATTCTTCTTCGTGCGGAGATAACGCAGCATGACGGGCCGGGCGTAAAGATGATCGACCGGGATGTCGAAGAACCCTTGAATCTGCTGCGCGTGCAAGTCCATCGTGAGCACACGGTTCACGCCGGCCGCGACGAGAATATTCGCCACGAGCTTCGCGGTGATGGGGACGCGCGGGCGGTCCTTGCGGTCCTGGCGGGCGTAACCAAAGAACGGCATCACGGCGGTGATGCGCGCGGCGCTGGCGCGGCGGATGGCGTCCACCAGGATGAGCAGCTCCATGATGTACTCGTTGGCTGGCTGCGAGGTTGGCTGCACGATGAAGATGTCACGACCGCGGATGTCCTCGTTGATGCGGACTTTGCTTTCGCCGTCGGCAAATTGCGTCACCGTGGCATCGCCCAGTTGGACGCCGACGGAATCACAAATGCGGCGCGCGAGCTCGGGGTGGGCGTTCCCCGTGAAAATCTTCATCTCATTGTGCGTGGTCATGCGAGGGGCGCAGCGTGAAACGGGGTTGTCACCTTTGCAATGACTTTTGGCGGGGGTGCCCGCGGGAAGGCGACGCGGCTTGTCACCTTTTCGGTGGTACCTGCGTCTGGGTTGGCATGAAGAAACCCCGTATCCTCGCTCTCACCGCCGTTGCCGCCGGACTCGCCCTCCTTGGCAGCGCCACCTATGTCTGGGCGGCCTCGCCCGGCAGCCTGGGGGAAAACCGCGCCTTCGCATTCGCGATGGGCGGCAAGTTGCGTGACTTGAATTTCACGCCGGCCCAGAAGACCGCCGCCCGCTCGGCCCTCAAGGCGCATGCGCCGACCATGATGCCGCTGGTGCGCAAAATCGTCGGCGAACGTCGCGCGCTGCACGACATGGTGACCGCCGAAAAGATTGATGAAACCGCCATTCGCGCGCAGGCCGGACGCGTCGGGCAGGTCCAGGCCGAGCTCGCGGTCGAATCATCACGCCTGGTCTCGGACCTTCGCAAGATCGCCACGCCTGAGCAGCAGGCCAAGCTGCACGAGATCGGCAAGGCCATCCGCGAGCGCGTCGATCGCGGCCTCGACAAGGCCTCGGATTGGCTGGCACAACCCTGATGGAATCGACACTATCAATGGCGTGAATCATGACGCCGCCCGGAGATGACGCCGATGAAGACGCACTCGTCCGGGCGGCCCAGCGCGGCGATGGCGATGCCTTCGCCGCGCTTGTGCGCCGTCACAAGTCGCGCGTCTTCGCCATCGCGGCCCGGTTCGCGCGCGGCGTGCACGAACTCGAGGACCTGGCGCAGGACATTTTCATCCGCGTATTCCAGAAACTTGACGGCTTCCGGGGCGACGCGCCCTTCGAGCACTGGGTTTCGCGGCTGGCCGTGCGACGTTGTTACGATCATTTGCGGCGCACGAAATTCACGCGCGACGAAGCCCCGCTCGAGGCCGTGGAGTTTGCGGTGCGTGATGAGTCGGTCGAGCGCGAGGCCGAGGCCCGGAGCGCGCACGAGGTGGTCAGTCGCGCGATGGCTGAGCTGCCGGCCGACATGCGCCTCGTGCTCACGCTGCTTGAACTGGAGGATCGCTCGGTGCGTGAAGTGGCCTCACTCACCGGCTGGAGCGAGGTTAACGTGAAGACCCGAGGCTCCCGCGCCCGCGCCCGGCTCAAGGAGATCCTGGAGGCCCAACGCGATGAATGAACCCCGCCAACCCATGAACGACGACGAACTCGATCAACTCTTCGCCCGCGCCCGCCAGGTGCGTCCCGAGACCAGCCGTGCGGAATTTGCGTTTGAGACGCGGCTGATGGCCAAGCTGCGCGCTGAGCAGCGCAATTCGCTCGGGCTTTGGGGCTGGCGACTGGCGCCGTGGTTTGCCGCGGGGGTGGTTACGCTAGGCCTGTTTAGTTGGGGCGCCGTTGCGGAGTTCGCCTCGCCCATGCCGGATTCCATGGCGGACTGGATTCTCGTGCAGATGCTCGTCGTATCATGAAAAGGTTTCGCTCCATCCTCGGCATTTTCGCCGTCTTCCTGCTCGGCGTCCTCGCCGGCGGGCTGATCATGTTCCTGGTGCTCCGGGCAATCGTGACCGCGCCGCGCCGCGCTTATGTCCAGGGCGGGGGAGAGGGCGTGTCCAATCTGGTGGCGCGGCAGTTTGCGCGCCGCTTGAAAACCGATCCCGCGCAGGACGCCCAGATTCGGCAGATCCTGCGGGAGACGGCGCAGGAACTCGAGGGCGTGGCCGGCCGCGTGGCGCCGGCGGTCAGGGAAACGGTGGAGAAAGCCGAGGCGCGGGTTCGGGCAATCCTGAAACCCGGGCAGCAGGCCGAGTTCGACAAGATGATGCAGCGGGCGCGCGAGACTTGGCAGACGGTGCAGGCGCGGACGGGGAAAGATCGGTAGGGACGGCTCACCGCGCGGTCCCAAATTTCGCTGAGGTGATTCGCCATCCGGATCGCAAACAGAGTCAGTTTCAAATCGATGGCCTTCAATCGACATCCGGTCCGCACTGCTTGGGACGTTTCGGCGAAACGCCGCGACCATTTAGCCTCGCGCTCGGAGATCGCGTTCCACCATGCAGTGCTATATTCCGCCGACAAAAGGCGCGAGTCGGGCCTCGAGTTCGGGGCTGCGCGCAATCTGCAGTGCTTTTCCACCGCGGCAGTCTAATCGCGTGCCGTCGGCCGAGATGATTTCGATATCCACCGGCTCCGTGCCGGGGGACGCCGCCAGGATTTCGCGGACGGCCTGCAGTTCGGCGGCGTGGACAAGCGAAAGATCGAAGCGCAGGCGCAGCGGCGCCACCGCGGGACCCGGCGCCGGCGGTGTATGGCTGCCGTTGGTCCCATTGCCGCCCGAGGGTTTTGGCAGCGGCGGTTTGATCGCCTTGATTTCGTCAAGCACCACGCGCAGCTCCTCGCCGCGTTTGTCGACGCGACCCTTCACCGACACGATCTTGCGCGGCTCCAGCAAATCCGCGCTCTTTTCGAAGACGTCGTTCCAGACCATGGCCTCGATGCTCGAAGTGAGGTCCTCGAGCACCACGACGGCAAACGGCTTGCCTTCCTTCTTGGTGAACTTGCGGTTCACCTCGACGAACCAGCCCGCCGCTTGGAAGCTCGACTTGTCGTCCAATTCCGCGAGCGACAGGACAGGCGTGTATTTCGCGTTCTGGAAAATCTCGCGGTAGGCGTCAAGTGGATGGCCGGTGACGTAGAACCCCAGCAATTCCTTCTCGAAAGCGAGCCGCTCTTCCGGCAGCCAGGCCGTGAACGGGACCTGCGATGGCGCCGGCATCGGTGAATCGGGTGACTCCGCCGCGGTCGATTCGCCGAAAAGCGAGATCTGCCCGCTGGCCTTCTCGCGTTGCGCGCGCGCGGCGCCGGCGAGCGTTTGATCGAGTCGCGCGCAAAGCGCCTCGCGTGCTTCGCCGAAGCGATCGAACGCGCCGCATTTGATCAGGCTCTCGACGAGTTTCTTGTTGATGGCGCGGGCGTCGAGCCGCTGGCAGAAATCATCCGGCGAACGGAACAACCCGTTGGCGGCGCGCTCGGCGAGGATCGCGTCAACCGCCGCGGCTCCGACATTCTTGACCGCCGCCATGCCGAAGCGGATGGCGGATCCGGCCGCGCTGTCTTCCGGCTGGAATTTCAAGCCGCTGAGATTGACGTCCGGCGGCAAAATCGTCGTGCCCATGCGCTGGCACTCGGCGACGAACGTCGCGATCTTGTCCGTGGCATCGCTCGCCGAAATGGCATTGCTGAGGACGGCCGACATGAACTCGACCGGGAAATTTGCCTTGAGGTACGCGGTCTGGTAACTCACCCAGCCGTATGCGGCGCTATGGCTGCTATTGAAACCGTAGCCCGCGAATTTTTCGAGCAGATCGAAGATGTCATTCGCCTTGTCGGCGGGAATGTCGTTGGTCTTAAGGCAGCCTGCCACGAACTTGCCGCGCTCCAGCATCATTTTGGCGATGTCCTTCTTGCCCATCGCGCGCCGCAGCAAATCGGCGCCGCCGAGCGTGTAGCCGGCGAGCAGGTTCGCCGCGGCCATGACCTGCTCCTGGTAGATCATCACGCCAAACGTGTCCGCGCAGACTTCCTTGAGCAGCGGGTGGACGTACTTGACCTTCGTTTTGCCCCGCTTGCGCGCAAGGTAGTCAGGAATGAGGTCCATCGGACCCGGCCGGAACAACGCGATCAGCGCGATGATGTCGTCGATGCCGCGGATGTCGAACTGCTTGCACAAGTTCAGCATCCCGCCCGATTCCAACTGGAAGACGCCGACCGTTTCGCCGCGATTGAGCATCGCCAGTGTCGGCGCGTCGTCATAGGGAATGGCGTTGATCTCGAAGTCCGATCGGCCCCGCTGGCGGATGAGTGCCAGCGCGTCGTCGATCAGCGTCAGCGTCTTCAGCCCGAGGAAATCCATCTTCAGCAGGCCAAGATCGTTCAGCGTATTGCCGTCGAACTGCGTGATGATCTGACCCTCCTTGTCCCGGGCGAGGGGCACGATGTTCGACAGGTCCTCGCCGCCGATCACGACGCCGGCGGCATGCACGCCGGTGTTGCGGACGAGGCCTTCCAGCACGAGCGCGTAGTCCCAGACCTGGCGGGCGTTCGCGTCGCTCTCGATCACCTGCTTGAGTTCCGCGTTCACTTTGATCGCGTCGGCGAGGTCGTGCGGAATCTGACCCTTGAGCGGGATGAGTTTGGAAAGCCGGTCGCCCTCGGCGTAGCTGAAACCCAGCGCGCGATTGACATCCTTCAGCACGGCCTTTGAGCTCAGCGTGCCGTAGGTGATAATCTGGCTGACGCGCGCCTCGCCGTATTTCTGGCGTACGTAATCGATCACTTCGCTGCGGCGGTTCTGGCAGAAATCGACGTCGATATCCGGCGGGCTGACGCGTTCGGGATTGAGAAAGCGCTCGAACAGCAGGTTGAAGCGGATCGGATCGATATCCGTGATCCCGAGCACGTACGCCGCAATCGAGCCCGCCGCCGATCCGCGCCCCGGGCCGACCGGGATGCCGCGTTCGCGAGCGTATCGGATGAAATCCCAGACGATCAGGAAATAGCTCGTGAAGCCCGATTTCTCCAGCACGGACAGTTCGTAGTCGAGTCGCTGCCGCAGTGTCGGATCCGACATCGCGCGCTCGTCGTAACGCTGGTGCAGGCCCTTGTCGCAAAGCTCGCGGAGATAGGCTTCGCGGGTCCTGCCGGCCGGGGGTTCAAAGTCCGGGTAACGGGTGCGGCCGAATTCAATCTCGAGGCTGCACCGCTCCGCGATGCGCAGCGTGTTGTCGCAGGAGTCGGGCCACTCGCGAAACAGCTCGCGCATCTCCTCCGCGGACTTGAAGTACAAATCCGGCGAATAATGCATCCGCTTTTGGTCGTGCACCGAAGCGCCCGTGCCAATGCAGACGAGGACGTCGTGGGCGTCGTGGTGCGAGCGATCGAGGAAGTGCACATCGTTCGCGGCCACCAGTCCGAGGCCAAACTCCTGCGCGAGCCGCACGAGTTGCGGATTGTTCTTCCGCTGCTGATCGAGCCCGTGGTTGTGGAGTTCCACGAAGAGATTCGCCGGGCCAAAGATGTCGCGGAGTTCCGCCAGCGTGGCCTTCGCTTTGTCCGGCTGGTTCTGCGTGAGAAATCGGTTCACCTCAGCGTTGAGACAGCCACTGAGCGCGATGATTCCCTGGGCGTGTTTGGCGAGGAGTTCCTTGTCGACGCGTGGCTTGTAGTAATAGCCCTCGAGGAACCCCGCGGTCACGAGCTTCACGAGATTTTGGTAACCCTCGGCATTCTCCGCCAGCAGCGTGAAGTGCGACGCGGCGTCACGTGCTGAACCGGCCGATTTCTGCAGGCGCGAGCCGGGCGCGAGGTACACCTCGCAGCCGATGATGGGCTTGATGCCGGCTTTGTGCGCCGCGCGGTAAAACTCGATCGCGCCGAACATGTTGCCATGGTCGGTCATGGCCACCGCAGGCATCCCGAGCTTCTTCGCCCGCTTCATCAGCGGCTCCGCCCGCACCGCGCCGTCGAGCGTCGAGTAATGCGTGTGCAAATGGAGGTGGACGAACGACTCGGCGGGCATCACCACATCCTAACCCGTCGCGGCGGCGCATCAAAGGAACGTGCGTGTTTCTTCGCAAAAAAGTCACGGCACGTTCAGCCCCGCACGAACCGGCTGGCGTGCACCAGCAGGAAGAGCGCGTTCATGATGGGAACCACGAGCGCGGCGCGGGGAACTCTCATCGCCGGCTGCGGGATGGGCCGGGGCGCGGGCGTGAGCGCGTGCAACACGAAGGCGAGCAGGAACCAGCTCAGGAAATTCTGCAGCGGCGGCCACGCCGGCGGATTCGCGTCGCCGGGATACCAAATCCAGTACCCCCGCGCCTTCCAGGCGATGAACTCCAGATTGAGATCGGTCGACACGGCGATCAGGGCCACCCAAAGCGACAGTTGCCACCGCGAGAGGGCCGGCCGGAAATGCAACACGAGGATGCGCGACCCCAGCAGGATGACGGTCCAGGCTAGGGGAATGGCGATGGGCAGCACGCCGAGGATCAGCGGGCCAAAGGCATCCGTGTAGAGGTAGGGACCGAAGGGGACCCCGGTCCGGGCGCCGATCCACTCGATCGTGGCCGAGGCGCCCAGGATGATGGCGGCGGCGACCCGCGCGCGGGTCAGTCCATCGGTCGCCGCCACGCGCAGGTAGACGACCGCGGCGGCGAGGGTCATCCACACCAGGTCCGCGCAGGCCAGAAATTGGGCGGCGATGGGCGCAAGGGCCGGCGACGAAAACCAGCGCCCGACATTGGCGGCGTTCAGCCCGGCGACCATGACGACCGCCCCAACCGCCGTCCAGATTACGAACAGTCGCCAGAGCCAGACGCTGACAAACGATTCCGTGATGGTCACCAGCGGGTCCGACGCGATGGATCGAGATTCTGCGTTGGCCTGGGCGGCGGGGTCGGACACGCAGATGAGTCTATGGCACATCGCGCGGACTTCAGCCGAAATTCGACGTGGCACGGGCATCTTGCCCGTGGGGACGTGAATTCACGTGCCCTCGAGGTGGTCGATCATCAGGCGGGGAATGGCCAGCG
>JANMQT010000314.1:0-1937 GCA_031370675.1 Verrucomicrobiota bacterium
GCAATGCGCCGATGAATTGTCCGGAGGTGAGATAGTCCCCCCGGCGAACATGGACGGAGACCGAGTTGGCCTCTTTGATCCGTCTGACGATCACCGAATCCGGATCGGGAACCGCCGCGCTGGGGATTAATTCCGCGCGAAGCTCGGAGGCCGCGTCCTGAAAGTAATCGGGGTATTGCCAGAATCCATCCAAATAGACGGGGCCGCACAGACCCAGCAGCGCCGGATGGTAGGCATTGAAGTCGGGCTCGGTGAACTGGGTCCAGCGAGGCAGGAAGGAGAAACGCTTCCGCCCGGCCGCCAGGCGCGATCGGATTTTCTCCCGCTCCCGATCCCGCAACAAGCGGGCTTGGATCGGGTACCGATGCAGTTCGTAGGTCCGCGCTTCCATGCCGGGATTCGTTTGTTCGAACCACTCGGTGTCCAGCGCCAGCTCGGTGTGGCAGCGGAGTGCCAACGCGCGGCCGGCCGCGTATTGGAAAAACTGATTTCCCAAGCCTCCGCATAGACGAGTGACGATCATTCTTCAAGGCATGCTCAAACTTCCACCACGCTACCCGGTCGCGTGCAAAATGTCTTGATCGATGGCGGGTTCCAAATTCCGCTTTGCGGCCTGGGCGGTGGAGCCTTCGGGCGGGGGGTGGACAGCCTTTTACGGGGAATCCGACGTCACGTCGCGTGCCCAGCCGAGAGCAGCAATGCCTTTGAGGGGAGGTGGCCCCGGCCGGGCCCGCCATTTTTTGCGTGCACAAACGGCCGGTTGCGGTTGATATGACCCGCCGCCTCGCACTCCCAACGTGCGGCGGCTCGAAAGAAACTCGGGTTTAAGTCCTATGCCGACCGGTCCGCAAGATGCCCCTTGGTCCAAACAGCCCAAGGCGCCGTTTTTTTCCCATCCGGACTTCGTCTGGTTCTCCGCGGAATGCCCGCCGGACTATTTCCTGATGGTGATCGATCGCGCCGGCACGATTCGCTACGTGAATCGCGTGCTGCCCTCCCAGGAAATCGATCAAGTCATCGGCGGCCGATATCTCGAGTTTGTGGCGGAGGCCGACCGGCCCCAGGTCACCAGGGTGCTCGACCGGGTGTTCGGACTTACGGGTGAGGCGGTCGTTTTCGAGACGACCGGGCTGGCGGCGGACGGGACCATGGTCGCCTACCGCGCGCGCATGCAGCCGCTTTGGCAGGACGGCGTGATTCCCTATGCGCTCGTCATGTCGGTGGAACTTTCGAAGGTGCACGGCAGCGACGCGGCGGGCGAGACGCTCACGGTTTGCGCGTGGACGAACCGCGTGAAGCTGGGCGACGAGTGGCTCCCGCTGGAGGCGTATCTCAAGCGGAAATACGGCCTGCGCATCAGCCATGGTATTTCGCCCGAGGCGCATCGCATGATGGCGGACGGCGTGTTCGATCCGGAGACGAGCAGCGTGCCCGGCGTGGAGGCCGCCAAGTCGCGGTTGCGCCGGACCGCGCGCGTTTTCCTCGAGAAACCGAAAAAGCCGGAGCCGCCGAAAGCACCCTGAGACCGGGCGGTGCCTCAGGGTCGCACGAACTTCGGGCGGAGTTTCTCGAATTCGGCGAGCGCCATGCCGACCACCTGGTCCATGTTGTAATAGCGATAGGTGGCCAGCCGGCCCACGAAGCTGACGTCACGCTCCTGCTCGGCCAGCAGCGCGTACCGCTCGTAAAGCGCGCGCGCCTCGGGGGCGGGGATCGGGTAGTACGCCTCCTTCCCGGGTCCATAGTCGTCCGGGTATTCGCGCACGATCGTCGTCACCGGCAGCCGCTGGCCGGTAGCATGCTTGATTTCCACGATGCGGGTGAACTCATTCTCGTTGGGGTAATTCACCTGCATTACCGGCTGGAAATATTCCACTGGCAGCGTCTCCGGCTCGAAGCGCAGGGAGCGATACGGGAGCGCGCCGAAGCGATGGCCG
>JANMQT010000320.1:0-3701 GCA_031370675.1 Verrucomicrobiota bacterium
GTGCGCACCTCGCAGCGGATCCCTATGCCGGTCTCGCGCACCTCAAAATCGAGACCCACGAAATCCAGCATGAGCGGGTGGCACAACGGAATCAGTTCCGCCGTTTTCTTGGCCGCCTGGATGCCCGCAATCCGCGCGGTCGCGAGCACGTTTCCTTTCCCGATTTGGTTCGACTCAATCAGCACGAGCGTTTCCGCCCGCAGCCGGATGGCGCCCGACGCAATCGCGACGCGCGCCGAGATCGGCTTCGACGACACGTCAACCATCCGGGCCGTGCCATCTGCGTCGAGGTGGGAGAAGGAGGAAGGGGAATTCGACATGGCGCGGCCGGGTCTGGTCGAACGGTCGCGGCACCAGACGCAATTTCAAGAGGCTACTAGAGCAGCACGCCCGCCAGCGCGGCGTTGAGCAGCGTCGCGACAAATCCGACGAACAACGCGCGGCCGCCCATCCGGGCGAGATCATGGCGGCGATCCGGGGCCAGCGCGCCGATGCCGCCCAGCTGGATGCCGACGGACGCAAAATTCGCAAAACCTGTCAGCGCGAAGGCGGCCAGGGTGTAGGAGCGCGGGGTCATGAAATTCGGGATCTCCTTCCAGCCTTTCAGCTGTAGAAACGCGAAGTGCTCATTGATCGAGAGTTTGGATCCTAGCAGACTGGCCACCTTGGGGACATCCGCCGGCTCCACGCCCATGAGGAAGGCCGCCGGCGCAAAAAGCCAGCCAAAGACCTTGCCAAGCGAAAGGTCATCGGGCCAGCCGCTGAGTGATTCCGCTCCGAACCCGACCCAAAGCAAAGACGGTTTGATGCCCGCAAGAATCGCATCGAACATCGCCACAAAGGCGATAAAGACGATGAGCATGGCCGCGACATTGAGCGCGAGTCGCAGGCCGTCGGTGGTCCCGGACGCCGCCGCGTCAATGGCATTCACAAAGGGCGACTTTTCCCGTTTCATTTCCACGGTGCCGCCGGTCTCGGGGGTCGACAATTCGGGCAGGCACAACTTCGCCAGATAAAGACTGCCGGGACTGGCCATCACGCAGGTCGTAAGGACGGCGACCGCATTGGCTCCGTAGTTGATGTAAACGACCATCATGCCGCCGGAGATGTGGGCGAAACCGCTGACCATCAGCGCGAACAATTCTGAGTTGGTCATCCGCGGCACGTACGGCCGAACGATCAGCGGCGCCTCGGTCTGGCCCATGAAGACGTTGGCGGACACGGAAAGCGTTTCCGCGCCGCTCGTGCGCATGAGGTAGACCATGACGCGCGCCAGCAGGCGCACGCACCACTGCACGATGCCGAAATGGTAGAGCACCGTGAAGAACGCGGAAACAAAAAGAATCGGGGGCAGCGCGATGAACGCGAACTGAAACATGTAGTTCGTGCCGAAGAGCGTCGACCACGTGCCTCCGGCGGCCGGCGGACGCGCGTCGGAGAGATTGCCGAAGACGAAGCGCGCGCCTGCGTCCGAAAAGCTGATGAACTGTTTCACTACGCCGCCAATCGCCTCGAACGCCTGGTAAACCACCGGCACCTTGAGGACGAGCAGCGCGAGGACGAGTTGAATCGCGAAGCCCCACCCGATGGTGCGCCAGTTCACCGCGCGCAGGTTCGCGGAGAAGAGGGCGACGATGCCGAAGAAACAGAAGATGCCGGCAAGCGCCTGGCCGCGGACGCCGACCACGGGCTGCAGCAGATAGGCAAGGCCCCCCAGCGCGATGATCCCGGCTCCAATGGCGAGGCGCCAGGTGAGGGGCGTGGGCGCGACCACCCGCTCGGGTGGCGCCGCGGAAGGAGAGGATGGGTCGGTGCTCATGAATTCGGTGGTCGTGGTCCGCCGGGAAGGGCGCAGCATGCGCGAGTCGAGCGCCGCAATCCAACAGAAATCCGGCCCCGATCGTCCCTATATCCGCGGCATCGGACGCGACCCCGCCCACACCGCGGTGGCCACTACCACGAGTCCGATCAACGCGAGGCTCGAGGCTTCCCAGATGCTCAACGGGGCGGAAAAACGTGACGCCGCCACGCTCGAAACCGCGGCGAGCCCGCCAAAGTAAAAGCCGAGTCCAAGGCCGCCGCGTCCGCTTGGCACCCGCCCCAAGGCAAGGGGGAACGCGCCATTGGCCACGAGACTGAACGACGCCAACAGGCCCACCGCATGCAGCACCGCTGCCGTCGTCGAGTGCGTGAACCAGGCCAGCGACGCGGCCAGAGCCGCCGCCAGGCCCGCGCCGATCAGCATGGCGCGCTCGTTGCCGATTCGGGTCGCGATCATACCGGCGGCGATCGCGGCGACGGCGAAAACGATGAACGCGCCAGCCAGCAACAGATTCGGCGCGGGCCAGTTGGTCGGCAGGCTGCGCAGGACGCGCGGCAGGAGGTGGCCAAAAATCGCGAACGTCGTCAGCGACATGCCGGCGCCTGCGGCCACGAGCGTGGCCAGCGGCCCGATCAACGTAGCCGGCTCGGCGGGGGCCGGGGCTTCCGTCGCGGGGGTCGCACGATCGATGAACCACACCACCGCGCAGCCGAGCAGCAGCACGAGGGAGCCGATCCCGAAGCAAACGAGCGGACCGAGGGAAAGCATGAATTCCCGGGCGCCGGGTCGCAGGGCGGCGACCCCGCCACCCACCAAGGTCAGGATGCTCGCAGCGCGCGGCAGATTGGGCGCGGTGGAGTAGCGGCCAAGCAGCGCGAGCGCCGGCGTGCGAAACACCGTCATGGCGATCGCCCATAAAATGATCAGCGCCACAAACATCGCGCGGCCGGTATCAGTCTTGGCAAACGGAGTCAGCACTGTCAGCGGCGTCGCGATGAAGAGCGTGGCCGCCAGCAGCACGCCCGCGACGATGAACGGCAGGCGCGTTCCGGTGCGTCGAAATGACTGGTCGGACAAAAAACCGAACAACGGTTCGAGCATCACGGCGAGCGCGTTTTCGACCGCGAGGAGCGTGACGGCGAGGCCCGCCGCGAGCCCGAGCGAACCGAGGAGCTGCGGCAGATAAAGCGCGTAAACGATCCAGCTCAACCCAATCGACCCGTGCAGCAGGGCGAGGCACGCCACCTGACTCCAACGCACGGGGGGTGGATCGGCGGACATGGCGGGCAGTTTGGCCAAATCGCCCGCGGCCGCGCAAGCTCAGCCGCCGATCGCGACCATTTTGCGATTGGGCTGGTAGTTTTCGCGGAAGTCGTGCTGTTGCGGCTTGCGGTCGACCACGTCGCGGAAAAACTGCGCCAGGACCTCGTCGCTGGCGCCCGCGCGCAGCGGCTCGCGGATGTCGAACTCGAGATAACTGCCCAGGCACGGCCGGAGTTTGCCCTCGCAGGTCAGGCGCAGCTTGTTGCAGCTCTCGCAAAAATGCAGGTCGGTCATCGCGCCGATGAACCCGATGAGCTGCTCCGAATTTGGAAGCTGGTAATAGAGCGCGGGACCGTTCGTCTTGAAATCCGGGCGCGCGGTGAGCGGGCCGGTGGAACGCTCGATCAGGCGGCGTGCCCTGGCGATCGGGAGAAAATTCTCCTCGGTGAGAACGTCAGTGGTACTGACCGGCATCAGTTCGATGAACCGGAGCAGGTAGCCATGTTCGCCGGCGAATTGGATCAGCGCCGGCAGTTGGTCCTCATTGCGACCGCGCATCAGCACGCAGTTGAGCTTGATGCTCTCAAAGCCCGCCGCGCGCGCGGCGTCCAGGCCC
>JANMQT010000050.1:0-2375 GCA_031370675.1 Verrucomicrobiota bacterium
CTCTGCTGGTGGCCACGGGACTTCCGGCGCCGTTCCTCGGCGTGTTGATTGCGCGCCACGCCAAGGCGCTGTTCATTGCGCTGGATCACTTTATCGATCCGTTTGTCCGGGTGCCAGTGGGCGACGACGACAGCGGCCGGGGTGGTGACGATGACGGCGACCTGCGCCTGGACAGACCGCCGACCGGCGGCGGCGCACCGGCGCACAAGGCCGAGGATGACGATGCGCCGGTTCCGTTTGCGTCGGCCGAGGCGGGACGGACGGTCGGCGAGCTGGCGGGGCGGCCGTAGGCAGGAGTCGAAGGTCGGGGGGCGGGAGCCAGAGACGCTCCTGCCCTGCAGGTCGTAACGGGCCTCATCGCTGGTCAATCAGGGATCTGCACACGGAGTTCACGGAGGCACGGAGGGTGGAAGGAAACAGGAAATCGACTTGTAGACATTCGACTTCAAACGCGTTGCATTGACTTGCTGGCCATCGACTCTCGACCCTCGACCTTCGACTCCCTTTTCCATGGAATACATCACGCGCTTCTCGGTTCCGCCACTGCATGAAGTCACGCGGCATCTCGCCGACGTGGCCTCCGGGCGCGCGCAGCCGGACCTCGTGGTCACCGGCGCGCGCCTGCTCTCGACCTATACCGAGCGAATCCTAGCCGACCGTGAAGTGTGGATCGCGCGCGGTCGCATCGCCGCGGTGAAGCCTGCGGGATCGTGCAAGCAGGCCGGCGGGACCCGGTCTTACGACGCGCGCGACGGGCTCATTGCGCCGGGATTGTGCGATCCCCACGTCCACATTGAGAGCAGTATGATGACCGCCTGCGCGTACGCCGAGGCGGCGCTGCTCAACGGGACCACGACGATCTTTTGCGACAGCCACGAAATCGGCAACGTGCTCGACGTGCGCGGCATCGAATGGATGCTCGAGGATGCGCGCCAGGCGCCACTCAGCGTCTTCCTGACCGTGCCCAGCACGGTGCCGGCCACCACCGCGGCGCTGGAGACCGCGGGTGGCGACCTCACCGCGGACAAGATCGGCGCGCTCTTTGATCGCTGGCCCGAGGCGGTGGCGTTGGGTGAAAAGATGGATTTTGTGCCGGTCGTGATGGGCGACGAGCGGAGCCACGCCATCCTCGCCGCGGCGCTCCGGCGCGGGCGACCGGTGTGCGGCCACATTTACGGGCGCGAGTTCGTCGCGGCCTACGCGGCCAGCGGTATCACGGACACGCACGAGGCGATCGACCGCGACATCGCCGACGATTTTCTCGAGGCAGGCATCTGGGTGTTCCTGCGCGGCGGCCCGCCGACCACGCCATGGCACAGCCTGCCGCTCGCGATCAAGGCGGTGACGGAACTCGGCGCGAATCCAAAACGCGTTTGCGTCTGCACGGACGATCGCGATGCCGACGACGTTTTCGCGTTCGGGCTGGATTGGGTTGTGCGCGAGGCGATCACCCATGGCGTGAAGCGGGAGACTGCTTGGAGCATGGGCTCACTGCACTCGGCCACGCGCTATGCGATGGATGGTGACATCGGCGGACTCGGCGGCGGGCGCCGCGCGGATCTCGTGCTGCTCAATGACCAGCTTGAGGTTGAGAATACCTGGTACGGGGGCGCATTGATGGTCGAGTCGCGCCGGCCGACGGCACTGCTCGAGGCGGCCTTGAGCAAACGGTATGTTTATCCGCGTCCGGCGTATGAGACGGTGAAGCTGCCGGCGACGCTTGACTTGGTGCCCGCCCTGCCCTCCGGCCCGGGGACGCTGCATGCGATTCGCACCGCGCTGCCCGGGATCATTCTTTTCCACTCGGCGATCGAGCTGAAATCGAAGCCGGACGACTGGGTCACGCTGCGCGCGAAACACGGTTTGTGTTTTGTCGCCGTGCTCGAGCGGCACGGCCTTAACGGCGGCAGCGCGCGCGGCGTCCTGCAGGATTTCGGGCTGCGCGATGGCGCGGTCGCGAGCACGGTCGGGCACGACTCGCACAATTTGATCGTGGCCGGCGACAACGAGGCGGACATGCGCGTCGCGGTGGAGACGCTGCGGAAGGCGCAGGGCGGCGTCTGCGTGGTGCGGGGCGGGAAAGTGCTCGCGATGGTTGAGCTCCCCATCGCCGGCCTGCTCTCGGACCAGCGCGCCACAGTGGTCGCGGCGGAGACGACCGAACTCAAGAAAGCGTGGGCCGAACTCGGCTGCACGCTGCCGTTCATGGGTTTCAACTTGATTCCGCTCTCGGTCATTCCCGAAATCCGGATCACCGACAAGGGCCTCGTGCTCGTGCCGCAGATGACGCAATTGCCGATGTTTGCGGCGAAATCATCGGTGTCCTTGTAGCCGGCCTCGCGGAGGCCGGGGCGGGCAAGGATCGCGGAGCCTAC
>JANMQT010000361.1:0-27853 GCA_031370675.1 Verrucomicrobiota bacterium
AAAGTCATGCTCAGCATTGCCACGATCGACGCGATGCCGATGCACAACCAGTCACCTGCGAGTTTGGCCGCATTCTTCGCCCCCGAATCCGATGACGGATTGCGTGGCTCGTTTAGGTCGGGCGGTGCAGTGCAGCAGGCAGACATGTCAGCGGAGTCACAGGTCGACCATCGACGAATCATGCCCCGGCAGTCGATCAACCAGCCTGATTTTCCCGCCGTTTGTTGCAGAGCGCAAGGATTGTCGGCTCCGAAAGGAACCTACCGATTGTCACCTCCGACTACGGCAACGCCACAAAGAGAAGGTAGCCGGGGGGGGCGCGGACCCTCCCGGTAGATTGGAAGGAAGGAATGGCCACTGCCGCGGCATGACCCGCCGGCCTTTAAATGGAGCAGCGTGATCCAACGGCCCGCTCCCGCTCAAATTCGACGATTCATCCGACGGCTTGAACGCGCAGGTCGCGCAGCGTGCGCAGGGGTCCGGCCTCGACCTGGCGCAGGGCTCGTGCGCCGGTCTTTCGCGCGGGCGCAAAGCGGTGTCGCTGCGTGTGAAAGACTTCCTCTACGAACTCGCGCGTGCCCAGCGCCACTCCATCGGAAAAGTACCGCACGCGGCAGCGCAGCATCTGTCCCCACGTCAGGCGTCCGCCGGCCTTGAGCGTGGCGTCCAGCTGGACGCGACTGAAGCCCCGCCGCATCGCGCGCCGGGTTTCCTCGTCGAGGCCCTCCTCTTCCCCCACCACGAAAAGCAGGCTGCGGTACCCGCTCGTGACCTCTCGCCCCCGGGGGACCTGCTGGTCCGTCTGCGCTTCGACCACCACACGCAGTCCATCTTGGGCGGCCTTCCGTCCTGCCGTCGCCTCCGCGTAGCCGCACCAGCGGTAGTCCACTGGATCGCTCACCATCCCCGCGCGCACGGGATTCAAATCGATGTACGCCGCTATCGCCCAGAGCGCTTCGCCCGCGCCCTCCACGAGCACGCTCTTGAAGCGTTCCTCCCACAGGGTTCCCTTGCGCTGGTGCACGCGGTTGAACCACTGGCTGAAGCGTTGTTTGACCAGCTTCATGAACGCGCTCACGTCCCACATCCGGTCTAGATAGGTCTGCTTGTACGCTTCGGCCGCCAGGTCGTCGCCGTTGCTGCGAAAGATGTGCAGCTGGTTGCGAACGGCGGCCAGTTGCATCGGGCTGTAGATGGCTTTGAGGCGCTGGAGCAGGTCCTCATCTGAGAGTTTGACCTCTGTTGGCCGCTGCGGGACCTCGAGCAGGACGTGGAAGTGGTTGCTCATCACGCAGTAGGTGACAACGCGCACCCGGCAGAAAGCCTCGTACATGCGCATGAGCTCGACGAACTTCTCGCGCTCGACGTCCCCGAGCACAAAGTCGCGATTCACCACTCTGGAAAGACAGTGGTAGTAGGCCACCGGCAGGTCCGGCGGGGCTTTCAGGCGAGGCAGCCGCATGCCGCCACCCTGTCCAGCTCGTTACCACACGTCCAGCACTTTTATACAAAAGACCTGTCCCTTTGTAGAAAAGGCTTTCCCTTGCACGCGTCGCTATGTGTGAAATTGGAAGACTTGGGATCCGACTGCGGCGGGGTTAAAACGCCTTTATGTTTCAACGCCGCGCCGTTCGCGTGGTCTCATCTGTCACCTTATGAAGAAAATGCTCGCCCTGTCCTGCCTGCTGGCTCTCTGTCTCGCTCCCCTACTTCAGGCTGCGGATGGAAATTGGCAGACCGATCCCGAAAAGGCCCTCGCCGGCGCCAAGGGCACAAAGAAGCTCGTGCTGATGGACTTCACGGGCTCTGACTGGTGCGGCTGGTGCATCAAGCTGAACAAGGAGGTTTTCTCGCAGCCCGAATTTCAGGCGTTCGCGAAGGATAATCTGGTGCTGGTCGAACTCGACTTCCCACGCGGTAAGCCGCAGAGCGCCGAGGACAAGAGCCGCAACGAGGCTCTCGCCAGGAAATTCGGCGTGCAGGGATTCCCAACCGTGGTGGTGCTGAATTCGGAAGGCAAACAAGTCGGCCAATTGGGCTACATGAAGGGCGGGCCGCAGGCCTTCATCGACGCTCTCAAACGACTCCCGAACCCATAGCCCACGCGACGCTACGGTCTCGCCCCGGTTTCCGGCAGGTCGAGCACTTCCTCGACTTTCCGAATGAGTTGATTCAAGTCATACGGCTTCGGCAGGAAGCCGGCGACCTGTCCCTAGAGCTGCGGGTCCGCCTTTACGTCAGGCCCGTATCCGCTGGAAATCAGGATTTTCAAAGTGGGTTTCATCGTGCGCATGAGGTAGGCGCACTCCGCGCCCGCCATATTGGGCATGGTCAGATCGAGCACGATGAGATCGATGTCGAAATCCGCCCGCTGGGACATCGAGGGCCTCCAGCCCGTTACTCGCCGTCAGTACCTCTGTCGCAATGTCCCCCAGGGCCGCCGCGCAAAATTCGAAGTGGTCGGGCTCATCGTCCACCACCCGAAACAGAGGGTCATCGTGGCCTGCCAAAGAGAGGGGACACTTCGCGAATTTTCCAAGCTCCGAGATCCCATCATCGTAAAATATGTTTTGAGCCAGGCGTGGCCCAACTTGAAAAGATTGTCGCCAACCGGTCAATGAAATGAAATCTATATTCCTAATTGTCCTCGTCGTGAGTTTTGCCATCGATCTGCCTGCGCAAACGCCATCGGCTACTCCCGACAAGAGCAAGGTTCCACCAATCGGACAAATCAAACGTGCCTCATTTGCCAATGGGATGCAGGCTAAATTATTTGGTGGTACGCTCGTTGTTACCGATGCCAGCGGACATCAGACCGCCTTCAAACGCACTGGCGGGACTTCATCGCCCGATCCCAACACAAAGCTTACACGCCACTGCTTTAGGCTGAAACGCTGGCTTGACACCCATGAAAATTCCTCGACCTGGCGCCAGCGCTGCTTGGACTATTTTGACACCTGTGAATAAGCGACGAGGTAGCCGCTGCCACTACCTCCGACCGCTGGTCTCCGTCATGTCGAGCACCTCCTCGACCTTGCGAATTAGTTGGTTGAGGTCGTAGGGTTTCGGCAGGAAGCCGGCGACCTGGCCCTCGAGTTGCGGGTCCGCCGTGACATCGGGCCCGTATCCGCTCGAGATGAGGATTTTCAACGTGGGCTTCATCGTGCGCATGAGGTACGCGCATTCTGGCCCAGCCATCTTCGGCATCGTCAGGTCCAGCACGACGAGATCGATGTCGAAATCCGCCCGCTGGAAGACCTCGAGGGCCTCCAGCCCGTTGCTTGCCGTCAGTACTTCCGTCGCAATGTCTCCGAGGGCTGCCGCGCAGAATTCGCGAAGGTCGGGTTCGTCATCAACGACCATGATTTTCACCGGACGCCGGGCGCTGGGCGCGCGGGGTGCCACCACTACTTCCTCGGTGTGCTCGACTTCTCGCGCGGGAATAAACACGGAGAACTTCGTACCGATTTTCTCGGCACTGTTCACCTCGATGAAGCCGTTGTGCTTCTTGATGATGCCGTAGACCATCGCGAGGCCAAGCCCGGTGCCTTTGCCGACGTCTTTCGTCGTGAAGAACGGCTCGAAAATACGGTGCAGCGATTCCTTCGGGATGCCGATGCCATTGTCCTCGACCTCGAGCACCGCAAACGGTCGCACGGCGTTTTCCGCCGCCGCCTGGGCATCGACGCCGCGGCGCGTGGTGATGGTGATTTGGCCGCCGCCTCCCTTCTTGCTGGAAAGCGCGTCGCGCGCGTTGAGAACGAGGTTGATGATCACCTGCTGAATCTGCGTTTCATCTGCCTCGACATACGGCAGTCCGCCTTGCGGAGTGAAACGCATCTCGATCGTCGCCGGCACGGTCGACCGCAGCATGCCGTGGGTTTCCTCAATCAACTTGTTGAGGTCGAACAGCCGCAAGTTGGTCGGATTGCGGCGCGAAAACGCGAGCAACTGCCCCGTGAGTTCCGCGGCGCGATTGGCGCTGCGCTCGATCTGCAGTAGTTTCTGGCTCGCCGGGTCATCGGGCGATGCGCTCCGCTTGAGCAGCTCCGTGTAGCCGAGAATGGTGGTGAGCAGATTGTTGAAATCATGTGCGACGCCGCCGGCGAGCGTGCCGATGGAATCCATCTTTTGGGAGTGGATGATCTGGCGCTCCATCTCCTTGTCGTAGGTGATGTCGCGGAAGAAAAACATCCGGCCGAAAATGTGCCCGGTGCTGTCGCGCGCGGGCGCGGTGTAGCGATGAAGAATCCGAACGCCGGCGGTGGCTTCGGAGAGAATCATCTCGTCGATGCGCTCCGACGCGGGCTCTGCGAGCAACCCCTCGAGAATCTTCATCTGCGCATCCCAATCGCGCAGGCTGGCGCGGATCAAATCCATCATCTCGCGCGGGCTGCCGCCGGCGAGCTTGGCCTTGGAGATGCCAAACAGCTCGCGGAAGCGCTGATTGACCAGCGTGATGACCGGTTTCCCCGGGGTTGTCTGCTCAATCACCATCACGGCGATATCGGACGAGTTGAGGAGGTTGTTGAGGTACGTGCCGCGTTCGATCGATTGCTTGGCCAGCAACCGGCCCTCGAGCGCGAGGCTCAAGGTGGTGGCCAGATCCTCGAGCAGCATCGCATCGGACTCGCGCCAGGGCGGACCGCTCCGCTCGAACATCATCGCCCAGCGATAGCCGGGATGTCCCGTCAGCGAGATCGCCAGGTAATTGGACCGTGCGTTTGGATTGCCGCCCGGCTGAAACGGTGGCGGGACATTGAAAACCGTCGCGCCGGTCGCACGCAGGATGGGGTCGAGGTATTGGATGGCCCATTCGCGCGGCGGCGGCGTGTGCGTGAAGGGGTTTTGGTTGTGGCTCTGGGCTGCCGCCTCGGCGATGATGGTCTTGCGGCCCCAGTCCCAAATCGTGCCGAGATCCGGCGGCACCAGCCAAAGGCACGCGTGCTCCGCGCGCAACGACTCGCAAAGCTGGCAGACCACCTCGTTTTCGAAATGGATGCTCTCCGGCAAGACCCGAAGCAGCGTACTTTCAATGGCCCGCCGCCGCATCGTGTAATCCTCCGTGCCCGGTACTTCATTCTCGGGGCGGGGTGCCGATGGCGACACCACCGTGGAAACGACGGGATTTGGTAGTTGCGGCTCGGCTTTCTCGGGTTCGGGCGTGCGGATGCTCCCGAGTTCCTTTTCGTCGAACAGTTCCGGTTCGATCACCGTGGTGACGGCGGAAATGGCTGAAATAGGTGGAGCAGGCGCAACTTGCGGTGCGGGTCCGATGGGTGACGGCGTCACCGGCACCGGGGGGGATTCGAGGACGCGCGCGGACATGGCCGCACCCGGCAAATCAATCACCACCCCCTCGGAGTCGCCTGGCTTTCGCTTCATCCACGGCTCGGCGACGGGTGGCGGGGTGAAGCTGCCCCGCAGCGAAACCACCCGGCCATTGGGGGTGCCGCCAGTCGCTTCGGAAGTCGGTTGTTCCGCGGTGGGGGACTCGGCGGTCTCCACCTCACCGCCGCCGCCAAAAAGAGCGCTCAACCGCCGAAAATACGACGGTCGCTCCAAGCCGATGGGTGGCGCGGAGGATTCCGGATCGGATTTTTTGTCGGGAGTGCCCATGCGCAGCCGGGAATCGGAAAGTCGGTTTGGTTAGTGCGAGGGTTTGGAGAGAAAATAACCGCGGTCGCGGTCGGAAATGACGTGGCCAAGCCGGTCTTTCACTTTCAGCATGTCTTCCCACGCCTTCCGTTTTTCGGAGAGTGCCTGATTTCGTAAGAGGTAGGCAGGATGGTATGTCACCATCAGCGGAATGCCGCGAAAATCGTGCCACGCACCCCGGAGTTCGCCCAATGGGCGTGTCTGTCCCAGGAGACCCTTTGCAGCGGTCGCTCCCAAGCCCACGATGACGCGCGGTTGGATGATGGTGACCTGCTCGATCAGATACGGAAAACACGTGCCCATTTCTTCGGGAGTTGGGGCCCGGTTGCCCGCGTTTTGCCCCGGTGTGTCAGGCCGGCATTTGAGGATGTTTGCAATGTACACGTCTTCGCGGCGGTAGCCCATGGTCTGGATGATCTTCGTCAGCAATTGACCGGCCCGTCCCACAAATGGCTCTCCCTGCACGTCCTCGTCAGCGCCTGGCGCCTCACCTACAAACATGATTTCCGTGTCCACGTTGCCGACGCCGAAGACCACACTCTTCCGACTGGCGGCCAGATGGGGACATTTCGTGCAAGCGGCAGCGACCGCGTGCAGTCTGGCGAGACGTTGTCCCTTGGATAGTTGCCCGTCCACCGACGGGGCAGGGGCTGGGTTTAGGGTGATTTCCGGGGTCTGTCGCAAACGGGCGAGCGCCGCATGACTCGCGCCGCTGATGTTTCCCGCCTGCCGCACGCTTTCAAGGTGATCGATGACCGCGCTCAACGCTTCGGGAAATGCACTCATGGTGTCGGCGTGGGGGCGTGGTCGAGATACGCAAGAAAATCGGCGGGTGGAGGCGCTACAAAACGCAGGGATTCACCCGTGCGCGGGTGCGTGAGAGCGAGGATCCACGCGTGGAGCATCTGCCGGTCGGGCCGTGGAGTCACGTCTGAAACAGGCCCGCCGTACAAGCTGTCCCCCAGGAGCGGATGACCGAGATGCTTGAGGTGCACGCGAATCTGGTGCGTGCGGCCGCTGTGCAGCCGGCACTCCAGCAACGAAGCGGCGAGACCAATGTCGCCCGGCTTGAGCCGCTCCAGCAGCCGGTACGTCGTCAGCGCCGCCCGCCCGCGCCCGTCGGCCGCCACTGCCATTTTCTTGCGATCGTTCCGGTGCCGCGCGATGGGCGCGTCGATGGATCCTGATTCCGCCCGCGGCCAGCCGCGCGCGAGGGCCAGGTAGCGCTTTTCCATCGTTCTTTCGGCAAATTGGGCCGCCAGCGCGACATGAGCGGCGTCGTTCCGGGCGATGACGATCAATCCGCTGGTGTCCTTGTCGAGACGGTGCACGATGCCGGGACGCTCCGTGCCGGTGCCGCCGGAGAGGGTCTTGCTGTGATGCAGCAACGCATTGACCAGCGTGCCGTCCGCATGGCCCACCGCGGGGTGGGTCACCAGCCCGGCGGGTTTGTTCACCACGATGATGTCCGCGTCCTCAAAGACAATCTCGAGGGCGATGTCTTCGGGTTCGGCCCGCAGGGGCGCGCGCGGCGGCTCACGAAGTGAAATGCGATCGTGCACGCGCACGGTTTCGCCGGCCTTCGCCGCCGGGCGGGCGTTGAGCAGGACGTCGCCCGAGCGAATCAGCGACTGGATGCGCGAGCGCGTGAGATGCGGCGCGGATTCGCATAAGAAATGATCCAGCCGCACGCCTGCGCGTTCCGCGGAAACTTCAAATTCGAGCGTTTCCATTGCAATTACCCGTCACGCCGAGGGTAGTACTTCCGTCGCGGCGGCAGGAACCGGCAGCAGGTGCTCAAACGATCGCGCGTAATATTGCAGGACCGGTAGATCCTTGGCACTGGCGCGGTAGCGGCCGTGATCCTCGTCGAGCAAGTGGCGGAGCGTCAACATGCGGAGGCCCGACTCGAGCGCGTACGAGCGGCTTTGCCGCGGGATGTAGAGATGGGCGCCATTCGCCTCCAGCTGCGTCATGAGTGCGTTGGCGCGAGATTTCCACTCCAGGTCGTCCAGCCAGCGGTCGCCCCCCTCGACGAACACCGCCGCGACGAGCGCGGCCGGAACCACGGGCACGATCGCAGCCACTGCGGCCATGAGGTCGCGCGCGAGCATCCCGACCTTCTCGATCCGTTCCTCGCGCGACATGTGCTCGAGGTGAAGATTTCGCGCCATGGTGTAGTTCCGCAGGGAAATCGGCACACCAAAATTCACCACCGCGTAGCCGAAGCGGTACCAGCCGCCGCGCAGGCGCAGCCAGACGTTGCGGGAAAAAAATCGGATGAAGCCCCACAGCGCCTGCCCGCGCGAGAGCCTTGGCGCTGCCAGATTCAGTTCTGAGAGGAGATTTCGATCCTCCAGGACGCGATCATAATTGACCGCCACCGGAATGAAGACCAGGTCACGTGGGCCCTCGGAGTCAAACCCGCGCACCATGTAATCAAGCAAGCCGAGCTTTGGCGGACGCAGCCGGCCGTCGCGGCTGAGCCCGCCCTCGGGATAGACCACCTGCACAATGCCGCCCTCGGTCGCCATCTGGACGTAGCGCTCGAGGACGCGTCGATAAAGGGTGTTGCCGGAGCCGCGTCGCACAAAGAACGCGCCCATCGCGCGGACGAGCTGGCTGACTGGCCACACCTGCGCCCATTCACCCACCGCATAGCTCAGGGCGACCTGATCCGCCGCGAGGTACGCGAGGAGGATGTAATCCATGTTGCTCCGGTGATTCATTACGAAAACCACGCTCGCCTTGGGATCGATTTTCGAAAGTTCACCCACATCGCTTCCGCCGAGGCGCACGCGATAAAATGATCGTGCGATGAACTGCGCCAGCCATGCGCCGACGCGGAAATAAATGTAGGGCCGGAACGCCGGGACGATTTCGCGCGCGTACTTGTCCACGCGTTTCGACACGGCGGCCTGCGATTCGCCGGTTGCGCCACGCTCCTCCGCGATGGCGTCGAGCACGCGCGGGTCGGCGACGAGACGCCCGATCAGCGAGTCGCGACGCGCCATCTTGTAGGTCGGGATGCGAAAGCTGAGCTTCTCGTTGAGTCGCTCGATCAATCGCTGGGCGCGGTTGCGCCAGTACCGGCGCCAGATGGGCCAGAGCGTGAGCGAAAGGACGGCCCACCCGGCGAGGATCCCGCCCGCCCAGACGAGCCAGAGCGGGAGTTGGACGGTCTCATTCATGGGATCTGCGCGAGCTTGGCCGCGTCCTCGCGATCGAAGCGACCGTGCCGGAGAAAATGCACGACTTGATTCTGCACCACCGTCTTGTCCATGATGAAGGTGTGGGAGTAAGGCAGCGCGAGAAAGTCCGCCATGCCGACGAGCTTGGTGCGTTCGACCGGCACGACGCCGTCACTAGGCATGGCGGAAATGACGGGACCGAAGACGGGGTTGCGGTTTACCGTGCCTGCGATGATGCCAAGGTCGAAGTGCGCCGGCCCGAGCCGGGCGGGCAGCGCGTGGTCGTCGGTGCGCAGTTGTCCGGACGCAGGGCCGAGGACTCTCCGCATCATGCGACCGAGAAACGGTGCGCGCTGGTTGTAGAAATCCACCACCTCGGTTCCCTGGTTTGGCGGGGCGAGCATCACGACGCGCCCCAGGCGGTCGAGTCGGTTTTTGTGCAGATAGGCGCGCACGAGCATGCCGCCCATCGAGTGTGTCACAAAATGGACGGGCAGATCGGACTGCGGTGCCCGCGCCAGCGCGCGTCCAATCACGGCCAGCGCGAGCGTCTCGATCCGGTCGCTGCGCGAGGGGTAGTCGATGTTGTCGACCGAGTATCCCTCCGCCTCCAGCCGGCGCGCGAGTCGCCGCATGGAGAGCGGAGTCCGCGCGAGGCCGTGGAGAAGGATGATATGGCCCATGTGAAACTGGAGGTTCAGGACTGTCCCAGCCTGCCATCGGACACCTTGGGACGCGAACCGGGCCCTCAATCCGAGGGCGGCCCTGGCGCGGGGAATCAAGAGCCGGCCTCGGCGCCGGCGTACATCGCATCGATTTCCGTCTTGTAGCGCTCAAGGGCGACCTTCTTTTTCACCTTCAGCGACGGCGTGAGCAGTCCGCCGTCAATCGTGAATTCCTCCGGGCAAATGAAGAACTTCTTGATCGTCTCAAACTTTGCCAACTTCGTGTTCACGACATCGATGTCCGCCTGCACCAGGGCGCGGACCTTGGCCGACTTGGCGAGGTCGGCGACGGAGCAATCGGCGCCAAGTCCGACCAGCGGCAGCGCGTCGCGCAGCTTTTCCTTGTCCACGCCGATGAGGGCGGTGGCGTAGTTGCGCGTGTCGCCCACCACCACGATTTGCGAGACGTATTTCTGAGCCTTTACCATGCCCTCGATCCGCTGCGGCACGATGTATTTACCGCCCGAGGTTTTGATCAGGTCCTTCTTCCGGTCGGTGATCTTGAGATACCCCTCCGGCGTGAATTCCCCGATGTCGCCGGTGTAGAACCAGCCGTCCTTGATGGCCTCGGCGGTCGCCTCGGGCCGCTTGTAGTATTCGGTGAACAGCGCCTCGCCGCGAATCAGAATCTCGCCGTCCGCCGCAATCTTGATTTCGGTGTTGGGGAACGGTTTGCCGACCGTGCCGGGAATCTGCTTGTCGGCGGGATTGATGCAGCAGCCGGAGAGCGATTCGGTCAGTCCGTAGCCCTCCATGATCGTGAGGCCGAGATTGCGCAGGAAATAGATGATCTCAGGCGCGAGCGGAGCGCTGCCGCTGATGAAGAAGCGCAGCCGCCCGCCGAAGCGCTGGTGGATCTTCGAGAAGACCAGCTTGTGGGCGAGGCCGTGTTTCCAGGCGAGCAATCCGCCGGGGGTTTCGCCGCGATCCCTGGCGGCATGGAACTCGTTCGCGGTTCGCAGCGCCCAGTGGAAAATCGCCTTCTTGAGCCCGGAGCTTGCTTCCACCTGCTTGCTGATGCCGGCGTAGATTTTTTCCAGCACCCGCGGGACGGCGGCCATGATGCTGGGCCGGACGAGCCCGATGTTGCCGACCAGCTTGTCGAGGGATTCGGCGAAGACCATCTTCCAGCCGAAGACAAGAATGAGAAATGAATCCTGTCGTCCGTACACGTGCGACAGCGGGAGATAGGTGAGGATGGTGTCGCGATCGTCGAGGTGCGCGCAGAGAAACTCGTGGGCGTTTTGGAGGTTGCGCGACCAGGCGTACTGCGTGATGACCGCGCCCTTGGGCTCGCCGGTCGTGCCCGAGGTGTAGATAATCGTCGAGATGTCCTTAGGTGGCTGATCGCGGATCATCGTCTCGAACGCGGCGGGCTGCGCGGCCATCTCAGTCTCGCCCTCGCGCAGCAACTCCTCGAACGTGCGCAGCATCGGGCCGGTCTTCGCCGCCAACTCCTGTCGGAGCGATTCGCCCACCGGCGCAAACGTGATGAACAATTTCTGCCGCGGAATCCGGTCGAGTACCTTCAGCACCTTGGCGAGTTGCGCCTCGTCCTCGATCGCCATCATGCAGCTCTCGGAGTGATTGACGATGAAGGCGACCTCATCCGGAAGGTAGCTCGGATAGACGGGCACCACCGCGCCACGTGCGCACTGGATGGCGAGGTCGGTGATGTTCCACTCGCGCCGGGTGCCGCCGAGGATGGCGACCTTTTCCTGCGGCTGCAGCCCGTGTTTCCGCAGGGCCAGCGAAAGGCATTCGACGGCGCGGCGATAGTCGTCGTAGGTCCATTCGCGAATGACCCCGTTTTCAATCCAGCCAATCGCCGGGCTGGCCTTGGATTTCTCGGTCCGGTCGAGGAAGAGCTGCGGGATGGTGTTGAGGGATGGCATGGCGAAGGGGGGATGGCGCCGCGGGCGTGGAGCTTGCGGCGAGCGCCGGAAGAGGGGGCGGCCGACGCGGCAGACTAAATGGCGGGCGCGCGACGCGGCAATCCAAATTCCGGGCTGCGGGTCAAACCCGGCCGGCGTAGAACGGATTATTCTGCTTCTCGAGGCCGACGGTGGTGAGTGGGCCGTGGCCGGGGCAGAGAATCGTGTCATCCGGCAGCGAGAAAATCTGGGTACGATTTGCCTTGAGCGCCGCCGCGTACAGCTCCGGCGCCACGCCGCCCATCGATCCTGCGAAGAGGGCATCACCCACCACCGCGAATCGCTCCGGCAGGCCCTCGACGATGTAGGTCATGCCGCCGGGCGAATGGCCCGGGGTCGATCGCGCCCGCACGTGCAGCGGGCCGGCCTCGCTCGAGCTTCCCGGCGCCATGCCGATGGTCTTGGGATCGGTGAGGCGTTCCTCGAGGCCCACGAAAATCGGCGCGCTGGTGTATTCCCGCAGCCGGCGCAGGTCCGCGACGTGGTCGGGGTGCGTGTGCGTCAGGAAAATCATCCCGATTTTTGCGCCTGCCCCCTTCGCGGCTGCCAGGATCTTTGAGCACGTCGACCCGGTGTCAAACGCGATCGCCGTGCGCGCTTCGCGACGCCAAAACAGGTAGGCGTTGACCGTCATGCCCCCGCCGTACGGCGTCGTGATCATCGCAAATCCGTCGGCCGGCGGCATCACTTCCGGCCGGTAGCGATCCTCCGAAAGCGCGATCAAGGCATCGGTGTGCAGGTCCAGGACCTTGGCGACGCGGGCCAGCGGGGCCCGCTCCGGATGACCGTTCTTCAGCCGCTGCACGACACGGAGGGGCAGTCCCGATTTTTCGGCGACCGTCTCGTCCGACAAGCTCAATCCCCGCTGGGCCTTGGCGATGACGTCGGTGTAAAGGTCTTCGAGGGGAATCATGATCCGGAACATCCAGCCGCGTTGGATCGCGCCGGGCCCGTGCGATGGCAAGAACTAACCGGAGAGACCGTCAATTTCAACCAGTCGGCCCCTCGCCGATTTCCGCGGCATTACCGCTTGGTCGCCGCGGCTGGCTGGCGCATCGATACGGTGATCACCTCTCCGGTCCCGTTCACCTTGAGCACGACCTGCGTCGGCCGGATGTCGAGGACCGTGTAGCGATCGGGGTCGCTGGGCGCGAGCGAGAATTGCTGCTTCTCCTTCACTTGAATTTCTCGGTCCATGCCCTCGAGCGACAGCACCGCGGTACCACCGGGGGAATTCGCCTGCATGGATTTAATGAGGACGAGTTTTTCACCAGTCTCCGCGTTGATGAGCGTGAGCTCGGAGACGTCAATCGTCGTGCCGGACTTGTCCACGCTCTTGCGGGGGCGAATCGCGGCGATCTTCCATGATTCGCCCGGGATGCGCGCGCCCACGGCCAGAACGTACGGTTCCGACATCTGACCATGCTGAATGGAGATGGAAGCCTTCTTGCCCTCGACGCCGTCAAAGACCACCGGGAACGGCTGCGCGTCGAGCTTCACCATGCGCAGCTTTGTGTAGAGCGGCGGATGTGAATTGGGGTCGTGGGGATCAGTGCCATAGGCGATTTCCTCGGCGTCGGTCCATCCATCTCCATCAGAATCCTGGCCGGTATCAACTGCCAGCAGCGACGCTGGATCGACTTTCTTTTCCTTCAGCCACGCCTGCTCCATGCGGGCCGCGGCTGCGTCCTGCTCATTGGTGGGCGGAGCGACTTTCGGTGCCGTCGTGGATCCCAGCAGTTCGGGTGGGGCCGCCGCGGCGGGTGCCGCGGCCGGGACAGCCGGCACGGGCGGATTGGAAGTCGCACTGGTCGCTGGCGTGACGGGCTTGGGCGGGACCGCCGACGGGGAAAGGGCGGCAGCGCGATTCGACGACGCCGGCGCGGTCGCGGCGTAGGTGTCGATCATCTTGGCGACGTCGGCGTGGCCCTTTTGCAGCGCGATAATCGACGCGGTGGAACCGTCGGCATTCACCATCGACGGGTCTGCGCCGCGCGCGAGAAGAAGCTGGGCCATCTCTTTTTTGCCGGTCGACGCGGCGAACATCAGCGCGCTTTGCCTTTTCTCGATCGGCTTGTTCACCGGCGCGCCCGCATCCAGGAGCGACCGCGCGATCTCGTTGTGGCCGAGTAGCGCGGCCACCATGAGCGCCCGGGCGAGTTGGTCGTCCTTCTGCAAGGCGTCGCGGCTGGTCTTCAGCATGACGTCGGTGGTCTTTTGGTAACCCTGGTAAACCGCCTTCATCAGCGCGGTCCAGTTCTTCCCGTTTTTCAAGTTCACGTCGGCATTCGCCTCAATCAGGAGCCGGACACAGTCCGCCTGATCGTTCCCGGCCGCGGCAATCACCGCGGTGTTGCCCTCGGTGGTCGTCAGGTCTGTCTTTACGCCCTCCTGCAACAACGCGCGCACCACGTCCTTGCGGCCGTTTTCCGAGGCCTGGATCAACGCCGTGTAGCCGCGCGCGTCCTTCGCGTTGCGGTTCATTCCGGCTTGCAAAAAGACGCCCACCAGTTCGACATCGCCCTGGCCCGCGGCTTTGACGAAATCATCGGGGGTGAGCGACTGCCCGGCGCGGGTCAAGCGCTTGAGGGCGTTGTCGGCGGGTTTGGTGCAGGCCGGCAACGCCAGCATGGCGAGCAACACGACAAAACAGATCAGCAAGGAACGCAGGGGAAGTTTCATGGACACCTCAGGTTAAGGTCAAAGATCGAATAACAGTGCGAGTAATGGCACCTAAGTTATTCACAGGTATTCACAATTCAGCTTGGTGTTATCGGATTTACAGCAAGGTGTAAAGGGGAAACTAGCATTGTTTTAGAACACTGTTTTTAAGTTTTAAGCATGCGCGGTTTAGGACGGCGGCGGTTCTTGCTCTCCGTGGCAGGCGTAGTAAAGGGAGGAGCGCGTCCCATGCCCGAATCACCGAAACAATCCGCGGATGCCGAACAGGACGTCCCAGCGAAGGAAGCCGAGGCCAAAGTGCCGGTCAACAAGGAGACGCTCCGGCAGGCGGCGCGCGTCTTTCTTTATTTGCTGCCGTACAAGCGAAAGTTCTTCACGTCGCTCGCGTTTTTGCTGGTCTCCAGCACGCTCAGCCTCGCGTTTCCGTTCCTGATTGGAAAACTGCTCGACGGCACGCAGCCCGGCACCGGCGCGGGGGGTATTGCCATCAATAACATCGCGCTGACCCTCATGGCGGTGCTCGCCGCGCAGGCGCTGTTTTCGTTTTTTTCCTCGCTCTGGTTTGCCCAATGCGGGCAGCGGGGACTCTTCGACGTGCGCTGCGAGGTGTATGCCCGCCTGATTTCGCTGCCGATGAGTTTCTTTGCGCGACGGCGCGTGGGCGAGCTTTCCTCGCGGCTTTCCGCGGACCTTTCGCAAGTGGAGGAGGCGTTGGTTTTTTCGGTCCCGCAGTTTCTGCGGCAGTTCATCCTGATGAGCGGCGCGTGCGTGCTGCTGGGCATCACGTCGTGGCGGCTGACCCTCGTCATGCTGGCGTCGTTCCCGGTGGCCATCCTCGTCGCCATCTTCATCGGCCGGAAGATTCGAGGTTTCTCCCGCAAGGCGCAGGATCAGCTCGCTGAAAGCGGCACGGTGGTGGAGGAAACGCTCCAGGGCATCGCCAACGTGAAGGCGTTTGTGAACGAGGCCTACGAGACGAAACGTTATTCGAACGCACTCGGCGGCTTCCTCGCGATGACGCTCAAAGGCGCGGGCTACCGCGCGGCACTGGTCGCGTTCATCATCTTCGCGATCTTCGGCGCGGTGGTGCTCGTGATGTGGGCCGGCGCGAAATTCCTGCAGGCCGGCGTGATCACGTTCGGTGATCTTGCGCGGTTCGTGCTCTACACGGTCTACGTCGGCGGCGCGGTTGCGTCATTCGCGGATCTTTACAGCCAGATTCAAAAGACGGTCGGAGCCACCGCGCGCGTGCGGGAGCTGCTCGACGAGGTGCCGGAAAACGTCCTGCCGCCGGAGCTGGCGAGCGCGCCAAAGCTTTCCGAGACCGCGCCGCAGCCTCTGGCCGAGGTCGGCACCGCGGGCGCGCGGCTGCGCGGCGACGTGACCTTTGAGTCGGTCCAATTCAAGTATCCGAGCCGGCCCGAAGTCCCGGTGCTGCGCGGCCTTACGCTGAGCGCGGCGGCCGGCGAACGCATTGCGCTGGTGGGACCGAGCGGGGCGGGGAAGTCGACGGTCGTGTCGCTGCTGCTGCGGTTCTACGAGCCGGAGGGGGGAAGAATCCTGATCGACGGAAAACCGAGCACCGATTACGCGCTGCGCGACCTGCGCGGACAGATGGCCGTGGTGCCGCAGGAGGTCATTCTCTTTGGCGGCTCGGTGGCGGAAAACATCGCCTACGGGAAGCCGGGGGCGACGCGCGAAGAGATCGTCGAAGCCGCCCGGAAAGCCAACGCCCACGAGTTCATCGATCGATTTCCCGAGGGCTACGACACGATTGTCGGCGAGCGCGGCATGCGGCTTTCGGGTGGACAGAAGCAGCGCGTCGCCATTGCCCGCGCGATTCTGCGCGACCCCGTCATCCTCATTTTGGATGAGGCGACGAGCGCGCTCGACAGCGAAAGCGAGCAACTCGTGCAGGAAGCGCTGGAGGGGTTGATGCAAAACCGCACGAGCTTCATCATTGCGCACCGGCTCGCGACGATCCGGGAGGCGGATCGCATCTACGTGCTGAAGGACGGGGTCATCGCCGAGAGCGGCACGCACGACGAATTGTTGTTGAACGGCAGCGGGCTTTATCGCCGCCTGTCGGAACTCCAGTTTGATCTCGCCACTGCTTAGGAGCTTCCAGTGAACGCGACGCGCCGGATGCTCCCCGCGCTGGGCCTCGCCGTGGCGCTCGCGGCCATGGCCGCACGCAGCAATCTCGGCTTTCCGGGTCGCGCTGTTTCATTCACCGGCGCCGCCCTGGTCGCGGGTTTCATGTTCTGGCTCGCGGCGACCAGGTTTGGCGGCTCGCGGCGCGTGCTCTGGGTCGGCGCGATACTTTTCCGGATCATCATGTTGTTCGCGGATCCATCGGACGACTCGTGGCGCTACGTCTGGGAGGGGCGTGTGCAAATCGCGGGATTCAACCCCTACGTCGAGGGGCCGCTCAGCCCGAGCCTCGAACCGCTGCGCGATGCCGCGTGGGAAATGGTCAACCACAAGGAATTCGCGGCGGCCTATCCGCCTGGCGCTCAGCTCTACTTTCGCGCGGTGGCGGCGGCGGGCGGGACGGGCTTGCTCGCGTGGAAGATGCTCTTTGCGCTCGCCGATTTGGCGGTGGTCGCGCTTCTCGTGACCTGGGCTGGCGCGCCGCGCGCGATTTGGTATGCGTGGAATCCGCTGCCGATTTTCGCCTTCGCCGGCGCGGCCCATTTCGACGTGCTGATGGTGCTCCCGCTCGTTGGGGCGGCGTTGCTGCTGGACCGCGGCCGACGCGCGAACTCCGCGCGGCTGCTCGCGCTGTCGACGTTCCTGCTTGGCCTGGCGATCGCGATCAAGCTCGTGCCGATGATCCTGATTCCGGTTTGGTTTTTCGCGCTGGGCTGGCGCCGCGCCGCGCTGCTCGCTCCGGCGCTGCTGCCCTTGCCCCTGCTGGCCCTGCTCTATGGCTGGCCGGGCGTTGATATTTTCGCGTCGGCCCGCGAGTTCGGTCGCGTCGCGCGCACGAACGATGCGGTCTGGTGGCTGAGCGAACGCTGCTTCTGGCCAAACGTCGCGCAGAAGAACGACGTGTATAACCTGCTCGCCGCGGGCGTGTGCGCGCTGCTGGCGATCCGGTTCTGGGGCGACTGGCGGCGGGCTGTTCTATGGGTGCTGGGGGCGGTGTTGCTGCTGAGTCCGGCTTTGCATCCATGGTATCTTACCTGGATCCTTCCCTTCGCCGCGGTGGGCGGGCGGCGCGCGCGCGGCTGGCTGGTGCTCTCGGTGACCATCTTCCTCTACTTCCTGCTCTGGACGCAGCCGCTGCCCTGGCAGGAACCGACGTGGCTGCGGCTCGCGATCTTTGTTCCTCCGTTGCTTTATGCGATCGTAATTCGAGCCCCCGCTACGAACGTGTCCAGCGAGTTGGACCACCATGAACCATGAGCCTGCGCCTCTCCGATTACGCCTACGACCTCCCGGATGAGTTGATCGCGCGGTATCCGCCGCCGCGCCGCGACGAATCGCGTATGCTGGTTCTCCATCGCGACACGGGCGCGGTCGAGCATCGGCGCTTCACGGACTTCCCGGGCTGTCTGGGGCCGGGTGACCTCTGCGTCATGAACGATGCGCGCGTGATTCCCGCGCGCGTGATCGCGCAGGAGCCGAAGCTCGAGCTGCTCGTGGTGCAGCGGCCCACGCCGACACAGTGGATTTGCTGGGTGAAGCCGGGCCGCCGCGCGCGGCTGCACCGCGAAGTCCGGGTGGGCGGAATTTGCGGGCGGGTCGTTCAGATCCTGCCGGAAGGCGAGCGCGTAATCGAATTTGCGACGCCGCCCGATCTCGATGCGATCGGACATCCGCCGCTGCCGCCGTACCTGGGCCGCGAAGCCGAGCCGGGCGATCGCGAGCGCTACCAAACGGTCTATGCCCGCGCCGAGGCCGGCGCGATCGCGGCGCCCACCGCCGGGCTGCATTTCACGCCGGAAATTCTGGGCCGGATTCCCCACGCCTGCCTCACATTGCAGGTGGGCGCGGGGACGTTTCTCCCGGTCAAATCGGAAGACATCACGCTGCACCACATGCACCGCGAGAACTTCGAAATCTCCGCCGAAGCCGCCGCGGCGGTCAACGCCGCCACGCGAATCGTGGCCATCGGCACCACCACGCTGCGCGTGCTCGAATCGTGCGAGCGCGACGCGGGCGGTCGGGTGGTGGCGCAGACCGGCGGGACCGACGTGTTCATCCATCCGCCTGCGAGGATTCGGCATGTGCAGGCGCTGTTGACCAATTTTCACCTGCCGAAATCAACGCTGATGATGTTGATCAGCGCGCTGGCCGGTCGCGAACGCGTGCTGGCCGCGTACGCCGAAGCCGTGCGCGAGCGCTACCGATTTTTCAGCTACGGCGACTGCATGCTGGTCCTGTGACCCCCGCTTGCCTTGGTTACTCGTCACTTCCCTTGGTCCGCTTCGCGCGAAAGAACTCGCGCAACATTTCCCCGCATTCCTCACTGCGAACACCCGCGGTGATTTCGCAGCGGTGATTGAGGGAAGAATTCTGCAGCAGGTTCAGCAACCCGCCCGCGGCGCCACCCTTCGGATCGGCGCAGCCAAAGATGACGCGTTTCAACCGGACGTGCACGGCGGCGCCAGCGCACATCGGGCACGGCTCCTTGGTCACGTACAGTTCGCAGTCGGTCAGCCGCCAGTCGCCCACGGCGCTTTCGGCCTGCGTGATCGCGAGCATCTCAGCGTGCGCCGTGGCGTCCTTCAAGGTCTCCACCTGATTGAACGCGCGGGCGATGATGTGCCCCTGGCGCACGACTACCGCGCCGCATGGCACCTCTCCGGCCTCCTCCGCGCGCGCCGCCTGCCGCATCGCCTCGCCCATGAAGAACGAGTCGCTGTGGAGATCAATCACCGGTTCGGGGTCCGCCGCCATGATTCCTTCCATAGCACGAACCCGCCGGAAGCGGAACGCCGGGGCGGATTTCCCGATGGTGAAACGGCGCCCGGGGGACCCGGGAACCAATCAACCAGCCGTGCCATCCTTGCGCGAATGGAGACAGATCCGGTTGCCGTCCGGGTCCGCGATCCACGCCATCCAGCAGACGCGCGTTTCCACCGGCTCAATCAGGATCTTCACCCGGCGCTTGCGGCAGGTGGCAATCGCTTTCGGCACGTCATCCACGGCGAGCGCGACGCACGCCGCGCCCTGCCAGTTCCACTTCGGCTTTTCGCTCGGGCCATTCAGGCAAAGCGTGAGGGGTTTGGTCTGAAACTCGGACCAGAAATTGTTCCACTCACCGCCTTTTTTCAGCCCGAACAAACGCTGGTAAAAGCCGCGCGTCTTGCGCATGTCCTTCGTGCAATACATCGCGAAATCCACGGCGCGGACGGCGATGGGTGATTTGCCGGCGGTAGATTTTTTCCTGGTTTTCGGCATGGCTGATCCAGCGAATCACAACCCCCGCCGCCACGGCAACCTCCTATTTCATATGCCGCGATTCAAATCGGGCGAGCACCTGATCGCCCTTGCGCAGCTCGAGCTTTTCCCCGTCGATCCGGTAGGTCGTAGTGGCATTGAGCGCCTCGACGAATCTTCCTTCCTGCGTCATCGCGGGTTCCTCGCACGCCATCATGGTCATGCCGCCCACCTTCAGCTTGAGCGCCGAGTCGGGACCGCTCTCATAGGTGCCGGTGAGCTGGTTGCATCCGCCCGTGCCGGCGATGCGGGTGCCCTCGATCGTCAGAACGAAATGGGCCTCCCGGTTCTCCGGCTGCACCAGCGGCGGCACGCCCCCGAGTTCGAGCAACTTCCAGTACGTGTTTGCCAGCTTGGCTGTGCCGCCGGCGGTTGATGTTCCGGTGGCGCTGGTCGCCGGTCCCGTTCCACCGGCAATTTGCCGCAACGTCATGTCCAGCTTCGTGCCCGCGCCCCGCGTCAGGACGCGATTCGACATGTTCGAGGCAAACAACAGCCGGCCTCCACTCGAAATCGTCGCGCGCAGCGTGTAGGTTCGAGCCGGATCGATGTCGGCGGGATTGAAGGGCAGACGGAACGCGATCGGCACCTGTTTGCCCGCGGCCGGAAATTTCTGCTCGGCGAGGGTCTTGGTTCGCGCGTCGGCCAGTGAGGTGTCCTGCAGGGAGACAGTCACCATCGCATCAGGTGGCAGGGCGATGGGCTGCAGGTACGTGAGGGTGCCCGTGATCTCCGAACCGGTGGCCGCGCCCCCGGCGTGCGTGGTTTGCGCGATGGCGCAAAGCCCCAACCGCACGGCGACGGCGAAGGTGGCGAGCGGTCGCGGGAAAAAAGAGGCTGGCGCAGGTGACATGGGTGGAACGGAATTCATGGCCATCGGTTAATCAACCGCTTAGCGCACCCGCACGTCGATGGTCACGCTGCGCGCCGGGGCCAATTCCTTCTCGAATGGTCGGCGGTACTCGAACGCCAGGCGCTGTTCGCCAGTCGCGGCCGCGCGGAAACGCCAGGTCTCGAAGCCGCCCACACCCACCGCCCCGATCGATGCGCGGTTCGGGACGTAGATAGGATCGCCGTCCTGCTGGAGCGGACCGGACATTGGGCCGGCCAGGGTCCAGGTGAATCCGGTCGTGCGATTCGATTCGAGCGAGACCAGCACTTCCGTTCCGCGCGGTACTTCGATGGTGCGACCGTTATCGGAGGCGGTCAGGCTGGCCGGCTTTGGCGCCGAACAGCCTACCATTGCCAACAAGAACATGAGAGGAATCGGAAAAGTCCACGGGCGCATGGCTTCACTGTACCTGCGCGGGATCCTGATTTGCGACGCAGAAATTACCGCCGCCGCCGCGCCTTTTTGCTGACGTGCGGCCCGGCTCTGCGCTACTCTCCGGTCCATGCTCCCGAACTTGATCGCCCCTTCCATCCTGGCCTGTGATTTCGCGCGCTTCGGCGAGGAGGCGGCCGACGCGGAAAAGGCCGGCGGCGACTGGCTGCACGTCGACGTCATGGACGGCCATTTCGTGGACAACATTTCCTTCGGTCCCGACGTCGTCGCCGCGCTGCGCAGGCACACGAAATTCCCGCTCGATGTGCATCTCATGATCTCGCGGCCGGATCATTATTTTCCGCGGTTTGTCGACGCAGGGGCGGACCGCATCACGGTCCACGTCGAAGCCCAGCATGATGTCCGCAAGACCCTCGCCGGGATTCGCGCGGCGGGGTGCGGGGCCGGTCTCTGCCTGAATCCGCCGACGGACTTTTCCGCGGTGGAGCCGTATCTCGATCAGATCGATTTGCTCCTGGTCATGACGGTGAACCCCGGCTTTGGCGGCCAGAAATTCATGCGCGAATGCCTGTCGAAGGTTTCCGCCGGCGCGGACCGCCGCACGCACCAGGGATATTCGTATCACCTCCAGGTCGATGGCGGCATCAACGTCGAGACTGCGGCGGTGGCACGGGAGGCTGGCGCGAATGTGTTTGTCGCGGGCACGTCCGTCTTCGGGAAACCGGATTACGCCGTGGCGGTGCGCGCACTGCGCGGTGATTCGATCGGATGAAGCGGTCGTACTGGTGGTGGTTGTTGCCGTTTGCGGTGGCGGGCATGGTCTTGCTGGTCGCCCCGCCCGTGTCGCTCAACGACGCCGAGCGGCGGCCGCTCAAGGTCGACATTCGCACTGCGCGACCAGAGTCGATTGATTTGCCCGGCTACACGCCGCGACCGGAGTCGGCGGTTCCGCTGGATGGTGACGCCGCGAAGCCAGCCGCGCCGCGGACGCGCGAGGAGGTCGCGCAGGTGCGGGCCGCATTAAAGGAGCGCGAGAGAAAACTGCTCGACCGCCGCAAGGGCCTGGATCCGAATGACCGCGTGGCCGGGCAGGCGCTAATTGATGAGATTATCCGCTACAATGAGGACGTGCGCGACTTCGAGCAGGCCGCGGCCAAGCTGGACTAGGTGGTTCGGCTCGTCCCGACCCCTTAGTCAACGCGCCCGGAGCCGTGCCACTTATCGCGCGGCGGTTTGCTTCGGCGCGCCGTCATCCGGTCCCGCGTAGGCGAGCGATTTCTGAAAGGCGCGGAGTTGGTCGGCAAATTTCGCGGCGTCGAATTCCGAACGTGCATCCATGATCATGAAAAGTTTCTGCATTTCCTCCGACGGCTTGGCCCACCGCACCTTGTCCCGCGCCTGGAACGGCGCCATCAGCCGCGAGAGGGCGAGGGTCAGGCGCACGGCTTTGTTCTGCAACGCGAGCGGGGTTTCCTTGCCGGAGGCAAAATCTCCGTCGCTCACCGCCAGCGTGTCGAGCATGCGGCGCGTCGTGGCGGCGTCCCAAGGCCGGGCGGACGCGGCGCGAGCGAGCTCGTCCGCAGTGCCCTGCGCGCGCGCAAGGTTGCCGGGCGACATCTCAATGTTGGTCAGATATTCAAATTTCGGAAAGCCGTCGAGCGTGTCGGTGGTCTTGCGCAGCAGCCAGAGGAGCGAGCGCCATTGCTCGCGTTCCAGATCGGCCGATGAGTCGCGCTTGTTCAGCGCCCAGCTGGTTTCGCGCAACGCGGCCGCCTGGCCGACGAGCCAGGCCTGCGGTCCGCGCCAGTCGCCACTTTCCTTCCAATGTTTCGGCTCGGCGACGGATTGCGCATCCAGCTCGAAGACGAGCGGCGGATGCCCGGCCTTCTGCAGGTCCGGCGGCAGCACCTGGTGGCACGCGATGCAGGTGTTGGCGCGGACGTAGAGGCTTTCGAGGTCGCGCAGGCCGGTGGTGACATTCTGCGCGTGAGTGAGATCGTGCCGGGAATGGGAGCGGATCCAGAACTTGGCCGGTCCGTGGCAGGTTTCGCACGAAATTCCATCCTCAACGCGTGACAGCGGTCCGATGCGGGAGGCGTTTACGGCCTGCATCGGCGCGTGGCATTCGGTGCAGCGGGAGGTCTCCTGCGGCTTGCCCGCTCCAATTGCGGCGGCCATGCGCGCGGATCGCTCCGTCGCCAGCGTGGCCCAGGATTTCGCGTGCGCGTCCCGCGTTTTCCAGATCGTAAAGGCGTTGCGCTGGCCGACCACGACGGTGCTGGTCGTGATGGGACTCGGGCCGCCGCCATGACAAATCGATGAGCTGCAGCCGACGGCCCCAATGAAATCGGCGCTATCGACATTGCGGAAGGTCCGGGCGGTGACGATGGCGGGCGTGGGCTCCGGGAGGGGGGAGGGAACCTGGGCCGCCGCGGGGGCCGGCAGGGCGAGGGTCAGGAGCAGCCCGGCCGGGACGCCGAGCGTTCCAAGCAAAATGCGCAAAGGAAGCCGGCGTGGAACTTTCACGTTGCAGAAAATACCCGTTTTGTTCAAAACGAGTAAAGAGGATTTGTCGCCGACCTTTATTCGCGTGTTGCGTGGCACCTCGGTCCCTGCCTTAGCCAGAAGCCATGCTCATCAACGACTCCCACCGCAGCTGGGCCTGGGCGACGGTGCTCGCCACGCTGGTGTCGATCGCCCTCTATCTGCTGTGCTTTCACCCGGAGATGGTGCCCTTCAAGTATCGGCTGCCGTCGTGGTTCGCGATCAATCCCCGCCCGCTGCACTACAGCATCGGGAACAGTCCGCTGGGTCTGACCTACGGCATTGTCTCGTTCGTCATTTTTCTCTTTGCGGTGTTGCTCTCGGTTCGGCGCAAGTTTCCGCTCTGGCCGATCGGCCGGGTCCAGCATTGGCTGCGGGCGCACATCTGGCTGACGATCCTGACGATTCCGCTCGTCTTGATGCACGCCGCGTTCCGGTTCGGCGGCACGCAGACGTCGATCGTGATGTGGCTCTACATCGTGGTCATGGCGAGCGGGTTCTTTGGGCTCGGACTGCAGAATTTTCTGCCGCACATCATGAAGGACCGGGTGCCGCTGGAGACCGTTTTCGAGCAAATCCCGTATCTCACGCGGCAGCTGCTCGGCGCCGCGACAAAGTTGCGGGATGATCTCAAGCTGGCGCACAATGCCCCGCTGGTGGCCGGGGGTTCGGGACACGCGGCCGCGCTCGAGCCGGATCCTTCCGCCGAGACCATTGTCCGGTCCCTCGAGGCGGATGTGTTGCCGTATCTCGGGGCCTCGGGAGCCGGCAAGGGCCGCCTGGCCCAACCGCGAACGGCGGAGGAATTTTTCAATGTGCTGCGCCTGCAGGTGAAGCCTGAGTTTCATGAACGCGTGAGGGCGCTCGAAGGGTGGTGCGAGGAGCGCCGGCAAATGGACGTGCAGGTGAAGTACCAGCACTGGCTCCACGGCTGGATTCTCTTTCACGCTCCCGCCAGCTTCCTCCTGGTGATCCTGACCGCCTGGCACGCCATCGCGTGTCTCGTGCTTTATTGATTCGCCGCCATGCTGCCCGACAAACGCACCCAAAAATCCGTCGCCGCGCGGCTGAAGGGCAATCTCGAGTATTACTCGCACCCGTCGTTGCTGCGGCGCATGCGCGGCTGGCTTTATTTTCTCAGCATCCTCGCCGGTTTTGGCGTCGTTTTCGGCTACTACAAGCTGAAGGTAACGCCGGAACAAATCTTCAATCCCGGCCCGATTTCCCGCGCGCACACACCGATCGCCAACGACTGCAACGCCTGCCATCCCCAGATCGCGCAGGTGAAAGCGCAGCGGAACGAGGTGGGCAAGATCCTGAAGGAACCTTATTGGCAGCGCATCGACCAGTCGTGCCAGACCTGCCACACGGGTTTCACGCTGCACGTCCTGAACTCCATTAACGCCGACACACCCACGCTGAAGGGCGCGGCCGAGGCCAGTTCGTGCACCTCGTGCCACCGCGAACATCTGACGGCGAACAAGATGGTCGAGCCGACCGAGACCAACTGCGCCGCCTGCCACAATCGGGCCGACCTGATGAAGGCATCGTCGGACCTGGGTCGCACGATCCCGCCGAGCAAGTTCGTGACGCGGAAGTCGGATGGGCTGGTGTATTTCCAGAAGACCCGCCCACCGCAGGGCCGGACCCAGGTGTTTGCGCGGTTCGATCAGGGCCACCCCGTATTCCAGCTCCACCAGGAAAACCTCAAGGATCCGAATCCACTGCGCTACAACCACTGGCGCCATGAGCAGGGCGATATCCCGCCCATCCTCGACGAAAAAACCAACGCGCAGGTCAAGCTGCAGGGGAACTGCAACTATTGCCACAAGCCCGACGGGCGGGGGAATTTCCAGCGCCTGACCTTCGAGAACAACTGTCGCGCCTGCCACGCCATCAAGTTCGATCCCAACACTCCCGGCATCGAGGTTCCGCACGGCCGGCCGAGTGAAGTGCGTGAGTTTCTGCGCGCGCTCGACATCAAGTACCTCGAGTATTTCACCAAACGCGAGGGTCCCTTGAAGGCGCGCGAATTCGCCGCGAACGCGCTCAGGTCGCTCATCCAGACATACGGCGTCGCGTCCGGCGACGGCAGCTTCGGCAAGCTGGAGACGCAGGTGTTCTTCAACGGCGTGGCGCCAAGCGGCGGCAACAACCCGTTCAACCGGAACCTGAACATCAATGAACGCGCCCAATTCACCGGTTGCGCCTACTGCCACACGGTCACCTCCGGAGGCGCCAACGTCACGCCCATCCTCGCCAAGACCGTGATCCCCGATCGCTGGCTGGTGAGCGGCGAATTTAATCACGCGAAACATGGCATGCAGGGCTGCGCGGAGTGCCATCAATCCATTCCCAAGAGCAGGGACACCGGCGATATCAACATCCCGACCCAGCAGAGTTGCACCGACTGCCACAACTCCGGGCCCAAGGGCGTGAAGAATGATTGCAACTCCTGCCATCATTATCACGCGCCGGGATACAAGACCGTCAACGCGCCCAAGGTCGCCGCTGGGCCCAGCGCCACCGACGGACCGGCGGTGGCCCAGTCGACCAAGGGAATGATGCTGGGCACGCGGTAGGCGCGGGAATGCCGAAGGCCGACGGGCGAAGTCCGCATGTAGAAATGCGAATTGCGGAGCGGGGGGTCGAGGTCGATGGGATGGCATGATTGTTGGGATTGATCTCGGCACCACGAACTCGCTTATCGGCGTGATGGAGGCGGGTTTTCCCGTTCTGCTCGCGGGCGCGGAAGGCCGGCGACTCACGCCGTCGGTGGTCCATTTTCCCGCCGATGGATCGGCACCGCTCGTGGGCGCGCCCGCGGCCCGCATGCGCCTGCTCGAACCGGCGCGCACCGTGCATTCGATCAAGCGCTTCATCGGCGCGCGGGGCGGCGAGAACTCGACCACGCAGGATGCCGCGCGGGTGCCGTACGAGGTGGATGCCGCAACGCCCGGTGCGCCGGTGCGGGTGCGGATTGATGGGCGCGCACACACGCCGGAGGAAATTTCGTCGCACATCCTCGCGAAGCTCAAAGCCGACGCCGAACGCGCGCTGGGGCAGACGGTTTCAAGGGCGGTCATCACGGTGCCGGCGTATTTCAACGACGCGCAACGGGCCGCCACTCGGCATGCGGGCGAGCTGGCCGGCTTCACGGTCGAGCGCATTCTCAACGAGCCGACCGCGGCCGCGCTGACCTACGGACTGGAGCGACTCGGCGAAAAATCAAAAGTCGCGGTCTTCGATTTCGGCGGTGGCACGTTTGATCTTTCGATTCTCGAATTAAGCGACGGGCTCTTCCAGGTGCTCGCCACCAACGGCCATACGCATCTCGGCGGAGACGACATCGATCGCGTGCTCGCGGCGCAATTGCTCGAGCGATTTCAGCAGCAGTTTCCGGGCGCGGATACGACCACCCCGATTCTCCTCGCCACGTTGCGCGATGCCGCCGAGCGCGCAAAAATGCAATTGTCCACCGCGACGGAAGCCCGGGTGGAGATCCCGTTCGCGGCCGGGGCGGAATCGTTTCACGCGATGGTCTCACGCGCCGAACTCGAGCGGCTGGCGCGTCCGATCGTCGAGCGCTGCCGTCAGCATTGCCTGCGGGCGCTGGAGGACGCGAAGCTGAAGCCAGAGGACCTGCAGGCGGTCGTGTTGGTGGGCGGATCGACGCGCATGCCGATCGTCCGTGCGCTGGCGGGTCAGCTTTTCGAGCGGGAGCCGGACACGACCCAGCATCCGGACGAAGCGGTTGCGATGGGCGCGGTGATCCAGGCGGGCATTCTCTCCGGCGCGGTGCAGAACGTGACCCTGCTCGACGTCACGCCGCTCTCACTCGGCCTCGAGACCTTTGGTGGATTGATGAACGTGCTCATCCCGCGCAACTCGACGATTCCCACGAAGGCCGGCGAGATGTTCACCAACGCGGCGGCGAATCAGCGCGCCATGCGCATCCATGTCGTGCAGGGCGAGAGGGAGATGGTGCGCGATAATTTTTCGCTGGGTCAATTCGAAATCGAGTTTGCTGCGGCGCCGCGCTATCAGGCGCGCGTCGGCGTACAATTCGAGATCGATGCGAACGGTCTGCTCAAAGTCCTCGCCCGCGATACGAAGACCGGGCACGAACACGTGATCGAATTAAGAAGCGCGGTCGATGTCGCGGACGAGCGGGTCGAAAAGATGATCGCTGATTCGGTGGAGCATGCTTTTGACGACTTTCACGAGCGGCGCGTGATCGAGGCGAAGCTGAAGGCGAACGAAATGAAGCCCGCCGTGCGTCACGCGCTCGAGTCGGCCGGGTCCGAGCTACCCGCGGAAGACCGCTCAGACATCGAGCGCCGGCTGGCGGAATTGGAGCGCGCCCTGGCCGGTGAGTCCCTG
>JANMQT010000370.1:0-2479 GCA_031370675.1 Verrucomicrobiota bacterium
GCGCGCCGCTGCGTCCACCGCATCCCCGCCCCGCGTTCGTGACGTTCGCGTAACGCCCCTCTGGATGGGACGGGATGCGATGGATATAGGCTGATTTGCTATTTCGGAAAATCAGAATATTTTTGCGAAAGGGGCTGGACATCGGGAAAACGACGGACGAACTGATTTGCCCGACGGGTAGCGTCTGCCCATCCCGCGAGATTGCGCCGCTTCCGGATCGGCGCCGGATTAGCCTGCGTCAATGTCGGCGTGCTACGATCCGTCATCAGGGATGTCGCGGGTCAACAGAGGAAGTCGCACATGGACTTGGGTTTGAAGGGAAGAAACGCGGTCGTGCTCGGGGGCACGCGCGGCATTGGACGCGCGATTGCTGATACGCTGGCCGGCGAAGGCGCCGGCGTGGCTGTCTGCGCCCGCAACGCGGAGCAGGTTGCGAACGCGGTTGCCGAGCTGCAAAGCCGGGGCGTGCGGGCAACCGGCGCGTCCGTCGATATTACCGACGGCGCGGCGCTGGCGTCGTGGATCGGCAACGCCGCCCGGGAGTTGGGCAGCATCGACATGCTGTTTTCCAATGCAGGCGCCATGGCGCAGGGCGGCGATCCCGCCTCGTGGGAGCAGAACTTCCGGCTCGATTTGCTGGGCGCGGTCAACGCGTTCGAGGCCGCCCGTCCCTTCCTCGAAGCCAGCGGCGCGAACAACGGCGACGCCGCCTTTATCATCATTTCGTCGATTTCGGCGGCGCAAGCGGATAACGCCAGTTCGTATGGCCCGATCAAGGCAGCCCTGGTGCACATGGCGAAGGGACTGGCGCGTCAATATGCACCCAGGAAAATCCGCGTCAACGTGGTGTCGCCGGGCACCGTCTATTTCAAGGGTGGCGTCTGGAACATGGTCGAGCAGAACATGCCCAAGCGCTATCACGATACGCTGGCGCGCAACCCGACCGGCCGCATGGCCACGCCGCAGGAGATCGCGAACGCGGCCGTATTCCTGGCGAGCCCGGCTTCCTCGTTTACCACGGGCTCAAACCTGATCGTCGACGGCGCCATCTCCAACCGCGTGAACTTTTGAGGGCGGGTTCAAAGAACCTGGAAGCTTCCGATACTCAAAGCAGCCCAGCGCCAGCATGATCCTTGAACAATTCGGCATCGCGCCCCGCAGCATTGACGCATATCCGCTTATGCGACTAGCCCGCAAGGAATAGAGGTCTGGCGGGCGAGCGTTGGCACGGCCACGTGGTTGGGGGTGGCGGTGGAGATGTCAGCGGTGACTTTAACTCCTGCCCAAATAAGCGATCGTTTCTATCTCCACCAACACGTCCGGCGTCCCAAGTGACCGCACTTCTACAAGTGTAGAAGCGGGGAAATCTCCGCTGAAGAATTCGCGGCGCGCTCGCCAGACTTCGGTATTCTTCCTGATATCGACGACGTAGATAGTCATCTTGACCAGGTTGTCCATGGTTCCGCCGGCCGCCTTGATGATGCGATCAATGCGTGAAAATATTTGCTTGGTCTGTTCGTACTCATCCTTCCCGACTATCCCGGTGCCGCCTTCAAAGGGACGTGCTACCTGGCCAGAGATGAACAGCATGTCGCCGGCGCGTATGGCGTTTGACCACAGACCGGGAGCGGCTTCAGCTACATCAGGGACGGACACCTTTGTCCTGGGCATGGCATTCTCCTTGTCAAGTTGACCTCGGATTCCGGTTTGCAAATAAAGTGTAACGGCGTCGGGATCGGCGATCCATGCAGTTCACGGCTCCTTGAAACTACCGCTCCACATGCCCTTCTCGCGCTTCGCTTCAGCTGGCTACTTCTTCCTGAGCCTTTCCGCCAAGATCCGGGCTGCCATCTCCTTGATCTCATATTCCTTGTAGTCGCCGACATCGAGGATGTTCTCAACCGAGATATCCGGCATCCCCGGGTATGCGCTGTACGATTTTCCTGTCGGAGTATGCGTCACCGTATTCCCATCGAGTTTAAAAGCCTTGCGCTCCACTACCTTCATCGCCGCCTCCTGAAAGACGCAACATACCACCGCATAGTTCTTGATGCCATTCGGCACCGGTAGATTGAGCGCATATCGGTCAATTTCCAGTTGAGACCAGGTTTGCGGGCGTATAAGCGGCAGGCCCCGCATTTGATCAGGTCGAGATAGGTGGACCCAGGACACGCTCTTCACATTTAGCTGCAATTCGGTCTGGAACAATTGCCTAGACAGGATCAGACCAGGAATTTAGCAGATGATAAACAACACTCATCGTCAGACTGTAGGCGAGCAACATCACAAGCAAGAGAATTGCTGGGGCTATTCCTAACCCGAGCCTGACAGCGAAAATGCCTCGATCAACGAGCGGGAAGAATACGAACCCCATTGCGGCCCAGGCGCAGATGGCAAAGAAGGCTCCCTTCTGCCAAGGATTTTTGCCGGGAAGAAAGCGGTATGCCTGACCGAACACAAATCCCCAGATCACTGCTCC
>JANMQT010000395.1:0-6601 GCA_031370675.1 Verrucomicrobiota bacterium
CCCGCCTCGCCGTCCTCGTGGTATTCGGCGTCGGTGTTCACGTTCCAGACATTCCATTTGGCACCCGTGATGTTTCGCGCGGCCAGCAGTGCGGTCATCATCGAATGGTCCTGGTTGTTGTACTTGTGCATGCCGTTGCGACCGGCGACCTGGAAATTCGTCAGTTTCTCGATCTCTTTTCGAATCGCGTCTACATCACCCTGATAGCCCGGGCCGTAAACCGGATACGCCTTCTCCATTCGCACCACGCTGCCATCGACGACGTCGTCCGCACGCACGAGTCCGAGTTTCTCGAGCTCCGCTTTTCCCAGCTCGATCAGCTCCGCGTCCGACGCGTTCCACAGCCCATCGCCCTCGAAGCAGAAATATTCCAAACCCAGGCAGGTCATGCCGGGTTCCGGCACCATTTCCGGACTCCAATTGTTGAAGTTCTGGATGCGGCCAAGTTTTACGACCGGATCGTGAATGTAGATCCAGTTGTCCGGAAACAGATTCGCCCCCTTCACCATCAGGGCCACGGTCAGGAAGTCACGGTATTGCAATCTCCCAGCGGCGGCCACGGCGGCCTCGGGCAAGGGGGGATCAAAGGCGCGCACGCACTCTCGGAGGGGCATGGAAATGATGAACGCGTCGGCCTTCCAAAGTTGCGCCCCGCCTTTGGCGTCCACCGTGGCGACCGCGGTGATGCGATCACTCTCGCGCAGAATTTTCGTCACGTTGTGGCCGTGATGCAGTTCTCCCCCCAGCGCCTGGATGTCGGCGGCAGTCTGCTCCCACATCATGCCGGGACCAAAGCGCGGGTACTCGAATTCATCGATCAGCGTCTTGATCAGGGCCTCCCCGCCCTTCTTTTTCTGCGGCATGAGCGCATTCCAAATTGCGCTGGTGAGGGACAGTCCCTTGATGCGTTGCGCGGCCCAGTCCGCGCTCAGGTCGTTGCACGACATGCCCCAGACCTTCTCGGTGTAGGTCTTGAAGAAGATCGAGAACAGTTTGTCGCCGAAACGATTGGTCACCCAATCCGCAAAGGAATTCTCCGGCCGGATCGGAAACAATTTCCGCCACGCGTAACTGAGCACGCACGAGACGCAGGTGAAAAATCCAAGTCCGAAAAGCGCGTTCTTCGCCTTGAGCGGATAGTCAAAAAATTTGCCGCGATAAAAGATACGCGAGAGACGGGGCACTTTGATGAACGCCCCGGGCAGGCGCTTCCGCCACCAATTCGTCACCTCCTCGTTTTTGCTGAAAAAGCGGTGACCACCGATGTCGAACCGATAGTTCTTGTAGCGCACGGTCCGGGCGATCCCGCCCACGTACTCGGGGTCCTTTTCCAGCACCGTCACGGCGGTTCCGTTTTCAATCAATTCAGCGGCGGCCGTCAATCCCGCCGGCCCCGCTCCCACCACCACCACCGAGCGCGCTGTATCTGGGGAGGTCGGCCCGGAGGTGGTCTCGGCTTGGGAGTTGGGAGGCATAAGAGGGAAGGACGAACTTTCGCTTCTGGTCTAAGCAAGACTTGATCCCACCCATCCGTCAACCATTCCACTCTGGAGTTGGGAGTCCGCTCGCCGCACGCTAACGGGCGGCGGGAGACGGGGGGGGCGACTCCAAGCTCAACTGCGCAGCCGCCCAAGCGCCGGACATGTCTGCGCCGGGCGGGCGTTTCGCCACGATTTGCGCGAACTTCTTCGTGGCCTCATCCGTCCGTCCAACGCGAAACAAGCAGACGGCGTGACGCCACGCCGTCTCCTCGTCGTCGGAATTCACGCGCGCACTTTCGGCGAAAGCCAGCTCCGCCTCCGGCCAACGGGATTGCAGTCCATGAATCAAACCGCGCAGGAACGCGAAGTTCGCGAGCGGAGCGCCTGGCGTCTTCGCGATGGCCTGCTCCGCCCGGGCCGCCCAATCGACTGCAGGCGCGAGGGACACGCGTTGGTGCAGCAGCATTTCGATTGCATCCTGGGCTGACCAAGCCAGCGCCAACTGCTCGCGGGCCGCGGCCCAATCCCCGCTCTCCAGATAACTGGTTCCCTGCAGCAGGAAAATTCGCCCGCGAATGGCCTGCTGTCGGGACCGAGCCCGCCGCGCGTCGTCCGGGCGGCCCAATTGATCGAGGGTTGTCGCCAGGAGACTGTGCAGCTTCATCGTGGTAGGCGACGTTTGGATCAGCGACTCGACCAAGGGAAGCGCTTCCTGGTAGCGGCGCTGGCTCACAAGCAGGACGGCAAGTTGTTGTCCGATTCCCGCCAGGTTCGGTGCGTCCTTCCGCGCCAGCCTCAATTGGAATTCCGCTTCGCGCTCGTTCCCCGCGCGCGCGAGAAAGACGGCGTAGTTGGTCCGCGCCAATCCATTTCCAGGATCCATTCGTATCGCCTGCTGCCAGAGCGCCTCGCTGTCTTTCCACGTCAGGGTTTGCGCCTGCGTCAAGGAGGCAACGGCGGTCAGCAAGCCAATCGTCGGGATTACCACTAACCAATCCCGCACCGGCGATACGCGGCGATTTCGCCACGTTGCGACCGCGGCCACGAGGGCAACCGTCAAACCAAGCATCGGGAGATACATATAACGATCGGCGACGCTCTGACGCCCGAACGGAACGATTCCCATCAGCGGGGCGAGCAGCAGCAGAAACCAGAGCCAGCCCCACAGCACGGCCGGAACTCGATGGCGAAAGGCGAAGGCCAGCAGCGTCAGGGCGATCAGAACAAGGCCGGCGGAAATCGCGATGACGGTGTCCGGCGCGAGCGAATCCACCGGATAAAGGACGCAAAACCCGCGTGGCCACAGGAACATGCGCAAATAATCCAGATACCCGATCGCTGCGACCGCCATGCGCATGACGGTCGGCATGACGGGCGCGTGGATGCCCCCCATCTCCTGCTGACTCAAAACAGTCAGCCCGGCCGTCAGCCCAGCCAGAAGAAAAAATGGAATCTTTTCAACCATTAGTCGGAGCCAATTTCTCGGCCCACCCGCCGGGAACGGCGCGCCCCCCGCGCTCTCTTGTCCAGCGCGGAAGAAATCGAGCAGCACCAACGCCATCGGCAAGGCGATGGCCGAAGGTTTCGCCATCAGCGCGGCAGCGTAAGCCACGAGGGCCAGGGCATAGCGGCCCACGGATGGATTCGCGGTGAATCGGAGATACGCGAGCAACGTGAGCAATGAACCCGTCGCGCAGAGCAGATCCTTGCGCGCGGCGAGCCAGCAGACCACTTCGACATTCACGGGATGAAGCACGAAGAGGAGTGCGACCACCCCACTAAAAACCTCGCGGCCGCCGAGCCGCAACGTCAAAAGGAAAACGAGGCATCCGTTCAGGGCATGCCAAAGGAGACTCTGCAAATGATGACCCGCCGGATTGCGCCCGAACAGCGACCGGTCCACCAAGCGTGTAATCGATGTCACCGGCTGCCAATACTCCGCTTCGCGCGACCCATAGATCAGGTTGGCCTCAAGCGCCCAGCGAATATTCTTGAGCGTCAGCCCGCCATCCAGCGCGCGGTTTTCCGAGATGTAGAGATCGTCATCATAGTTGACGAAATCAAAGGACGGGACCGCGCGATAGGCCACGGCGACGGCCGCGACAATGAGCAGAAACCAAAGAAACCGCCGCGCTTTCCCATGGCGATCCAAGGCGGAAGAAAGCGAGGACAGCTTCATGAGCGGCTCGTTGATTCTGGCCCGCGCGCCGACTAGCGCGGAGGCAAATCGGTGGTCGCGTCGTTAGTCCTGGGTGGGACGACCGCGGGGGCACCCTCACTATTGCCGCCATGGAGGAAAGACCAGTCATTGGCGCCCTCCTCGAATGGCACCGGGCATTCCCGGGCGGCGGTTGCTTCCCGATTCGCCGCTTCCGTCTGCCCCAACTCGTCCAGGCAAATGGCAAGCCACCAGCGGGGTTCGGCCAGTCGCTGCTGGCGGGTCGCGACGATGCCAAACCAGCGAGCGGCGGAGCCGACATCGCCCGCCAGATATGAGATATAGCCCTGTAGCATCGTGCGATCATCGCCCGACAAAACGGTCGTGGGGATTCGCACGAGCCAATCGCGCGCGGACGGCAGCCATCTCGCTGCCGGCACGAGTTCGCGGTCAGACTTGGCAAATCTTCGAGCCCGCAGCAGGGCCGTCGAGGCCGAAGAAAACTGCGCTTTGGCCAGATCCGTTTCGCCTTGTTTCAAATAGGTCAGGCCCGTGCCGAGAAACGCGCGCCCCCGGATCTGCTCATATCGTCCGGTGGCAGCGTCCGCGTCCGCAAGTCTGCCTGCCCGGCGCAGGGCGATCGCCAGCCAGCGATGGTTTTCCATGTCGAGCGGGTCCAAGTGAATGGCACGCTCCAGCAGGACGGCGGCACCGGCGGCGTTTCCATACCGGGCCATGGATTTGCCGAGATTCCCAATCTGTTCAACCGAGTCGGGCGCGATCTTGAGCGCCGCGCGACGGTACGTTTCCGACGCCTTATGCTCACCGGCCAGCGTCAAGGCGGAGCCAAAATTATTGAAGGCCACTTCGCTATCCGGTTCCACCGCCATCGCCTGAGTCCACAGCGCTGAGTCGTTTCGCCAGGTCAAACTCTGCGCGCGACTCAGGAGCGACAAAAACCCAACCAGCATCAACGCGAACGCACTAACCGTGACGCTCCTCCAGCGAGCGACCGGCGCCGACTTGGCTGTACCGCGAAAAGCGACGAGATCGCCGCAGAGCCAGACAAAAAAGATCAGAAGCCCGATCAGCGGCAGGTACATATAGCGATCGGCCGTCGCCTGGCGCCCAAACTGGACCAGCCCCGAGACCGGCAGCAGCAGGCCGATGAACCAGGTCCAGCCCATCAAGGCGGGACGATATTTGCGGACGGCGAGCCAGGCACTTCCGAGCGTCACGCTGAACAGGAGGATGGCGGCCTGCCACAAATCAGAGCGGGAAATTGCGTCCCACGGCCGCATGGGGTAGAGCGCGCAAAACGGTTCCAACAGAACGGCACGTCTAACATAATCCAGATAACCCACGGCTGTCCGCCCGAGGTCCACCCAAAGTGCGTGGTCTCCACGAATGCCGGCCAATCCGAGATCCCGTTGCCCAACAAAAGTGACCAGCGAGGCCACCAGAGCCAGGATGAGAAAGGGTAGCTTTTCCGCGAGGACACTCAACGCGGGCACCATCGATCGCCCGCCTGCACCATCCGCAGAGCCGACGCGCAAGCGGTTGAGCGGCCACCAGTCGAGCAAGAGCAGCGCGAGGGGCAGCGATACCACGGATGGCTTGCACAGAAAGGCACCACCAAAAGCGGCCAGGGCCGCCAGGTAGCGCGGCAGCGTTGGTCTTCGAACGTAACGCACGTACATGAAGATCGTCAGGAGCGACGCTGTCCCCGCGAGGACATCCTTCCGGAGCGCGATCCAGCAAACGACCTCCGCATTGATCGGGTGAACGAGGAACAAGGCCGCCACGAGGGTGCTCCGCCTGAAGGCGCCCGTCAGGTCTGCGAGGATCACGAATAACAGCCACGCGTTCAGGCCGTGAAACAAGATGTTTTGCAGATGATGCAGCCCGCCGCTCGCGCCGAAAAATTCCGCGTCCACCAACCGGGAAAACATCGTAATCGGCATCCAATACTCCGCCGAGCGATCCCCCCGCAACAGATTTGCCTCCAGGGCCCAGCGCACCGCGTCCCACGAGAATCCGCCGTTGAGATGCGCGTTGTCGCGCACGTAAAAGGAGTCGTCGAAATTCAGGAAATCGAAGGACAACGCGTTCGCATAAATCGCGAAGCTCCCCCCGACAAACAAGAAAAGCGCGACTAGCGTCGCGCTTCGTCTGTGAGGCCCTCCGGGTGCCGTGATGTTTTCAGAAATCATCCTTGATCCGTACGAGCGACTTTGGCGGGTCGACACTCAAACGGCGAGAATCGATTTGCAGGCCCGCGACCAAGAGGTTGGGGACGCCTCAAGCCAATTTTCGCAACCGGCGTTTCCGCAGACTACTGGAACGGGGAAAAGAAGTTGGCGTCGCAGACGTCGGCAAGCCCGGCTTTGGTACCTGGGTCAATCGACGGCAGCGTGTTCAGGTCGTTGATGGTGTAGGGATTTCCAAAGATGTCAGGGAGGCTGCCCACCGCATTGCCGAGACGACTGCCCGATTTGAAATAAGCGGTCAAATCGGCCACGTCGGGAGTGACGACGCTTTTGTTGTATTCGATGGCGTACTGATCCTTCGCTGAATCGATCCAGCGCAGGTCATTCTTAATGATCGTTCCCTGCGAGCGTTTGCGCGCCCGAAGGAATCCCGGAATGGCTATGGCGGCCAGCAGGGCGATAATCGCAACTACGATCATGATTTCCACAAGGGTAAAGCCCTTGGGACTTCGACTCATTAGCTTGCAATCGCTAGAGTTCATAAAGGCGAACCAGATCGGCCGAAATTGGCTTGGGCACGAGAGTACGCGCGGACAATTTCCGCCCCGGCGCGTGAATTTTAGGTTCCCAAGTTGCGTTGCCGCAGATTATTGGAACGGAGAGAAGAACGTGGCGTCACACACGTCTGACAGACCGGTCTTTGTTCCCGCATTGATGGACGGAAGGGTGTTCAGGTCATTGATGGTGTATGC
>JANMQT010000061.1:0-11031 GCA_031370675.1 Verrucomicrobiota bacterium
CTACACGCTGGGGGCGGAATCACGCTGGGGGGCAACCTTCCAGCCAAAGCCGAGCGCCATCTTTTTCCCCGGTCCGCTGGTCCACGAGCGCTCCAGTGCCGGGCTGAATTTTTCGTTCGTCCAGACCAACGCCGGCCCCGCGAAATGGCGGCTGGCAGTGCTGCCGATTGAAAAATTTGCCGAGGTCGAGAAGCGCCTGCGTGAATTCAACGAGGCCCGCAAGGACCCGGTCTCCGGTGATGTGATGTCCGATGCGAAGACGGGATTTCCGCTCGGGCGTGAGACGGAGATCTTCATCGACGCATTCGGGTTGACGGTCGTCGGCGGCGGAGACTTTCCCGCCAACCCAGGCAGCGAGGACGAAACCCTGCGCACGATTCAATGGTCACCGACCACCGGCGCCGCTTCGCTCGGAGGACTTTACCTGCTCGAGGTCACCGCTCCGTCGAATCCCGTTGGGGTGACGGTTGGTCATCGGAGCATCGTCTGTTTCAGCGACGCCATCCTGACCCAAAAGCGGAGCGGCGATGCGGTCACGCTTCGCGCCGCGCGGATGAGCGATGGACTTCCGCTGGCCGGCGCCAAGGTTCGCCTCGTCAATCGGCAGAATTTCCAACTCGCGAACGGCGTGACGGACACCGGGGGCATCGTGAGCTTCCCGGCCTCGGTATTGGGAAAGTTCGACGAGAAGGAGCGCGGTCGGCTGTTCGTCGCGGAGACGGCGGCGGGCCTCGCCATTCAGGATTTCGACGCACCGCGTTTTCCCGGCGAGTACGATTCGTCCACGCCGTCTCCCGCGGGTGACGTGCTCCACAGCATCGTGTTCTCGGATCGGAATCTTTACCGCCCCGGTCACCTCGTGAAGATCAAGGGACTGGCGCGGCTGGCGGACCGGTTCGGTGCGATCCACGGTATTCCCGCGGGCGCCACGGTCGAATGGCGCGTCTCAACGGAATATCAGCGCGACAAGCTGGCGAGCGGCACGACGACCGTTTCACCCGAGGGCGGTTGGGAAGCCGAGTGGGAGATTCCGGCTGGCATCAAGCTGGGCGGCTACGTTATTTTTGGCCGCGTGGCTGGCGCGGAAGGCGGGTCGACGAGAATTCGCGTGCAGGAATATAAGATCCCGATTTTCGAAGTCACCGCGGTTCCCGACGAAAGCAAGGAGCCGGCATCGAAAGCCGTGCTGCGCGTTTCCTCGCGCTTCTTTTCCGGCCAGCCAAACAGCGGCGCGAAGGTGCATTGGAAAGCCGTGTGGAATCGGAGTGATTATGAGGCCGGGGAATTTTTCCGCTTGGACGACTTGGCTTCGGAAAATCCCCAGCCGGAAAATGAAAGCGCCGCGAACGAAGGCGACACGGTACTCGACCGGGACGGCGCCGTGGTGATCACTTCCGAACTGCCGAAAGCCGCGCCAGGCTCGCGTTTCTCGATCGCGTGGCGGGTGACGGTGACTTCGCTCGACGGCCAGAGCATCCAGCCTAACGCGATCCGGTCGCCGACCGTGATGCTGCAACCGGTCCTGCTCGGGGCGCGCGTGACGGAAGCGGACGCGACCAAGGGGGGCCAGAAACGCGCGGTCAAAGTCGGGGTGCAGGCTTTCGATCGCGAGTTGCAGCCGGCCAGTTTTTCCGGCCGGGCGGACATCGAGATTTTTCACATCTCGACCAAGGTGGCGAAGGAGAAGGTTGCTCCCTTTGTCTTCCGGTATCGCAATACGCCGCAGTACAACTCCGTCGCCAAGGTCGCGATCGCGGTGCCGGGGTCGGTCGAGGTCCCGATGACCAAGACCGGGCGCTATGTCGCGGTCGTGTCCGCGCCCGGACTCAAGCGGGTCAGCGCGGCCGAAATTTTCGGCGGGAACGGGGACGATGAAGTGCCCGTGCGCGACGACAGCTCACTCGACGTAATCGACCCCGGCAAGCTGACGCTGCCCACCCAATTCGATTCGCAGGACGACCAGAGCGTGGGAGCGAAGGCGAAGCTGGTCGTGCGCACGCCGTTTACCGGCCGCGCGTGGGTCACGGTGGAGGCGGCGGGAGCCATTCTCGACGGCATGGATGTGCCGATCGACGGCAACAGCGGGATCGTGGAACTGCCGATCAAGCCCGAGTATTCCCCCAACTCCTTTGCGACGGTTTATCTCGTGAAGCCGGGTGGCGCCAGGGACCTGCCGGCGGAGCGATGTGGCAGCGTGGAGTTCCGCGTGCGGCGGCCGGATCAGGAATTGCAGATTGAAACCCGCTTCGACGCGCCGGTTTCGAAACCAGGCGAGATGATCACCGGTGTCGTCGACGTGCAGTCCGGCGGCAGCGCGGTGGAGAACGCCGACCTCACCCTCTTCGCGGTCGATGACGCGATCCTGGAGCTGGGCGAATGGAAAGCTCCGGAGGTGGGCGCGGCGATGCGTCCGCCCCGGCGCCACGGGGTCGCGACCTTTCTCGCGCTGAATGAATTCGTCAACGGCATCAATCCGAAGAGCCTCTTCCAAAAGGGATTCACGGTCGGCGGCGGCGGCGAGGACGAGGGCCGCTACGTGCGCAAGGATTTCAAGGCGCTCGCCTACTGGCAGACCGGTGTGCGCACGGACGCGCAGGGCCGCGTGAAATTCCAATTCGTCGCGCCCGACAATCTGACGCGCTTCCGCTTCGTCGCGGTGGGACAGACCCGCGCGAATCAATTTGGCGTTGGCACACAAACGGTCGAGATCGCCAAGGCGTTGATCGCTGAGCCGTCGCTGCCGCGCTTCCTGCGCCAGGGCGATGAAGTGGATCTCCGCGTCGTTACGCGTCTCGGGAGTCCGGCCTCGAAGCCCGGTCGCGTCGATGTTACGTGCACCGTCGATTCCGGCCTGCAGCTCACTGGTCCAGCCACGGTGTCGTCGGATGTCTCGAAGGAGAGGTCCGCCGCGTTCACCTTCCGCGCGAAAGTGGGCGCGGACCCGACGAGCACGAAGGTCCGTTTTGCCGCGACGACGGAAGGCAATCCGGCGCAGGCGGACGAGGTTGAGATCACCCTCCCGATTTTCCCGCGCGTGCTGCCGCGCCGGGAAGCCATTGCGGGAACCTTGCCTGCAAATTCCCCTGAGCTCAATCCGGCAAGCGCGCTGGCGGCCGATTGGCGAAAGCCGGGTGTGCGCGGGAGCTATGACGCGCTCGTCTCCACGTCGTCCTATCTCGCGCAGCTGAACGCGTTGCCCGCCATTCTCTCGTTCCCTCACGGTTGCTTCGAGCAGATCACGACCAAGGTGCTCGCGCAGACGCTGCTCGCGGATTTGATCAAGGGCCTGCCGCCCCTCGCGTTGTCCAAGCAACCGTCGCGCGAAGCCGTCGAGGAAGCGCTGCAGCTCTACGCGAAGAATCTGCTCTCCAGCGGGCAGCTTCCCTACTGGCCGCCGGGCGACGGCGAACCGTCCGGACCCGGAAATCCATTTGTCACGATCTCGGCTCTCTGGGCGGTGCAGCAGTCGGTGGCGCTCGGTTACACCACGCCGGACGGGTTGGGGGAAAAGCTCGGCCGGGCCGTCTTGAAGATCTTGCGCAACGGCGAGGAAGCGGCCTTCCAACGGGTGTATTCCGCGTACGTGCTCTCGCAGTATGCCAACGCGCCGATGACGAACGCAGACCTGCTCGTGCTCCATCGCGAACGCGACCGCCTCAGCGACGAAGGTCGCGCGCTGCTCGCGCTCGCGCTGCATTACCGCAAGACGCTGCCGACCGAGAAACTGCAGCTCCTGCGAGAAATCGGTGACTTCACGCCCAAGGATCGCGCCTTTGACCCGCGCACGTTCTCGTCGTCGAATCGCGCTTTCGCGATTTGCCTGCTCGCGCTCAACGAGTGCGCGCCGGCGTTTTGGACCCCGGACAAGCGCACCGCGGCGTCGCAGCGCCTGCTCAAGTCGCTCGACGACGTGTTCCTCGGCTCCACGCAGGAAAACCTGTGGTCGCTGCTCGCCTTCCGCACGATCGCGCGCGGCACGCCGTCCGGTGCGGCGCTGGCGAAGCTCAAGCCACCGCGCACGCGCTCGGCCATTCCGCAGATGTCGCCTGATTCCACGGCCGCGCTTTGGCCCGGGCGCGATCTCGCCTCACAGGCTTCCATTCCGATGGCGGACATGATTCCACCGAATGCGCCGTTGCATTACCTGCTCACCGCCGATTACTCGCCGCCGCCGGGTCTCGCCGACAGCGATCGGCGCGACCGCGGCTTCCGGCTTGAGCGCGTCGTGAAAAACCTGACCGAGCCAAGGCGCGATGGCTCGGTGGCAGCGGCGTACCAGCTCAATGACCGGCTATTGATCACGTACCGCGTGATAACGCCGAAACAGCACTATTACGTGGCGCTCGAGGACGAGCTGCCGGCGGGCGTGGAGACGATCAATCCGGACCTCAAGATGCTGGCGGGCATGTACGAAGTACCCGAGCCCAAGACCTGGCTGGATCTCTCCCATGTCGAACGGCGCGACCGGAAGACGACGCTTTATTTTGATCTCCTGCCGTCGGGCTCGACGAGCTATTCGGTGCTCGCGCGCGTGAGCGCCGGCGGGATGTTCCGCTGGCCGAGTGCGAGCGTCGTGCCGATGTATGATTTGAGGACCTCGGGTCAATCGGCTGCGATCGAGGTGACGGTGGCGATTGAGCGATAGGTGAAGCCGAGGGTTGCGCATGCCAAAGCTCCAAATCATCCGGGCCGGAACTTTTCATCCCTGGCTCGGCGTCTTCGAGTCCATTCGCGTGATTCGCGGCCGCCCGGTCTTCGTCGAAGAACATTGGCATTCGCTGCGGCGATCCTGCATCGCGTTGGGAATAAAACGACCCTTCGATTTTCGCCGTCAGGCCGGGCAGCTCCCCTCCGCTGACGGCCGCTGGCGGTGGATCATCGGTCCGGAAGGCGCGTCGCATTCCTTTCAGCGCGAAAAACCGGGGGCGCGAATGGCGCTCGCCTTGATCTTGTCGGCGGTCCGAGTTGGCTCACAGAACTGGGACGCGCGGCACAAGACGTTGAGCTATCTCGCGCACTGGCAGGCGCGGCGCGAGCATCCGGGCGGTGAAGCCTTGCTGCTGAATGAGCGGGGGGAAATTGCCTGCGGCGCCATGACCAACATTTTCTGGGTGCGGCAGGGACGCTTGTTCACTCCTGATGAAGCGTGCGGTTGTCGCGCCGGGGTCGTGCGCGGCTGGATCCTCGATCGCACTGCGATTCGCCTGGTGCGGAGCCGGCCCGCGGTGCTGGACGCGGTCGATGAAATATTTATCACGAACAGCCTGCTCGGCATTTGTCCCGTGCGTCGGTGGAAAGACCGGTTGCTAGCAGTTGGTCCAGTCACGCGCGACCTCCGCCGCGCCTACGCCCGTGCGTTGGGCGAGGCCTGAGCGGCGGCATCAATCGGCTTGCCCGGCCAATCGTGTTCGGTTAGACCCAAACTCCCCATGAAACCGCTCCCCGTCGAAACCCTTGTTAAAGCCGCCAACATCGCCCGGGGGCTCGCCATGGACGCCGTGCACGCGTGCCAGTCGGGCCACCTTGGACTCCCCCTCGGCTGCGCGGAAATCGGCGCCGTGTTGTACGGACACGCGCTGCACCATTGTCCTGACGATCCGCGCTGGTTGAATCGCGACCGCTTCGTCCTCTCGGCGGGCCACGGCTCCATGTTCCTTTACGCGTGGTTGCATCTCACGGGCTACGACCTCTCGCTCGAGGAGGTGAAGCGCTTCCGCCAGCTCGGCAGCAAGACGCCGGGCCATCCGGAATTTCACGACACGCCCGGGGTCGAATGCACGACGGGCCCGCTTGGCCAGGGCGTGGGCAACGCGGTGGGTCTCGCCCTCTCCGGCCGGATGGCCGCGGCGCGTTACAACACTTCCGCGCACAAGATCTTCACCCAGAAGGTTGTCGCACTGGCGGGTGACGGCTGCCTGCAGGAGGGCGTCGCGGCGGAGGCCGCGGCTTTCGCAGGCCACCAGCATCTCGACAACCTGATCCTGATTTACGACAACAACGCTGTCACGCTCGACGCCATGGCAAACGCCAGCCAGAGCGAGGACACGGGCAAACGCTTTGAGGCCTACGGCTTTGAGGTGCATCGGGTCGACGGGAACGACGCAGCGGCGTTTTACGCCACGTTTGAAAAGGCGCGCGACAGCCAGAGCGGGAAGCCGCAGTTCATCTTGGCCAGGACGATCATCGGGATGGGCATTCCCGAGGTGGCAGGGACGCAGAAGGCGCACGGCGAAGGCGGTGCGAAATTCATCGATGCCGCGCGCAAGGGCATTGGGCTGCCGGAGAGCGAACACTTTTTTGTCAGCGACGAGGTGAAGGCCTTCTTCGCCGGGCGAAAGAAGGAATTGCAGGCGGAGCACGCCAAGTGGCAGTCGCTTTTCGCCGCCTGGAAAGCCGCGAATCCCGCGCTCGCCGCTGAGCTCGAGGACAGCAAGGGACTCTCGGCCGATGAGTTGCTGGCGAAGATTCCGGAGTTTCCGGCCGACACCAAAATCGCGACGCGCAAGGCGGGCAGCGACGTGCTGCAGCCGATCGCCGCGGCCCTGCCAAAGGTGATTGGCGGCAGCGCGGATCTCTACGGCTCAACCCTGAATTACATCAACGGCGCCGGCGACTGCACCGAGGCGAATCCCGCCGGACGCAACGTCCGCTTCGGCATCCGCGAGCACGGCATGAGCGCCATCATGAACGGCATTGCCTACGACGGCATCTTCCGGCCGAGCGGGGCGACCTTTCTCGTCTTTGCCGATTACTGCCGCCCGAGCATCCGCCTCGCGGCGTTGTCTCATCTGCCGGTCACCTACATTTTTACGCATGACTCCGTCGGCGTCGGCGAGGACGGTCCCACGCACCAGCCGGTGGAGACCGTCACGGGCCTGCGTGTGATCCCGAATCTCGACGTGATTCGTCCCGGGGATCCGGAGGAATGCGCCGGGGCTTTTGCGGCGGCGTTTTCGCGCACGGACGGCCCCACGCTGCTCGCGCTGACGCGCCAGGTCATTCCGCTTATGACGCAGCTTCCCGTGGCGACGCGTCGCCAGGGCGCGTTGCGGGGTGGTTATGTCGCGCGGAAGGAAACCGCGGCGCTGAATCTGATTCTGCTTTCCTGCGGCAGTGAACTGCAGCATGCGATGGCGGCGGCCGAGACCCTCGGACCGGGCACCCGTGTGGTTTCGATGCCGTGCACGGAGCGCTTCGATCGGCAACCGCAGGCCTACCGCGACGAGGTGCTCCCTCTCTCATGCCGCAAGCGTGTGGCGATTGAGGCTGGCGTACAAATGGCTTGGCACAAGTATGTTGGACTGGATGGAAAGACGGTCACGATCGACCGCTTTGGGATGAGCGCACCCGGCGGCGCAGTGATGAAGCAACTCCACATGACGGCCGAGGCGGTCGTGGAAGCGGCAAATTCGCTGAGCTGACCCTCGTGCATGATCGTGCAGATTCCCTGTCGCCCGCAGTTGACCCGCCGCCCCGGACTCGAAAGGATTAGGCCATGGAAGAGGTGACCCGATTGGCGGCGGAGGCGGCCGACTTGCGACGCCAGCTCTTCATGGAACGCCGACGGACCTCGCTGTTCGCCGAGGGGGTCATCCCGATTGGCGTGGCCTTGAGCGAGGAGCGGGATTTGCCGCGCATTCTTGAGATGATCCTGGTCGAGAGCCAGCGACTCTCGGCGGCCGATGGAGCCACGCTGTACATGAAGCGCGCGGGCGTGCTCGAGTTTTTCATGGTGCGCAACACGAGCCTGAAGGTGGACATGGGGGGAGCCTCCGGCCAGCCCATCACCTGGCCGCCGCTCCAGCTGCATGATGCCGCCAGCGGCGAGCCGAACATGCGCAACGTCGCCACGTTCGTGGCCCACACGCGCGAAAAGATTCATCTCAGCGACATCCGCAGCGAGTCGCGCTTCGATTTTTCCGGCACGCGCGAATTCGACAAACGCACCGGCTACCGCACACGCTCGCTCTTCACCCTGCCGCTGACTGGTCTGGGCGGCGAGGTCGTGGCGGTGCTGCAGTTGATCAACCCGCTGAACGAGGGCGACTCGGAGTCGAGTGACTTTGCGCCCGAGACGCGCCAGCTCATTGAATCACTCGCCACGCTCGCCTCGGCCGCACTAGTTTCGTACGAAGTAAAGGGCGAGTTGTACGCGCGGGAGCAGGCCTACCTCCGGGAGATCGAGAACCAGCAGGCGCGCATGGAGCGCGAGCTGACCGACGCCGCCATGTACATCCGAGCAATTCTGCCGGCCCCGATGACGGAACCGTTCTGCTCGGACTGGCGCCTGGAACCGTGCTCGGAGTTGGGTGGCGACGTTTTTGGCTACCACTGGATCGACAAGGATAATCTCGGGCTCTACATGCTCGACGTCTGCGGCCACGGTGCGGCCTCCGCGTTACTCTCGGTGGGCGCGGTGCAGGTCCTGCGTACGGACGGCCTGCCGCACATTGATTTTCGCGATCCGGGTGCGGTGGTCAGCGCGATGAACAACGTTTTCCTCATGCGCAACCAGAACAATTTGTACTTCACGCTCTGGTTCGGCGTGCTGCACGCGCCGACGCGCCGCCTGCGTTTTGCCTGTGCGGGTCATCCGCCGGCGTTGCTCGTGCCAGCCGGGGCCACGCGGTCCGATCAGATCGTCAACCTCGGCGCCAAAGGCCTCGTGCTCGGGGCGCGCGAGAACAAGGTGTACCAGACCAACGAGGCGACGATTCCGCCGGGGGCGAAGTTTTATTTGCTGAGCGACGGCGTATACGAGATTCGGCAGGCGGATGGCCGGATGTGGGACGACGAGAACTTTCGGGAGACGCTGATGGAGCCACTGCCGCCAGAGCATTCGCGCATGGATCATCTACTGGCCGCGGCGCGGCTGCGGCGCGGCCAGGATCAGCTCGATGACGACTTCTCCATCGTCGAGTTCACGTTTTAGAACAAACTGCCCTGCGCGGTATCGGCCTCACGCCGGGGATGGAACTCCTCGTACTTGGTGGCGAGATCGTTCAGCTTCGCCACGTAATATTCCACGTTTTCATCGCGCGCTTCGGGCCGCCATTCGGAAAGGAGCCTTGCCGCCTGGTGCACGGCGACGTTCTTCTTCGTGCCGGTGATGTAGTACTTGATCTGATCGCCGGGCTGGTAGTCGCGTCCGCTCTTGAGGGCGAGCTCATACGCGGCGGACCGATTCCGCGCGGCGCCGGAAATCTTTTTCTGATACTGTGACAGCGAGTCCTGCAGGGTGTCGGTCTTCGCGAGCTGCTCAATGCCAATCGAGCGCTCGCGAATCGCCTTCTCCATCTCGTCGCGCAAGGCAGGGATTTCCTTCGGGCGCTCCTGCAGCAAGAGCCGGATCATCCGCTCCAGATACTCCCGCTGGAACAGCTCCAGCCCGCGCGACTTGAGCGCGCCGCCCTTCAACAGCAGCGCCCCGTCCTCCTTCAACAGGGCATAGTTCTTGGCCTTGTAGCTGAACATCGCGGCGTAGCGCGCATCGAACTCGACCTCGATGCCCTCCGGCAGAATCCCGGCGAGCCCCGCGTGCAGCGCGGCTTCGGTCGCGTCCGCGGGCGGCACAAAATAAATGCCATCCGTATCGATCTCGATCACCTGCGCGCCCTGCCCGCGCAGCCACTCGACCATGGCGCGGAGCAGCTCGCGGCCTTTGGCGGTGACCTTCGCCGCGGCATCGAAGTCGCCAAAGTGGGCCTGCGAAAAGCCGAGATATCCGTAGAAACTGTTGATCAGGATCTTGAACGTCGCCTGCAACGCCGAATAGGTGTTGTATTCGCGCCCGGCGCCCGCCTGGCCGGCGGCCTCGCGCATGCGCGCCTTGGCCTCGAGCCGAAAATTCCGGAGATCACTCAGCAACCCGCGAAAGATGCCGAGCCGGTCTGCGACGGGGAAACAGTCAAAGCGCAGCATGACGGACGGGTAGAGCGACGCCACGTCGCAATGCCAGACGTTCTTCGCCACGCCGGTGAAAAAGATGTCGGTGTAGCCGCCCTCGAATCCACGGCTTTCAGGAAATTCGGGAATAGCGTGGCCACGACGGAGATACTCGCGGAGAAACAGCGCGTCGATCTTGGTCGCATTGCCTCGCACAATGACATCCTGAAAATTGTAGGGGAAGATCTGCGCCTGCGTGAAATAGCTGCGACTCAGAAGATCCGAGAGCGCGCGCGTTTCCCGCACGTCGTCGAGCGCGTACGCCGCGAACGATTTTGGATCTTTGAGGTACGCGTCCTGAATCCCACGCCCGGAGAGGTACGTGCGCGCCGATTTCGGCATTTGGACTTCGGCATGCGCACTTTCCCCGCCTCCGCCTTCGATGCCGAAGTGGCGGGCGACGTCCTTCAAGCCAAAGCCTTCCAGCTCGCGCGTCCCGACATCGTAGAACTGCGCGAGCAGGTACGTGTCCACGACGTGCCGGCCTGAGATTTCGCACTTTGGATAGGCGATGGTGCGCTCGGCGATTTGCACCCGGGAGGCGCGTGTGAAGGGTATCGATCCGTCGCGCCCCCACGCGAGCTTCACCTTCCGGAGCTTGGCCCGGGTGACGAGGTACGGGAGGTCGAATTTGAAGAGGTTATGCCCCTCGATCACGTCGGGATCGCGCTCGCGAATCAGCGCGGTGAGGCGCTTGAGCGCGGCGGTTTCGGACGCGGCCACGTCGGCGCGATCCACCAGGATCCATTCCTCCCAGCCCGAGGCGTCACCCACGGCGATGGCCATGAGATGATCCGTCTCGCGTTCTGCGTTGGGGAATTCGAAGCCGTCCGCGCAAAACGTCTCAATATCGACCTGCATCCGGCGCAGGTCCTCGAATACCAGCCCCTTGAAGAGCGTCCGCCCCGTTTCCGCGAGGTATTGTTGCACCGGGTCCGGGTAGGCGAAGTGCGGAATGTTTGCCTCCTTGAGGTGACTGCGCAGGTCCTGGAACTCTCGCCAGCCCGCGCTGCGAGCGAGCACGCGGAAGGGGAGATCGCCGGAAAGCGAGGCCAGTTCCGCCACGCCGTCGACCGGCTCCTTCAG
>JANMQT010000081.1:0-10534 GCA_031370675.1 Verrucomicrobiota bacterium
ACCACGCGCGGAAGGAGCAACGCGGCGATGCCGGCCACCGCGAAAAACAAGGAGAGCGAACAGCGCTTCAAAACGGGGAAAATACGGCTCTGATCGCCCGTCTTGTAGCAGAGCCTCGCCGGAGAGGCAACTGCGCAATCACGCGACGCCCCGGGCGGGCAGAGGCTTTCCGAGGCAGGCGGGGAAGCTGTTGGTTTAATTCCATGCGTCCGTGTTCGGTCGCTTGCACGCCCTCGACGCCTCACTGCCGCGGCGCCGCGAATGACGGAATGCGAAGATCCATCGCGGAACTACCCGAGAGCGGCGATCGCGCTGCGATAGGTCGGGCCAGCGTCCGCCAGCTTCGCGACGGTCATGTTCAGATCGCGAATGAGGCCATCCTGGATTCCGTAAATCCAACCATGCACCACCACGTCCTGGCCGCGTTCCCAGGCATCGCGGACGATCGTGGTCTGGCAAACGTTGACCGCCTGTTCGATCACGTTGAGCTCGCACAGTCGATCGCATCCCGCCCCGTCCTCCGGCAACTTGCCCAGTCGCGCGTCGTGCTTCTCGCGCACATCCTGGATGTGGCGCAGCCAGTTGTCGCTCAAACCGATTCGCTCCCGGCGCAGCGCGGCCGTCACGCCGCTGCAGCCATAATGCCCGCACACAATGATGTCGCGCACTTTCAGCACATCGACGGCGAACTGCATGACCGAAAGGCAATTCAGATCCGTGTGTACGACGAGATTCGCGATGTTGCGGTGCACGAACAATTCACCCGGCAGGAGGCCGACGATCTGGTTCGCGGGCACGCGGCTGTCCGAGCAGCCAATCCACAAGTACGTGGGTGACTGCTGTTGCGATAGTTCGGCAAAGAAATCCGGATTCTGACGCCGGATCGAGTCGGCCCATGCCCGATTGTGTTCCAAGAGATGTCCAAGGTGTCCCATAGCGTGATTTTCTGCAGCGTTGCTGTTCGTCAAGGTGCGCGACGCGGACCGGCCAGATCAAGCGAGAACCCACGTCGACTGTTTTCCCCGCCTGGAATTTGCCGCCGCCGCGTCATTTCACAACACTCCCTTGCACCGGGAGGCACCGCAGCGGCAGGTCATCCCTCCTTCGTGCGGCGTCGCGCCGTAGTCGACCGTCAATTCACTCCCGGCCGCGATCGCCGCCTTGGCATACACCTCCACCCGGCCGTGGGCCACGCGCAGGTAGCAGTTGGGCCGGCAACTGTGATTCAAGTGGCGGAAATCATTGCCGGTCGAACAATCCAGCGCGTAACGCCTCGTCAACTCCACCAGATAAATGCGCGGTTGTCGCCCGACCGCCTGGCGCGCTTCCGGCAGCCGGACGCGCTTACCCGTGACCTCTCCCACCTTTCGCCGGCCGGGCAGGGCGCTCGCCGCGAAGATGCCACGACCATGGATGCCGCTCGCGCGCACCATCAGGCGCGGGTCGGCGGACAGACGGCGGGTTTCCTTACACATGTCATGCATTGCCTGAGGCGGGCGCGCTTCAGGCGATTCGAAACAGCTCCATCGGCGCGGATTTTCCACGCAGGAGAACGGGGCCGCAGCTCTCGAAGAGCACGTCGTCGAATTGCGCGCGGTCCAGCGCGGCGACGACGGCACCGCTGAGCAGAATGTCGGTCTGCTGTTGCTTGGTCTGGCTCTCAATGCGGGAGGCTACGTTCACGGTGTCGCCGAGGACGGTGTATTCCATGCGGCGCTCGGTGCCGACGTTCCCGGCCACGAGCCGGCCGGTGTGGATACCCACGCCGGCCAGAACCGACGGATACTCGCTGGTGCGATTGAAGTCTGCGAGCGCGGCGCGCATGCCGAGGGAGGCACGCACTGCGGACCCCACGTGATCCTCGAGCCCGAAGACCGGCGAGAAGATGGCCATCACGGCGTCGCCCATGAATTTGTTGATCACGCCGCCATGGTCCATGATCGGCTTCGTGACGTGCGAGAAATACGCGTTGAGGAAACGCACCAGATCCGCGGCCGGCAGGGTCTCGCTCAGCGGCGTGAAATTCCGGATGTCGGAGAAGAGCACGGTCGCCTCGATCTCTTCGCCGGCGAGGTTCACCTTGCCGCTCTTGATGATCTTCTCGGCAATCTCGATCGAGACGTAGCGGCCAAACGTGTCCTTGATCTTTTCCCGCTCCTGCAGCCCGTCGAGCATCAGGTTGAAGTGACCCTTCAGCTGACCGATCTCATCCGAGTCGAGCACCGAGGTCTTGCGTTCGAAGTCGCCGCCCGCCACGCCGCGCATGCGTTCGATCAGTTTTGCCACGGGGGCCTGCAGGTTCCAGCGGAAGAGCAGGATGGAGAGCCCGTGAAAGCAAAGCATCAAGGCCGCGATAAACGTGGTCATGATCAGCGGAATCATGATGCCCGCGTTCTCAAAGAAGAGCGTTCCGTTCTTGGATCCCGGGAGCGAGCCCAGCAGGTCCCAATTGAAAAACGCCGGAATGTAGACGCACAGGGCGAGCGGGACGGTGGCGAGCGAGAAGATCATCAGCGCGTACCGCGTGCTGAGCCCGACGCGCAATCCGCTTTTGAGTCCGTGTGGATTGTGGTCGCGGAAGAACGGGCGGGCGATTCGCCTGCGCACGTAGAGCTGCGTTAGCTCGAGATTCAGATAGCCCGCGAAGGCGCCGAGCAGGAAGGCGCCGGCCGCAAAGGTGATCTTCACCCGGGCATCAGGATCCCCGTAGAGTTCGCGGTACGTACCCACCCGGGAAAAGTAGTGGGCCACCGCGGCCAGCCACGTCAGGGCAAAAAGAAAAAGCGGGAGATCGACAATGCGCTGCTCAGCGCGCCGCTCGTTCTGCGGTTTGCTCGAGAAGTAATACCGATAGAGGGGCCACAGCCAGACGACGATCACCAAGTAGGGCCACCAGCTCGTCACGGCGCCCTGCCCGACACGTAAATCATATTGCGCTCCGCTCTTGGGAGTCATCAGCAGGGGGCGATCGCTGCGGTCCATGGGCTTGAAGGCCTCGCGCAATCGCTCGGGCTCCGGTGCCAGCACCTCGCCCCGCGCCTTCGCGTCGGCGCCGCGACGGATCTCTGTGATGCCACGCTTGAAATCCACGATCGAGTACTGCTCGAAGAGCGACGCCACCAGGCCACCCAGACTCATCATCAGGGCGAAGAGGATGTAGAGCGCAAGGTGAAGTCGTCGAAAGCCGCGCCAGCCCCGCTTCAAGAAATCAATCAGGGTCCGCATGCGTCGTCAGTCTATCGCCGGACTTACGTCCCGCAATGATGTGCGAACGAAAGCTCACGGCGCGGCGCGCCGACGGCTTTCCCGCGCGGAAGCGTAGAGCGCAGCCGTATCGGAAAACAAATCAATGAAAGACATCGGGTCGTCACAGATCGCGCGCGAAGAGCTTCGTCGGTGAACCATCGTCGGACATCGTGATCAACCGTTCGAGTTGAAACCCGAGTTTTTCCAGGATGCGGATCGAATCGTCGTTGTCTGGCGCGGTCAGTGCCACGATGCGTTTCAGGCCGAAATCCCGCCGACCCTGCTCGAGCACGGCCAGGGCCGATTCGAACGCATAACCTTTGCGGCGGAAAGCGGGCAGAAAAGCCAGGCCGATATCCACATCCGGCAACGTCTCTCGCTGGATCAATCCACAAATCCCGATGGGTGTCGCGTCGATCTTCCGTTCGACCAAATAGAGGCCAAAGCCGTGTTGCGCGTAGCTCGCCATTGGACGGTCCCGGATGTAACCCGCGGCGTCGTTGAGGTTCTTGATATTCTTGTCCCCGATGTAGCGCAACCACGCGGGATCATTGAGCAGTTCGAAAATGAAGGCGGCATCCTCGACCACGAGGCGGCGAAGTATGAGTCGGTCGGTTTCGAGGACTTTCACGTGAGAGCAGGCGTCTGGGGTCGCTTGGCACCGTATCCCATCGCGCAGCGTCGCCAAGCCTCGTCCCGGGTCAGAGAAATTGACGCACCGTCGCTTCGCCTCCTAGCGTGGCCAGCATGTAAGAGCGGCTGCCCTCGACCCACGAGACCGTCGCCCATCTACCCGACTGCTGAAACCAAGGAGTGGCTGCGCCCCCCGGCAGCGCCGAACGATCGGCGACGGCGAGATGAACGAGCCGGCCATCGGTTTGCCGGAAGCAAATGATTGTGACGGTCTGTTCCTGGATCTTCAGGATTTTGCAGCCTAGGAGTTCGCTTTGGGTGAGGCCGGCCGGAAGATTTGACGCCATCGGAGCGTTTCTCTCCTGCAGCCACGCGTGTAATTCCGCAATGCCCGGCACAAGATGGTCGAGCTTCGGCGCGTCGTGGTTGGTGGACACAAATGCGAGAGCCGCCGCCTGCCAGGGGCGCAGGGAGGCCTCCGATTTTCCGCGCAGAACATATCCCGCCACCAGCGCCATCACCGCGATGCTGGCGGCGAGGGCCAGGAATGGCATGCGGCGGAACGTGGGCCGGGGCTGGCTCGCCGCGCCACCCGCCAGGATGCGCGGGCGCAAATCATGCGGCGGTATCACCGATTGCAAGGCATCCGCAAAGTTTCGATCGAAGGCCACCTGGGCGCTGAGCCAGCTCGTCAGCGTTGGATCGCTCCGCGCCTGCTCCAGCGCCTCCGCAAATTGCGGGTCGGTCGCGTCCTGCCCACCGGGCCGAAACGCGCTCAGGATAAACTGGGCTTGGCGATTGTTCATAAGGGGCGGCGCGATCGGTCAACGCTCGCAGGCAGGGGAACAATCTTCGCCCCGGGATCCCGCCCGGGCGCCTCGAGCGCGCGACGAAGCTGTTCCTTGCCGCGGGACAGCCGCGACATCACCGTGCCAATGGGGATGTCGAGAACTTCCGCGATTTCCAGATACGAAAAGTCCTCAAGGTAAAAAAGGGTGAGGGGCGCGCGAAAGTTGTCATCGAGCAGGCCCAAAGCGGCGACCGCCATCTGACTGTCGAGCGCGTCGAGTTGCGGCGGAGACACCGAGGGCAGCTCCGCACCGGCGACGTCGAGGGTGATTGTTGGAAGATTCTTGGCGACGCGGCGGCTCTCCAGAAATTGTCGATGCAGGGTCGTGAAAAGCCAGGCCTTGGCCTTCAATTTGTCCCGGAGCTGATGACCCTTCGAGGCCCAGATGAAAAAGGTCTGCTGGGTCAGATCAGAAGCCTCGCTCTCCGACCGGGTCAAACTCAAACCAAAGCGATATAGCGCGGAGTAATGCGCGTCGACCAGGCTCTCAAAATCAGGAACTGTCACACGGATGCGAGGGACGAAGGGCGGAGATATTCCAACCGGCCCTAATTCTCTGAGCAGCGCCGACCCCGTCAGGCCGCGCGGTTTGAATATCCGTGGTTCCCGAACGCTCTCACCAGCACCGGAGTCGACGCCCGCAAGAGTGTAAATCGGCTGTCGTCAGACATGGGTGTAAATCCAGACGTCGAAATGAGAGCAGCTGCGAGGCCAATTATTCCGTCGTATTTTGATCATCGCTAAGCATCTGAGCCAAAGACCGCGGCTTACAGGCGCCGTCCCGCGGCCGACGCGGCCACCACTTTATCAAGGCGTTTGAGTCGTGTGGCTTCCTGCTTCGCGCTGACCACCCACCAGATGGAGATTTTGCGATAACCCGGCGGCTGCGACTGAAAAAAGTCCCACGCTCTCTTGTTTTTCCGAAAGACTTTTGCATAGGGCTCCGGCAGGTCGGCGGTTCGCTGCTCATAGGCGTAGATGCCGGAGCGATTTTCCCGCCGCGCGGCGAAAGCCTCTAGTCCCGCGGGCTGCATCAATCCCTGCTCGACCAGCACCGGCACGCGCCGGATGTTGACCGCGCTCCACGTGCTGACGGCCTTGCGCGGCGTGAACCGGATTTTGTAGCTGCTGGGGTCGACATTCTTTCGGATGCCGTCGATCCAGCCAAAGCACAGCGCCTCATCGACAGCCTCCGGCCAGGTGATGCTTGCGATGCCTGAATCTTTCTTATGGAATCCAATCCATTGTTCCGACGCGAGCGCGTGGTGTTGCTCGAACCAGGCCCGTAACAACGCGGGATGCGCGAAGTACTCGACTTTCGTTCCCACGACCGTCCTGCCACCCTCATTCCTCGCCATCGAAGTAGTCGAGTGATTCCGAACGAATCAAGTTCCGGTCCGGCGAGCGCACCAGCCATTTCTGGCTGTCGGGGTAATGGCACGACTCGCCCACTGGATTGTCGGCCACCACAAAGACGACCAGATCCTCGGTGCCGTTGTTGCTGAATTGATGCGCCTCGCCTGGGCCGAAGATAAACGCGTCGCCCGGCACGAGCGGTTCGGTCCCGCCCTCGTGCCGCACGACGCCGGTGCCGGAAATGACCTGGTAATACTCCCACTGGGCGCTGTGCGAATGGTATGGATAGGGCACCTGTCCGGGGGTCAGGCGGGTAATTTCCACGTCGAAAGGATGACGCTCCAGCAAGTCCATGGAGAGCGGCTTTCGTCCGAGAGCCTCGGAGACACCTTTACCCGCCCCGCCGAATTTCCCTTTCGGCGAAGCCCAGGTGAATTCGGGGATATCCTTGAGGTTGATCTTGCGCATGACGGTGGAGCCTCGTCCCTCAAAATGAGCGCCCGACCTCGCGGAAGGCAAGCCCGAACGATGCGACTGCCCGGGTGACTCAGGGCTTCGTCACCCGCAGGCGCATGAAGCGATGCACCTTGCTGCTCATCAGGGCGGTGTCGCCCACCGTGGCACCCATGACTCCGTTATTCGCGACCTCGTTCACCATGCTTGGAGTTTGCCCCGAGGCTGCGGTTATCGGCGCGCCCGCGAGACTTTGCGCGATGGTTGTCCAGGTCTGAGCATCGTCGGACCCCTCCACCAGATAGTTGAGATCCACATGGCTGGGGTCGCGCTGGAAGCTGAGGGTGAGGTAGCCGGCCGCCTGGCCCATCGCTGGCGCACCCGCCGGAGTCCCTGTCGCGTGCGGATCGGACCCAAGCGCATATTCGAACAGGTTGGACCAGCCGTCGCCGTCCGCATCCGCCATCGGCCCTGAGATGGTCGAGTCCGCAATTTCGGCAGGCGTGAATTTGGCGGCGAGCCACGCGGCGTAGTTGCTGGGGGTCGGCGGATAGGCGCTGAGATCCGTGGCGTAGAACGGACTGGGCGCGGCCTGCCCGGCGGCCAGACCGATCACCCCATCGCTGATGGTCGTCCCGATCCAGGTGAGGGTAATCACGCCGTTGGCCCAGAGTTCGACCTGCCCGTTCAAGACGACGTTCGGGGTGAAATAGCGCGGAACATTTTCAAATGTCACGACGATGCGCTGGGCCCCGGCCGTGTTGATGATCTGGTAGCTGACCTTGCCGCCCTTCGAGAGGTCCATGTAATTGCCAAAGAGTGACACGCGCTTCCGACCACTGGTGAAATGCGAACTCGGCGTGCTGTCGCTGTTCGTGTCGCCGCTTTCGAAGGAGATGTTTCCGGCGGTGTTGATGAAGATTTGCGAGTAGGTTGTCCCGAATACTTTCGGCTGCACGGCGAGTCCGGTGAGATTCCAAGTGCCAAATTGGATTGACCCCGACGTCACCGGAACGACGAGCGAACCATTGTTCACCAGGACCGTGCCGCCCGTCGGATCCGTTGGGTACGCGCTCGCCGGGTCGGTCGTGCCCTGATAGGTTGTAGCGGTCAGGGGCATGAAGGTGACCTTCTTGCCATCCAGATCGAAGGGGTACGGTGTCGAGGCCCCGGTCGAAAACGACTCGGTATAGGCATCCGTAAAATCGTTGTCGTCGAGCATCATCACGGCCACCAGGTTGGTCGGAAGTTGGTAGCCGGTGCCGGCGGTAAGAGTCGCGACCACCGTCTCGGTGCCCTCGGCCAGGGCGTCGCTTACCGGCGTGATTTTGAGACCCGCGCTCACCGCGCCAATCGGAAAAGTCAGCGTTCCCACACCCGTGGCCGGTGTGTAATTCGCCGTCGCCGGCGGGACTGCGGTGACCGTGTAGTCGGTCGCCTTGTCGGCCGTTCCGGACAGCGTGTAGTTGATGGTCAGCGCCGACGTCGTCGGCACCTCCTGTCCACGCGTGAAGGTGAAGTTCGCGGACACCGGGCCCAGCTCGCTGGCGGGTGCGGTGGGGGCGGTGACACTGACGATCGCTCCGAGCGACGTGCCGGTGAAATTCAGCGCGTTCAGGTTGGGACCCACCGTGATCGGGTTGGTGAAATTCGCCGTGGCCGCCACGGTGAAGCCCGCTGAAATCGCACCGAGCGTGTAGCTGCCCGCCGCCAGATTCGTCAGTACATACTGCCCGCTGCTGTCCGTGAAGGTCGCGCGATAGCTGCCGCCGGAAAGTCCGTTGTGCACACGCACTCCCGCCATCGGCTGGGCGTAGTCGTCCGTGATTGTGCCGCTGGCGGTGAACGTCGCTGGCGAACCCACGGTGACGAGCACGGATTTCGTGGCGCTCTTGCCCTTCATGTCGGACACCGTGCAAAGCACGTTGTACTGGCCCGCGCCACTCCAGGAGGTGCTGGCCACGGCGGAATTCGGACCCACCGCGCCGTTGCCGAAATCCCAGTAGTACGCCAGCACGTCGCCGTCGGGATCCGACGCGGTGACCGTGAAATTGACCACGGTGCTGGTGGCGACGGCGGTGCTGGAGGCGCCCAACGAAAGGGTGGGCGCGCGGTTGGTCGGAAAGAGGCCGCGATTCACCACCACGTCAATCGACTCGGGCGTGGTGGCGTTTTTCGCGATGGGCGTGATGTGAATGCCCGAGAGTACGTCGGAAAAGGTGCGGCCGAGGATGAGTCCACCGTCCCCCACGCCTCCCGTCGAGCCTGGGGTCAGGTCGAGGATTTGCGAGCCGCCGTTGCTGCTCCCCCACGCGCTCCAGTGCAAGATGATGCCATTGGACACGCTCGGGACGGATCCCCACTGTACGCGGTGCTCCAGCCAGTAGTCACGCGTGTCCTTGTTCGTCTTCACGGCCAGTAACTGACCCGGCGTAAGCGTGGTCTGGTCGTAGGCAAAAATTCGATAGGTGGCGCTGGCGGTGGCGGCGGTCTGAATGTTGCCATTGGGGAGCCAGTCGAGGCGGTTTCGGTGATACGCGTTGAAGGAATTGCGACCGGCGGCCGCCGACCCCATGGTGTCAAAGCTGTCGCCGTATTCGCCGTTGCTGCCGGAGCCGATGATCGTGTCGTTTCCCGCGATCCAGGAGTTGGCGTGCCAGAGGCCGAGATTATGGCCCCATTCATGGACCGCTACTCCGGTGCTGTTGCTTTGGAGCCAGACGCCGCGCGAGCCGACGTAGGCCTGCCCGCCGAAACCATAGATGGAGGCGTAGCAGACAAACTCGAAGTCGTAGTTTGTATAGTTGTAGCCCGCCGCAGTGGCCGCCGTGCGCGCGTCGTTCAAGAAACCGCCCGAGTTATTCTCCGCCACATAAGTCGCCTTCGTCTTCGGCATGGTGATCAACACCGGCGTCACGAGCGAATTGACCAGATCGATCCGCAACGAGCCGTACGAATTCTCGTTGATGAACGCGTCGGTTTGGGAAAGCATGGTCTGGCCGCCGGCGACGCTGATCGACTCCGCGAGGGCATCGGTGAAATTGCACCGGATGATCAGGATCTTCTTGAGTCCCTGGTTGTAGGCGTTCGACGTCACCGGGGCATCGAGCGGCGGCGCCACGCGGGTTCCATCCAGCGTGTAGGCGCCCGTGCGCAGGCCTTCCTGCACTTCGATGATGTGTCCGCCGCTGCAGAGGAAATGCACCGTGCCTCCGATCTCGATCGCCGATCCCCCCGGCGGCACTTCACCCGAATGGGCGGCCGGCACGGTCTCCCCCGAGATCGGACAGACGTCCACCACCGGTGTGCTCGCCGCGATTTTTTCACCGGATGCCATCACCCGCACGGGGCTTTCGGCCACGGCGAGTTTTCCATCCAGCGCGATGCCGTTGAGGGGGAGATTCGTCGCGGTCGGCTGGCTCAGGCGCGTGCCGTAAACGTAGGCTTGGTAAAACGTGCCATCCGCGCTCAGGACGCTTCTCCGAATCGCCGGCATCTGCATCGTGCTACTGCCCTCCGGGGGCACCGTCGCCAGCACGTCGTAGTTTGCGCGCGTGCTGACGCGATCCTCCAGCTGCGTCAGGATCTCGGACGGGAGCTGCTGGCGCACGACCGGGGAAACCGCCTCCGCGATCGCGCGCTCGGGATCGTCCACGATGAGTTGTGCGAGTGCGATCCGTCGAGCCTTCGCCAGTTCGACGCCGCGCGCTAGAAAGTCGCCGGAGCGCGCGCTGGCGCCAGCGGCGATCGCCTCGTCCGTCCACGCGCGGAAATCCTTGAAAGTGGCATCATTCGAGGGCGCCGGGGCGACCGCGGGGACGACCGCTGGCGCGGGGGATGGCGCCCGGCTTGGATCCGTCGCGGAGGGGGCTGCCGGCGACGGTTCGCCGGAATCGGATGGCGCGCCGCCGGGCGGCGGTGGGATGATCGTTTGTGCAACCGGGTGCGCCGACGCTGGTCGATGTTCCGGGGCCGTGCGGTAGGAGTGAAATACCC